>CBFGUO010000010.1:0-133816 GCA_965652375.1 uncultured Opitutus sp.
AAGCCTTTCATGAGGCTATATCAAAAGACAGTGCACTCGCCGCTTGACGCCGCCCAGTGTGATCACCGATGAGTCGTCAGAATACACCACCAACGCGGATCCCTTCCCCTCGTCGACTCGTTCCACGAATACTGGATAGATGACCTCATATTGTGCGTCCGCAACACCTCGGAAATAAACAAGCGGAAGGCTGAGAGACTGCGCCATTGAAAGGAGGCGGTTATCCCGACCAGATCGTTCAAGGCGGTACTCGAATACACCCTCGAACACTTCCGAATCGTTGTATGGCGCTTCCCTTCCGGATCGCGACGGTTGAACTGTTTTTATACTGAGAGCTGCACCGCCCGTTAGTTGCTTCGGCTTAAATATTCCATGGGCCTTGGAGGCGAAAAACACCGTTTCATCGCCGACTAGGAAACCTTGAGCGATTGCATTCCAACTAAGGACGCTGCCGAAATCTGCGACAAGCTTGTCGAGTGCATTGAAACACGCCTGACGAACCTCGGATTCGGTCATTTGTGCTTCGGGTTACCGATCTATCGTTCAGATAACAAGCGTGTCTTGAGAATCTTCCTGTCTATTACTTCAGCCAATCGATGGAGATCGATTTGGCCAGGGTTTTGAACTCCGGGTCGGCGGTGACGAGGGTGGCGGGGAGTTCCTGCGCGAGAGCGGCGGCGAAGGCGTCGGCCAAGCTGAGTTTGTGATCGGCTTTAAGGGGGGCGGCGGCGTTGGCGAGGACTCGATCGGCGGGAACGAAGCGAATCGGTAATCCGGCTATCGCCTTCTCACAGTTCTGCCAGGTCGCGAGGCCTTCCTTGCGGGTGAGGACGTAGTGCACTTCGGCGTAGTTGACCTCGGTCATCCAAAGCTGGCACCGGCTGGCCGCGGCGTCCTCCAGGAGCCGCTCGACGAAATCCGCCCCGGGTTCGTCGCGCAGGAACGCGATGAGCGCGAAACTATCGAGGACGACGTTGGGTGAGGCGGGCATACTTGGCGTCTTCCAAGGCGCGTTCCTCGGCCTTCAATTTGGCACGTTCCGTCGGGGTGATCGCCTTGGAAGCCGGGCCGCGGCCCACGCCACGCGCTTGTTTGACCGACCGTTTCGAAACGGGGCGTAGCAGAATGCCGTCGGCGGTTTCCTCCACGATGGCTTCGGTGCCGCTCTCGATCTGGAAATACTCCCGCAGCCGCGCCGGGATGACGACCTGACCTTTGGTGGTGAAACGCACCGTTTGTTTTTTGGGAGCCTCGGCCATAGGGAAAGAAGACGGGGAAGGCGGAGGTAAGACAATCGAGAAAAGTAAGACGTGGCGCCGGATCGCGCGTCGAAATGCTGCTTGGCTGGGTTCACGTTTTTGTCGGGCGGCGCGGAGATGCGAAAAACGCCGTCCGGAGGCCGGCGTCCACCTGCAGTTGCGCGTTCAACGCTCAGTGCGATTCGTGTTTATTCGTGTCCATTGGTGGTTAAACCCGCTCAACCATGGCCATGGAATACCGTCAGTTGGGTCGCAGTGGGTTGAAGGTGCCGGTGCTGTGCATGGGGACGTGCACGTTTGGGCCGGCGGAGATCAATCAGGGGTGGGGGGACTCCGACGCCAAGGAGGCGGCGCGGTTTGTCGATATCTGTCTCGACCATGGGATGAACTTCTTCGACTCGGCCAATGTGTATGGCGGGGGCACGGCGGAGTCCGTGCTGGGCGAGGCGATCAAGGGGAAGCGGGACCGGTTGCTCATTTCCACCAAGGGGACCTTCCGGTTCGGCGACGGTCCCAATGACGTGGGGCACTCGCGGGCCGCAATCATCAAGGCGGTCGAGGGCAGTCTCCGGCGTTTGAATACGGACACCATCGACCTGTATGAGCTCCACGCTTTCGACGCGCTCACGCCGGTCGAGGAAACGCTGGCAACCCTCGATGACTTGGTGAAGGCGGGGAAGATCCGTTACATCGGTTGCTCCAACTACTCGGGCTGGCACTTGATGAAGTCGCTCGCGACGAGCGAGCGGCTGGGGCTGGCGCGGTTCGTGGCCCACCAGGCCTACTATTCGCTGCTGGGCCGCGAGTATGAGTGGGAGCTGATGCCGTTGGCGCTTGATCAGGGCGTCGGGCTGGTGGGATGGAGTCCGCTGGGGATGGGCCGGCTGGGCGGGGCGATGCGGCGCGGTCAGCCGCTGCCGGAAGTGAGCCGCCTGCACAGTGACTGGACCAGGCGCGTGTCGCCGCCGGTCGAAGATGCGCTGGTGTATGACGTGGTCGATACGCTGGATGAGGTCGCGGCAGAGACGGGCAAGTCGATCGCGCAGGTTGCACTGCGCTGGGTGATGCAACGGCCGAGCGTGTCGAGCGTGATCTTCGGCGCGCGGACCGAGAAGCAGCTGCGCGAAAACCTGGACGTGGTGAACTGGTCGCTCAATGACGCGCAGATGGCGAAGCTGTCGGCAGCCGGTGCGAAAACGAAGACCTATCCGTATTGGCATCAGGAGGGATTCGAGGAACGGAATCCGTTTCCGTGCACGGACTGAGGAGGGACCGCTGGGTCTACTTCGTCTAAAAGAGGTTTTGGCCGCGGCTGGGCGCAGCCTAGTCCCGCGACCGCGGGGCGCAAGAATCTCAACTGCAAGTGAACCGTTGCGTGCGTCCATAGACGCGCGGCCGGATTCCGGTGATCGTTCGCTCCTCAGGCCCTGGAACAACGAGCCACGCGAGACAATAGACCTCTCTATCACTTGGACGTGGGGCCGAATTTTTGGGCGGAAGGACAGGATTTTATAACCACGGAGTGCACCGACTGCACGGAGTTGAAGAGGGAGGGGGAACCGCGAAAGGCGCGAAGGGACGCGAAGGATTCTGTGTACTCTGTGCAATCTGTGGTTAAGACCACGGCGTTGGAGTGGCCGGGAGGAAGGGGGAAAACGACAGAATAGTGGACGGCAGAAAAATGAGGAGGGGCGTGGGCTTTCTGTTTCTGTCCCTGGTTTTTCTGTCGTCAGGTTGCGGTCGGGATCGGCGGCGGAGAGGCAGTGAGTTTTTTAACCACGGAATGCACAGAATCCACAGAGTCGGAGAGCCCGGGAGAAAACCGCGAAAGGCGCGATGGGACGCGAAGGATTCTGTGTGCTCTGTGCAATCTGTGGTTAAGACGACGGCGGTGGAGGGGACGGGAGGAAGGGGGAAAACGGCAGAAAAATGGAGGACAGAAAGAGACAGGATGGTGAACAGGGACGGGCGTGGCGGTTGCGGAGGGCGAGCGGGGTGGCAGGGTGGCCCTGCTTTCTGGTCCGCTTATGAAAAAACTCCTCGGTCTTTCCTTTCTGCCGCTCAACACCGACGTCGCCCTGCTGATGCTGCGGCTGGCGCTGCCCTTTGTGATGATCCGCTACCACGGCTGGGGCAAACTCACCGGCTGGCGGGACGAGGCGGCGGGACTGCCCAACGGGTTTTCATTGGCGGGAGCGCGGAAGGAGTTTCACAGCTTTCCCGATCTCATCGGGATCTCCAGTGAACTGAGTTACGTGCTGGTGACGTGGTTGGAAACCTTTGGCTGCATCGCGATCATGTTGGGTCTGGCGACGCGGCTGCATGCGCTGGGTTTGTCCATCACGATGCTGGTGGCCTGGAGTCTTTTTCATCACTTCGGCTTTCGGGCGCCGCATGGCGGGGAAACGGCGTTTCTCTTCGCGTTCGGATTTCTCGCGCTGTTTTTGGCCGGGCCGGGGAAGTATTCGCTGGATCAACGGTGGGGGATTTAGGGGCGCGCCTCGTGCGCGCCCGCGGTGGAGGGGGCGACGGTGCGGAGAGGGCAGGGACCGAGGGGCAGGGGGCACAGACAGGAATGTCTGTGGTACCTGGGGGCGGCGGAGAGGCAACGCAAACGGACGAGACGTCCGTTCTCCAAGGGGGCGGGCGGACAGGAGGAGAACGGACGTCTCGTCCGTTTATGGCGGTGTGGCGGCGGAGTGGTGGCGGAGGGGCAGTGTGAACGGACGGGGACGTCCGTTCTCCATGGGGGCGGGCGGACTTGGAGGAGAACGGACGTCTCGTCCGTTTATGGCGGTGTGGCTGGCTGCGGCGGGTGCTCAGCTGCGCTGCGGGGCGGGGAGGGGGCTGGAGGCGCTGTCTTGGTCGCGGGCGCGGTAGCGGGCGAGGAGGTCGTGGGCGCCGGTGTAGAGGACGGGGATGAAGACGAGGGTGACGAGGGTCGAGGCGATGAGACCGCCGAGCACGGTGCGGGCGAGCGCGGCCTGAATCTCCGCGCCGGTGCCGATGCCGAGCGCAAGCGGGAGCAGGCCGAGCACGGTCGTCATGGTGGTCATGAGAATCGGACGCAGGCGGCGGGCGCCAGCTTTCTTCACCGCCTCGGCCATGGGCAGACCTTCTTCGCGGCGGAGCAGGTTGATGTAGTCCACCAGCACGATGGCGTTGTTGACCACGATGCCGGTGAGCATGACCAGGCCCATGAGGCTCTGCATGTTGATGGTGGTGCCGGTGAGCAGGAGCGTGGGCACGACACCGATGATGGCGAGCGGGACCGAGCAGAGCACGACCAGCGGATCGAGGAAGCGCTCGAACTGCGCGGCCATGACCATGTAGATGAGCAGGATCGCAATGAGGAGCGACATGCGGAAGTCGGCCGCCGACTTGGCCTGCTCCTCGTAGGCGCCGCCGAAGTACACCGAGAAACCGGGCGGGATCGACACGCCCTGGAGGCGGTCGCGGATGGACTCGACGGCGTCGCCGAGGGCCACGCCTTTGGTGAGGTTGGCGGTGATGGTCGTGATGCGCTGGCCGTCGATGCGGTCGATCTCGGGCGGGCCGCGGCTGGCTTCCTTGTCCACGACGGCGGAGAGCGGGATGGTCTCGCCGGTGGGGAGGCGAAGGGGAATGTTGTCGAGGGACTGCACGCTCTGGCGGTCTTCGGGGCGCAGGCGCACCATGATGGGAAACTCGTCTCCACCGATCCGATACGCACCGGCGCGGCTGCCGCCGACGTTGGTCTGGAGCACGGAGGCGACGTCGCGGATGTTGAGGCCGAGTTCGGCGATCTTCTCGCGGTTGAAGATGAGGTTTTGTTCGGGGCGGCCTTCCTCGCGGCCGACCCGCACGCCCTCGATGCCGGGCAGGGTTTCGATGGCGTGTTGGATCTGGCGACCGATGCGCTGGGCCTGTGCGAGGTCATGGCCGCGGAGCTGAATCGAGACATCCTCGGTCCCGCCGCCGTTGCCGAAGACCATGCGCAGGATCCAGAGGCCGGACTGGGAGCTGACGCGGATATCGGCGCCGGGGATGCGGCCGTCGGTCGCGATACGCAGCCGGTCGGCGAGTTCGGTGGTGGAGATGGCGCTGTCGTGGGCCATGGCGATCTCGACCTCGGCGCGACCGTCGCGGATCTCGGTGGTGAGATGTTCGATGGCGTCGGCCGGGACGTGGGCGGCGACGATCTTCTCGAGGTCGCCGAGGTAGCGGTCGAGCACGGCGATGTTGGTGCCGTCGGCCATGCGGATATCGACGTCGATTTCGTCGGCCTCCGACTGCGGGGCGAGTTCAACGGGGATGAGCGGAAAGGCGGCGGCCGCGAGGGCGACGAGGCCGATGGAGGAGTAGATGACGCGTTGCTTGTGGGCGACGGCCCAGCCGAGCAGGGTGGCGTAGCGGTCTTCGAGGCGGCGGAAAACGGAAGGTCGGGCGGGGGTCGCGGTGGCGCGGGCGGGCGAAGGCGAGGGAGAACGGCGGCGGGGCCAGCGGTCGAGGATCTTGCTGGCGAGCATGGGCACGAGGGTGAGGGCCACGAGCAGCGAGCAGACGAGGGCGAAGACGACGACGAGGGCGAGCTGCTGGAAGATGACGCCGGAGACGGTCTGCATGAACACGACCGGCAGGAAGATGACCGTGGTAGTGAGGGTGGAGGCGACGATGGCGCCGGCGACCTCCTTGGTGCCGACGAGCGAGGCCTGGCGGCGGTCGCGTCCCTCCTCGCGCAGGCGGGTGATGTTCTCGAGCACGACGACGGCATTGTCGACGACCATGCCGATGCCGAGGGCGAGTCCGCCGAAGCTCATTTGGTTGAGCGTGAGGCCGTTGAAGTAGAGCAGGCCAAAGGTGGCGATGATGGAGATGGGGATGGCGGCCGCGATGATGAAGGTGGAGGAGCCCTTGCGGAGGAAGGCGTAGAGGACGGCGACGGCGAAGAGGGCGCCCCAGCCGGCGGAGTTGGCGACGTTGGAGATGGAGCCCTTGATGAAGGTGGCCTGGTCGGAGGCGATGAGCATGCGCAGGTCGGGGCGCTCGGCATTGATGCGGTCGACCTCGGCGCGCACGGCGTCGGAGACGGCGACGGTGTTGGCGCCGGTCTGCTTGCGGATGGCGAAGCGCAGCATGGGTCGGCCGTCGATGCGGACAAGGCGGTCGAGGTCTTCGTAGCCGAAGCTCACCTCGGCGACGTCGCCGACGCGGATGGCCTTGCCGTCGATCTGGGTGATGACGGTGTTGCGGATCTGATCGAGCGAGGTGTATTCGCCGAGGGTGCGAACGTAGAGCTGCTGCACGCCGGAGACGACGTTGCCGCCGGGCAGGTTGATGTTGCCCGAGGCGAGGGCGGCGCGGACATCGGCGGAGGAGAGTTGGGAGGCGTTGAGGCGGTCGCGCTTGAGGTCGATGCGGACCTGGCGGTGGACGCCGCCCCAGACATCGACGCGACCGACGCCGGGGATCTGTTCGAAGCGTTTGGAGATCTCGCGCTCGAGGATGAGGGTGAGTTCCTGAAGGTTCCAGGTGGGCGAGGAGGCGCCGACGAAGATGACGGGCACGTTGTTGGGATCGAACTTCCAGACGCGGGGCGCCTCGATCTCGGGCGGGAGGTTGTCGCGGATGGGCTCGAGCGCGGCGCGCAGGTCGTTGGCGGCCTCGTCGAGGTTGGTGCCGCGCACGAAGTCGAGGGTGACCCGGGATTCGCCCTCCTCGGAGCGGGAGCGGACGCGTTCGATGCCGGGTACGCCGGCGACGGCGTTTTCGACCGGGCGGGTGATGATCTCCTCGATTTCCTCGGGGCCGACGTTGGGGTAGTCGACGGCGACGGTGAGGGAGGGGAACTCGATCGGGGGGAGCAGATCGATGGGCAGGTGGCGCAGGCCGGCCACGCCGAGCGTGATGATGATCAGGAAGACCATCGCGGTGGCGACCGGGCGTTTGACGGAGGTGTCGGTTAAGGGCATCGGCTGGCGGAAGTCTGAAGGTCTAAAGGTCTAGGAGTTGGCTGGGCGGTGCTCAGTCCCGCGAACGCGGGATCGGCTGGGGTCTTTATTCTTTCTTCCTTCTCTTTTACTTTCTCCCCCCTTGCCCGGAATCCGCCCGCCATTCGCGCCGTGGGGATAAAGAGAAAGATAAAGTGGAAAGCGAAAGATGGGGCGGTGCTCAGGAATCCTCGCGGGCGGTGGTGGCTTGGAGGACTTCGTGCAGGAGGTCCTCGCGGTTCAGGCTTTGGAGTTCCATGACGTGGTCCCAGGTGACCGGGCGGACGCGGGCCTGGGAGCGGCCGTTGGAGGCGAGAAGATCCTGGCCGAGGGAGACGACCCACTCGGTGGGCGTGAGGTTGGCGACGGCGACTTCGCTGGCGCCGCGGGCGACGACATCGACATTGCGGAAGGTGACAGGCAGGGGCTCGGAGAGGGAATCCGGTCGCTGACCGATGGTAGACGGATCGAAGGTGTCGGCGTTGAGAACGAAGATGCCTTCGCGGCCGGTGTTGGGATCGGTGAAGAGGGCACTGGTCGGCACGAGGGTGGCCTGGCGGCTTTGGCCGTAGAGGATGTCGACGGGGAGGAACATGCCGGGACGCAGGCGACCGTCGGGCGCTTCGATGCGCACCTCCGCTTCGGTGGAGCGGGTGATTTCGTTGAGGAAGGGGGAGATGCGTGAAACGGTGCCGGCCAGCGGTTCGCGGTCGCCGGTGAGATCCTCCACCAGGAGTCGCGCGGGCTGGCCGACCTCGATGTAGCCGATCATGGCATCGGTGAGGTTGACCCGCACGTGCAGGGCGGAGAGGTCGCCGATGGTAAAGAGGGGGGTGGAGGTCGAAACCTGCATGCCAATCTCGGCCCGGCGGGCGCCCACGAGGCCGGCGACGGGGGCGCGGACGAGGGTGCGGGCAAGTTGATCGCGGCGTTCGGCGAGATTGGCCGCGGCCTGTTCGAGCTCGGCTTCGGCGAGTTCGACGTCGGCGGCGGCGGAGTCGCGCTGGGCGGCGAGGGTTTCGTATTCGAGGTCCGAGACGAGATCGCGCTCGTTGAGTTCGCGGGTGCGGCGGGCCTGGGCCTCGGTTTCGGCGAGGCGGGCTCGCGCCTGGCGCAGGCGGGCGGCGGAGATGCGGTGGCCGGCCTCGGCCTGCCGCACCTGCTCGCGCATCTGATCGTCATTGATGCGGACGAGGATGTCGCCGGCGGCAACCCGGTCGCCGTCGTCGACGAGCACCTCGTCGATGCGGCCGGAAACCTCGGGATAGAGGACAACCTGATTGTCGGCACGGACGGTGCCGGAGAGGCGTTCGACCAGGGGGAGGGAGCCGCGGCGGGCCTGCACGGCCTCGACGGGCGGGGCGGCGGGATCGGCCTCGGCGACCGGGGCGGAGGGCGAACAGGCGCCGAACAGGAGCGCAGTTGCGGCGACGAACAGCGCGCGCGCAGCGCGAGGACCGTGGGAGCGGGCGGGTGCCGAGGGGATGCGTGAGGCCGTTTTTAGCACACTCGCACCCTTGCACAGGGTGGGCCGAGCGCAACCTGCGCGGTCCGTTGGACCGTCAGGATTGATGATACGTTCACCGACGATTGCATGCGACGGATGAATCGATTGGATGGCGGCTCGTATGGAAAACGAGGATACTGCACCCGATCGCCCCGAACCCGTGCTCAGCCCGCTGGAAGCGCGGGTGCTGGGCTGCCTGATGGAGAAGGAGGCGACGACGCCGGACGTTTATCCGCTTTCGCTCAACAGCCTGGTGAATGCCTGCAACCAGAAGAGCAACCGGGCGCCGCTGATGGCGGTGGGCGAGGGGGAGGTGACGGCAGCGGTCGATCTGTTGCGCGGCAAGCATCTGGTGACGCTGTTTTCCGGCGCGGGCGCCCGGGCGGTGAAATACCGGCACCGGTTTGGCGAAGTGTGGCCGGTGGAGCCGGCGGCGCAGGCGATGCTTTGTGAATTGCTGCTGCGCGGGCCGCAGACGGCGGCCGCCTTGCGAGGCAACTGCGAGCGGTTGGCGGCGATGCCGGAGCTGCCCGAGGTGGAGGCGATTTTGGGTGACCTGGCGACGCGCCCCTCGGGTGCGCTGGTGCGCAAGCTGGAGCGACAGCCGGGGCAGAAGGAAGGCCGCTGGGCGGCGACGATCATCGAAGGCGGGGAGGAGTCCGCAGCCCCGGCGGGCGGTGGCGTTGCGCCGACGCGGGCGACGGTCGGCGTGGAACTCAAACTGCCGGCGGAAGCCGAAGGGCGGCTGGCGGCGCTCGAGGCGGAGGTGGCGGCACTGCGCGCGGAACTCAACGCGTTGAAGGCGGAGTTGGGGGCGTCGTAGGGGGCCGGCAGTCCGGAAGTCTAAAGGTCGGAAAGTCTAATAGTCTAGAGGTCCAAGGATCGGCTGCGCGCAGCGCAATCCCGCGACCGCGGGATCTAAAAGTCGGAAAGCCGGAAGGCGGCCGGGCGGCGCGAAGGCCGGCGGTGGACCGAATGTTCGTTCGGTCAAGGCGGCGACGTTTGGGCGCGTGATTCCGCGTTTGCGGGTCTCGGCGAGCGAGACCCCTACCGTTCGCTTTCAGCTCTCGTCGGCCTGGATCTGGAGGTCGGCGGCGAGGAAGTGGCCGGCGCACTCGTAGCGATAGACCGTGCGGTGGGCGGCGGCGGCGGAGCCGGTCGAAAGCTTTTGCGCCCGAATGATCGTGGGCAGGGTCAGCATGCAGGGGTGACCGGCGTCGCAGAGCACGTTCTTGAAGGCGCCGACGGTCATGTTGGTGAGTTCGCCGACGGTATCCTTGATGAGTTCGAAGCCTTCGAGGAGGATCTCGGCGCGATCCATGCCGAGGGCCTTTTCCGTGGCGAAGAAGGCGAAGTCTTCGTCGAGACAGAGGTAGACGATCCCGTTGACATCGCCCACAAATCCGACGCTGCCGATGATGTAGGCGCCGTTGCCGTCGGCCGCGGGGATGGGCGTTTTGGTGGCGCCCTTGATGACCACCTTTTCGTTCAACATCGTCCCGCACACGTTTTCGACCGCCCGGTTGATGGCGTTTTTGACGACATCCTCGGAGATACTCGAGGTCGGGCGGGACGGGGATTCGGCAGTGGACATGAGAACACTTACTGATCGGCCGCGGTAGCGCTTTATTAAGCGGATTTTCCCCCTTACTTCCGCCGGATCTTTGCGGGAGGAAGGGGGTTGCGTTTTGCCCGGGAGCGCCCTCGCACGCGACGGCCTCCGCGCGGTCCGGCGCCGGTTACTCGGCGCTCGGGACGGGAAGCTCGAATTCGCGCAGGATGGCGTCGATCATCGCGGTCTTTTCGGCGTGCGGCATGGCGGGGTGCAGGCCGCTGTGCCGCACGGTACCATCGGGGGCGATGATCGCCATGTGCGGGATACCGGTGACGCCGTAGTCCGGGTTGAAGACCTCCTGCTCGCTGAAGGCGATGGTCCAAGTAATGTCCTTGGCCGCAATGAAATCGTCCATGAGCGCGTGTTCGCGCGCCGGATCGCCCTCCGTGTTGATGGGCGTGGGCTGCAGGCCGTGCACCTTGCCCTGCAGGCTGGTGACGCCCACCACCTCAACGGGGCTGTCGGCGTAATGGGCGGTGAGTTCCTTGACCTGCGGAAAGGAGCGGATGCAGGGTCCGCACCAGGTGGCCCAGAAGTCGAGCACGACGACCTTGCCCTTGAGGTCGGAGAGTTTGGCGAGACCCTCGCGGGTCGACCAGGTGAAGTCGAGTTCCGGGGCGGGTTGGCCGACCAGTTGGGAGGCGGCTTCGCGTTTGGCCAGGGCGGCTTCGGCACGGGTGATCATGTCGGAGGCGACCATGGCGGCTTCGGTGCCGGGATAACCGGTGGCGACCTCGCGGAGGAGTACGACGACTTTTTCGAGATCGGCCCCGAGCTGGGCGCGGAGAAGGGCGCGGGTCATGGCGATGCGCCCGGCGTCTTCGTCGCGATCGGCCGCGGTGCGTTCCACCAGGGCGTCGAGTTCGGCCAGTTCCTCGGCAAAATCGGCTTCGGTGCGGGCACCGGCCATGGCCTTGCCCTGGATGCGGCCGGTGAGGGCTTCGAGTGCGGCGATGGCTTCGGAGGAGGCCGGGGCCGGGGCTGGGGCGGTCGGAGTCGGATCGGCCGCGGCCTGCTCGGACTGGGCACCCAGGGGTAGGGCGAGAAACGACAGCAGCGCGAGGGTGAGTCCGCGGGCCGGGCGAGAAGGAATGAGGGAGGCGAGCATCGGATTGTTTGTCGAAAAGCGCCGGCAGCGGCGCAATGGACAAATGGACCGGTGTGAGCGAATAGCGTTCCGGCGTTGACAGGACCTTGCGGCTGGCTGCGCTGGGACGTTCTCCCTATTGCCGACCATGACCGACAAGCGTCTTCCCTTCACCCAAGCCCAGTTGGAAGCGATCGCCGCCCAGGTGCCGACGCCCTTCCACATCTACGACGAGGCGGCGATGCGCGCCAACGCGCGGGCCTTTTACGAGGCGTTTTCCTGGGTGCCGGGCGGTTTCAAGAATTTCTTCGCGGTGAAGGCCTTGCCCAATCCTTACGTCATGCAGGCACTGAAGGAGGAGGGGCTCGGCGGCGACTGCTCGTCGATGGGTGAGCTGGTGCTGTGCGAGGCCGTCGGCATTACCGGCGAGAACATCGTGTTCACCTCCAACGACACGCCCGACTACGAATACCGCAAGGCGGTCGAGCTGGGCGCGATTATCAACCTCGACGACCTCACCCACATTGCCTTTCTGGAACAGACGCTGGACGGGAAGCTGCCGGAGATGCTGTGTTTCCGCTACAATCCGGGTCCGCTCAAGGCCGGCAACGCCATCAT
Organism: uncultured Opitutus sp.; assembly: GCA_965652375.1. Taxonomy (GTDB): domain Bacteria; phylum Verrucomicrobiota; class Verrucomicrobiia; order Opitutales; family Opitutaceae; genus Actomonas. Next base: position 12,056 of record CBFGUO010000010.1, read on the forward strand.
CGGCAAGCCGGAGGAAGCCAAGTATGGTTTCACGCGCGAGCAGTTGTTCGAAGGCTATCGGATGGCGCAGGCCAAGGGCGTGAAGCGTTTCGGCCTGCACACCATGGTGGCGTCCAACGAGCTCAACCCCGATTACTTCGTCGAGACGGCGCAGATGCTTTTCGATCTGGTGGTGGAGTTGAACCGGGAACTCGGTATCCGCTTCGAGTTCCTCAACCTCGGCGGCGGCATCGGCATCCCGTATCGGCCCGAGCAGACGGCCGTCGATCTCGCCTATGTGGGTCAAAAGATCCGCGAAGCCTACGAGACCACGATCGTCGCCCGCGGCCTGGGTCCGATCAAGATTACGATGGAGTGCGGCCGCATGATCACGGGTCCCTACGGCTACCTCGTGAGCCGCGTGCTGCACAAGAAGCACACGTATAAGGAATATGTCGGCCTCGACGCCTGCATGGCCAACCTCATGCGCCCGGGCATGTACGGGTCCTATCACCACATCAGCGTGCCGGCTCGCGACGCCGCCGACGCGCCGAAGCTGGTGTGCGACGTCACCGGGTCGTTGTGCGAAAACAACGACAAGTTTGCCATCGACCGGGAGATCCCGGTGCCGGAGATCGGCGACCTGGTGGTGATCCATGACACCGGCGCGCACGGCCACAGCATGGGTTTCAATTACAACGCCAAGCTGCGCTCCGCCGAGGTGTTGTGGCAGGGCGGCGATCAGTGGCGGTTGATCCGCCGCGCCGAGACATTGGCCGATCACTTCGCCACACTGGACTACCCGGGATTGGGGTAGGTTGAGGCGGTTGCCCGTAGCGGCGGCTTCAGCCGCCGTCTGTTTCCTGGTGCGGACTCGTCCTGCGGAGGACGAAAAATGCCGGCTGAAGCCGGCACTACAGGGGCCTCGTCGCGCGATGATCTCCGCAAGCTTGCGTATGGCGGGCGGGCGTGGACGCGGGTAGGCTGGCGACGTCTTGTCCGACTTTCCCGCGCCGCTTCCACCGCCGCTGCCGCCTGCCGCCGATGCCGTCGTTTATGCGACGCGCAATGATGCGTTTTCTCCGCCCTGGACCCTGCGGCTCGCGGGCGGGCAGCTGACCGTGGAAGTGGAAAGCGGGCGCGGCCAGAGCCGGGTACTCGATTTGGCGCAGGCCGAGGAACTGCGGCTGGAGTTTGCCCCCACGCGGTTCGAGCCCGGGCGCTATCGTTGCCGACTGCGGCTGCGCGGTGGCGCGATGGTCACGTTCTACAATCGTCGCTACGAAGGACTCGCCGCCTTCTGCGACACGAGTGGTGACTACCGTGCGTTCGTGACGGCGCTGATCGCCGCAATTGCCCGGTATGCGCCGGACTGCCACCTGGTGGCGGGGTCGGGCACGGGTAACTACATGTTCGGCCTCCTTGGGTTCATGGTGGCCGCGGTCGCAGTGATGTTTGTCGCCGTCTGGTCGCTGCGGGTCGGCCTGTGGTGGCTGGTGATCGTGAAGGCGCTGATCCTGGTGTTTTATTTTCCCACCGCGGTGCGCTGGCTGCGGCGGAACCGGCAGCGCGCGTTTCCGCCGCACGCGCCGCCTCCGGAGGTGCTACCGCGCCACTGAATCTCGCCTCTGAAAAGCCGTTCGATGCTGTCCGGATTTCGGTGCGCGATCCAGACGTGGATCAATAGCCGCAAAATGGCGCAGAAGGCGCAAAAAGGAAGACAGAGCTTGGTGCTGTTGGCGCTCGGAGCCGGCCAGTCCGCTTTTGGACGCGATGATAAAGTCGGATCACGACGGTGGCCGGGGATCCGGTTCCTTTGCCCGCAACTGCGCGAGTTCGGCGGCGCGGCGCTGGCGGAAACGCCGCTGGCGCTCGGCATTCTTGCGGCGTCGTTGTTCGGCGGATACAGGTGGCCGGCCGGGTCGCAGGTTGATCGGCAGATCGACCATGGGCGTGAAGAGATTACGGTTCTTGAAGGCCGGCGGACTGTCACGCAGGGCGAGAAGGCGCTCGTCGGGAGCGGCGACGGTGAACCAGGGCTCTGGCGCAATGCGGTCGGCGTTTCGGGTCCATGACGGAACCGGAAGTCGCGCGGCTTTTGCCGTGTGCTCGGCGTAGGCGGCGAGCCAGGCATCGGCGTATTGGCCTTCGGCAAATCGGTCGCGTAGACGGACCGGCTCTTCTTCAATGGAACGGCGAAGGGCCGCGCGGAAACGAATCGACCGGAGGGTATGCAGCCAGTCTTGCAGTTCCAGTCCCAGCGTCCGCGCGTCATCGGCTCGCGCCGCCACCTCAGCCAAGCTATGGGGTCGTTGATTCAGGTTCATGACGCGTCAGAAGAGTTGTCCTATTCAGCGAGGATACGGGCAGCCATATTACGGGCAAATTCGTGAGGGATCTCGCCGGGGAAGAAGCGTTCGTAGATCTCATCGACCTGCTCAATGCTTGCCGGCTTGATTTTGCGCAGCAGGAACCGGATATCGGGCTCGTCACCCAGATAGCCGAACATGCCGGGGCGCGCGGCCTTCAGCTTGAGGGCCAAAAGATAGTTGGCCGTGGGGATGGAGATATTGAGCCCCGGTTCGAACTCCTTGGAAGGGAACGGGCGGCGCTGGTCGAAGGGGGAGAGGAATTGCTGCACATTGCCGTTGAGCCAGTCGTCGGGCAGGTCCTGTTCGGTGGCGACCTGCGCGACGAGCCGAGCCCCGATGTCGGCCGGGCGAATAATGGCGTCGACATCGCGCGTCGCCTCGCGGGAGCCGTAAACCAGGGTGAAAACCGCGCCGCCGTAGAGCGCGACCTCGAGCACAACACCCTCTGCGGTAGCGAGTTCCGATAGCCGGCGCAGGGCGCGACGCAGGCGGGCGGGACTGTAGGCTTCGTAAGTCATGGAATAAAACGTTACGTAACGGTTTAATGTTTGGCAAGGCGGGATATGGAGTCGGAGGCGGGATGCGACCCAAGCCACTTGTCACCCAATAGGTGACAAATGGCTTGGTGAAGGCGGGCCCTCGCCCGCAAAATGCTATTTCCTCCTCTTTTTGTCACCTAATGGGTGACAAGTGGCGGGGGGGTGGGCGAGGAAAGGAGACGGCGAAAGGGCAGGGGGCATTTGTCACCTGATGGGTGACAAGTGGCCTGGGACGGGTGGGGTAAATGCGGCGTGGAGCGCTGTGCTCCAAAAGGGGGCGGATGGATGCGGTTTTGCGCTCTGCGCCGCTTTGGGCCGATGGTGGGCAAAGAAAAGCCCCGAACCGCTGGGCGGTTCGGGGCTGCGAGAAGGGAAACGATTCGCTTCGCTGAAATCGCCGGGGCTTAGAGGTCGGCGACGGCGGCCTGGGCGGCGGCGAGGCGCGCCACGGGGACGCGATACGGGCTGCAGGACACGTAGGCCAGGCCGAGCTTGTGGCAGAACTTCACGGAGGCGGGGTCGCCGCCGTGCTCGCCGCAGATGCCGAGCTTGATGTCGGGGCGAGTGGTGCGGCCCTTGGCGATGGCGATCTCCATGAGCTGGCCGACGCCGGTCTGGTCGATCGAGGCGAAGGGGTTCTTCGGCAGGATCTCGTTTTCGGCGTAGGGGCTGAGGAAGGAGCCGGAGTCGTCGCGGGACATGCCCAGGGTCGTCTGGGTGAGGTCGTTGGTGCCGAAGGAGAAGAACTCCGCGGTCTTGGCGACTTCGTCGGCGGTGAGGGCGCCGCGCGGGATCTCGATCATGGTGCCCACGGAGTAGTTCACCTTGACCTTCTTTTCCTTCATGACGGCGGCGGCCTCGGCGTGGACCGTGGCGACCTGGATCTCGAGTTCCTTGGCGAAGCCGACTAGCGGGATCATGATCTCGGGCTTGGCCTTGATGCCCTTCTTCTTGGCTTCAACGGCGGCCTCGATGACGGCGCGGGCCTGCATGCGGGTGATCTCCGGGTAGCAGATGCCGAGACGGCAGCCACGGAAACCGAGCATGGGGTTGAACTCGTGGAGTTCGGCCACGCGGGACATGATCTTCTCGACCGGAATGCCCAGCTTGTGGGCGAGGTCGAGCTGCTGTTCCTTGGTGTGGGGGAGGAACTCGTGCAGGGGCGGATCGAGGAAGCGGATGGTCGCCGGGAAGCCCTTGAGCGCCTTGAAGATGCCGTAGAAGTCCTTGCGCTGGAAGGGCAGGAGCTTGGCGAGGGCGGCTTCACGGGCCTCAGTATTGTCGGCGAGGATCATCTCGCGCATCGCGTCGATGCGGTCGCCCTCGAAGAACATGTGCTCGGTGCGGGTGAGGCCGATACCGACGGCGCCGAAGGCGATGGCCTGCTCGGTCTGCTCGGGGGTGTCGGCGTTGGTGCGGACCTGGAGCTTGGTGACCTTCTTGCACCAAGCCATGAGCTGCACGAAGTTCTGGTAGGTGCCGCTCTTCTGGGCCTTCTTGTTGTTCTGGAGGAGGCCCTGGATGACCTCGGACGGAGCGGTCGGGACCTCGCCGGCGTAGACGGTGCCGGCAGTGCCGTCGATGGAGAGGGGATCGCCCTCCTTGTAGACGTCCTTGCCGACGGTGAGGGTGCGTTCCTCGTAGTTGATGTGCAGGGCGGCGGCGCCGCAGACGCAGACCTTGCCCATCTGGCGGGCGACGAGGGCGGCGTGGGAGGACACACCACCGCGGGCGGTGAGAATGCCCTCGGCGGCGATCATGCCGCGCAGGTCTTCGGGGGAGGTTTCGACGCGGACGAGGAGAACCTTGTAGCCCTTGTTGGCGGCTTCGACGGCGCGGTCGGCGTTGAAGTAGATCTTGCCGGAGGCGGCGCCGGGGCCGGCGGGCAGGCCGGTGGCGATCTGCTTGGCAGCCTTGACGGCCTTGGCGTCGAAGATCGGGGCGAGGACCTGCTCGAGCTGGTCGGCGGGGACGCGATTCACGGCGGTCTTCCAGTCGATGAGCTTCTCCTTGACCATCTCGCAGGCGATGCGGACGGCGGCGACGCCGGTGCGCTTGCCGTTGCGGGTCTGGAGCATGAACACCTTGCCGTCCTGGATGGTGAACTCGAAGTCCTGCATGTCCTTGAAGTGCGTCTCGAGGACCTTGCGGATGCGCTCCAGCTCCTTGAGGGAGGCGGGCTGCTTCTTGGCGAGGAGGGCGACGGGGTCCGGGGTGCGGACACCGGCGACGACGTCTTCGCCCTGGGCGTTCATGAGGAACTCGCCGTAGAACACCTTCTCACCGGTGGCGGGGTCGCGGGTGAAGGCGACGCCGGAGCCGGACTCTTCGCCGGTGTTGCCGAAGACCATGGCCTGCACGTTGACGGCGGTGCCCCACTCGGCGGGGATGTTGTACTTGCGGCGGTAGACGATGGCGCGGTCGTTCATCCAGGAACCGAACACGGCGCCGATGGCGCCCTTGAGCTGGTCCCAGGGATTGGTCGGGAAGTCGTGGCCGGTGCGCTCCTTCACGAGGGCCTTGAAGCGGGCGATGACCTCCTTGAGATCGTCGGCGGTGAACTTGGTGTCTTCGGCGTGGGCGTCGCCGAGGAGGTCGGCCTTGGCCTTCTCCATGACGGCCTCGAAGGGCTCGTGGTCCTCACCGGGGCGCTTCTGCACGCCGAGCACGACGTCGCCGTACATCTGGATGAAGCGGCGGTAGCAGTCCCAGGCGAAGCGGGGGTTGTTGGTGGCCTTCTCGAGGGCGACGACGGTGTCGTCGTTGAGGCCGAGGTTGAGAATGGTGTCCATCATGCCCGGCATGGAGTCGCGGGCGCCGGAGCGGACGGCGACGAGCAGCGGGAAGGCGGAGGCGTCGCCGAACTTGTAGCCCATGCTCTTTTCCATCTTGGCGATGCCGGCCTCGATCTGGGCCTGGAGCTCGGCCGGGTATTTGCGGCCGTTGGCGTAGAAGTAGGTGCAGACCTCGGTGGTGACGGTGAAGCCGGCGGGGACGGGCAGTCCGATGCGGCTCATTTCGGCGAGGTTGGCGCCCTTGCCGCCGAGCAGCGGCTTCATGGTGCCGTTGCCGTCGGCTTTGCCATCGCCCCAGGAGTAGACGTACTTGGGGGCCTTGGCGGCGGACTTCTTGGAGGCCGGGGCCTGCTTTACGGCCTTGGCGGGTTTGGCCGCCTTTTTGGCGGACTTCTTGGGCTGGGTTTTAGCTGCCATGTTTTGGATCAGGTATTGAGAGAAAACGAGGGCGTCCTCCGGAGACGCAAAGGTCCAGCGAATAGGGGCGCGCGCGGGAGTGTCAACGTCTGCTTGGGGCCAGTAGGGGTCGTAATCGCGGTTCGTTGATCGATGAAGCCGGTGCGGGGCGGATTTCGCGGATTGCGTTGGGCTGGCGGCGTGGGTGGCATGGCCGCCATGTCTGAAGCTTCGACCGGGACCAAAGTGCGATGCGGTGTGGCGGGCGTGGGCTCGCTGGGCCAGCACCACGCGCGCATCTACGCGAGTCTGCCGAACGTGGAGTTCGTGGGCATCTACGAGACCAGCGATGCGCGGGCGGCGGAGATCTGTGCGCGGCACGGTTGTCCGCGTTTCGCGACGCTGGAGGAACTCGGTGCGGCGGCCGACGCGGTGTCGGTCGTGGTACCGACCGACCTGCACGAGCAAGTGGCGCTGCCGCTGCTGGCGGCCGGTTGCCACCTCCTGATCGAGAAGCCGATCTGCGCGTCCCTGGCTGAAGCGGAACGCGTGCTGGCGGCGGCGCAGGAGCACGACCGGATCGTGCAGGTCGGGCACATCGAGCACTTCAATCCGGTGATGGGTTTTCTGGAAAAGGAAGTGGTGGCGCCGAAGTTCATCACGGCGGAGCGCCTCGCGCCCTTCACCCCGCGCGGCACCGAGGTGGGTGTGGTGCTCGACCTCATGATCCACGACATCGGCATCGTGCTGCAGTTGGTGCAGTCGCCGGTGAAGGTGATCCAGAGCGTGGGGGTGAACCTGGTTTCGAAGACGGAGGATATCGCCAACGCACGCATCGAATTCGAAAACGGCTGCGTGGCCAATCTGAGCACGAGCCGCATGAGTCTGAAAAAGGTACGCGAGATCCGGGTGTTCCAGGAAAGTGGATACTTCTCCTTCGATTTCATGCGGCAGAGTGGCCACCTCGTGCGCACCACCGGGCTGCTCGACTACGCGGGCAAGCTGCGCGCGGGCACGGTCGATCCGAGCGACCTGACGGCGTTGCCGTTGGAGCCGGTGCCGATCGAAAAGGGCGAACCGCTCGCGCTCGAATTGGCGCACTTCACCGAGAGCGTGGCGCAGGCGCAGCAGCCGAAGGTCGGCGGGGCGCTCGGCCGGCAGGCGCTCGAGGTGGCGATCGCGATCACCGAACAAATCCGGGCGGCCAAACAGGACTAGTTTTTTAACCACGGATGGACACGGATGGGCTCCACTACCGTTTCGCCTCTAATTCATCCCCAGAGGAATCTTTTTTTCGGTGCGTAGCCGGTAGGCGAAGCCATCTGTGTCCATCCGTGGTTAAAGAATTCAGATGAACAACGCTTTGCCTTATCGTTTGCCGGCTCCGGTGGAGGGGCGGGTCGACCTGCTGGTTGTGGCGGCGGAGCATTCCGGTGACCAGCATGCGGCGCGCATGGTGCGCGGGGTGCTGGCGGCGGAGCCGGAATGGCGGGTGTGCGCGCTGGGTGGGCCGGCCTTGTCGGCGGCGGGCGCGCAACTCTTGGAGGATCTCACGGCGCAGTCGACGATGGGTTTCGCGGTGTTCGGCCGGCTGTCGTATTACCGCACGCTGATTGCGGAGGTGGTGCGCTGGATCGGTGAGCATCGGCCGCGGGCGGTGTGTTTTGTGGATTCCTCCGGGCTCAATTTGCGCATCGCGAAAGGGCTGTTCGAGGAGGGCTTCACGGCCAAGGCAGGCGGTCACACTAAGGCGCTTTACTACATCTCGCCGCAGATCTGGGCGTCGCGGGCGAAGCGGCGCTTCGTCATGGCGCAACACCTCGACGGCCTCGCTTCGATCTTCCCCTTCGAGCGCGAGGTTTATGCGGACACGGACCTGCCGGTGGAATTTGTGGGGCATCCCTTCATGGCGGCGGATTACGCGCCGCCGGTGCGCTTTGATCCGGCCGGTCCGGTGCTCCTGCTGCCGGGCAGCCGCAAGGGCGTGGTGAAGCGCCTGTATCCGGTGATGCTGGAGGCCTTCGCCCGGCTGGGTGGGGAGCACGGGGCAGTGACGCTGTATCCGAGTGTTGAGATGTTGGATACGCTGCGGGCGGCGAATCCGCCGGAAACGGTGCGCTTGATGGCGAATGCCGAATCCGGCGAAGCGATCGGTGCTTCGGCGGTGCTCACCACCAGCGGGACGATGTCGATGCACTGCGCGCTGGCGGGCATCCCGGGCGCGGTGGCCTACAAGACCGACCCGCTGACCTACTGGCTCGGTCGGATGATCGTGAAGGTGGAGCGGCTGGGCATCGCGAACCTGATTCTCAAGGAGGAGATGTATCCGGAATACATCCAGGGTGCGGCCACGGCGGAGGCCCTGGCCCGCGAGCTGCGCATGGCACTGGAGGATGGGGCGCGGCGGAAACGTACGGCCGCGTTGGCGACGACGTTGCGCGGCATGTTGGGCGCCGATTCGCGCCGGAATGCGGCGGAGTGGATGCTCGCGCAGCTGCGGAGCGCTCGCTAGTCCGGCTCCCGCGCGGCGATGAGTTCCTCGAACCACGCCAATGCCTCGTCGATGTGCGGCAGGTAGTTGGCGTGGGGACCGTCAAAATACTCGAGGCGCACCTGGCGGGCGCCTTTTTTGCGCAGGGTGGTGCGCACGTCCTTCATCTGCTGGCGGGAGGAAACCTCGTCGAATTTACCAGAGCTGAGGAAGTAGCCCATGTTTTTGAGGGCGTCGCGGTCGGGGTCGTAAGCGTCGATGATGTCCACCCACTTGTTCTCGTTGCAGCCGGACATATACGCGCCGACGACGTGACGGCCTTCGGCGATGGCGCTGCCGGCGAGCAGTTGGGCCATTTTGGAGCCGCCGGAAAAACCGGCGAAGGCGGTGGGCCAGTCGCGGCTGGCAGGAAAGAGGTCTTCGAGGGTACGGAAGGCGGCGAGACAGGCGGCGCGTCGACCGGTGACGGTGTCCTGTTCGCGCTCCGGCCACGGGTGGGGCTGACCCGTGAGCACGATCCAGCCCCGCTTGAGGGCCGGTTCGCGGTAGACTTCCATCTCCTTGAGGTTGGATTGGTAGGGATCGCCGGTTACGGAAGTGAACAGGACGGGCGTAGGCTTTGCCGGATCGAAGTTTTCCGGCAGGGCCAGCCCTACGAGCACAACTTCGGGCTGACCGGCGCCGCCGGCGGCCAGCAGCTGGGCCTCCTCCGGCGTGGTGGCGATCTGCAGGATGTTGGTCTCGCGGACCTGAAGCGACAGGGAATCGGCGGCGATCGCGTGGGCGGTCGCCAGCAGGACGCCGAGTGTCAGGTGGAGAAAATTCGTTCTCGTTCTCATGCGCGTTATCGTTCTGGTTCGGGGGCTCGATTTTTATGGAGAACGAGTTCCGAGCCCAAGGCGACATCACACACGAGTAAGAGAACGAGAACGATTGTATCCCATGCCCACCCGCACGCTCACTGGCATCACTCCCTCCGGCACGTTGCATGTCGGCAACTACTTTGGCGCCATGCGTCCGGCGATCGCCGCCCAGGATATCGGCGAGTGTTTTTATTTCATCGCCGACTACCACTCGATGACGACGGTCTTCGATCCGGCCGAGCGGCGGGCCCACACGCTGGGCATCGCGCTCGACTGGCTGGCCTGCGGCCTCGATCCCACCAAGAGTGTGTTCTGGAAGCAGAGCGACGTGCCCGAGGTGTGCGAGCTCACCTGGCTGCTCGGGTCGCTCACGCCCATGGGCCTGCTGGAGCGCGCGCACAGTTACAAGGACAAGACCGCCAAGGGCATCGCGCCCAACTTCGGGCTCTTTGCCTACCCGGTGCTGATGGCCTCCGACATCCTCCTCTACGACACGACCGTCGTCCCGGTGGGCAAGGACCAGAAGCAGCACCTCGAGATGACGCGCGATATCGCGATCAAGTTCAACCAGACCTACGGCGAGACCTTTGTGGTGCCCGAGCCGTCCATCGCCGAGGAGGTGGCGGTCATTCCCGGGCTCGACGGTCAGAAGATGAGCAAGAGCTACAACAACACGCTGCCGATCTTCGGCGAGGAGAAGGCGCTCAAGAAGAAGATCATGTCGATCGTGATGGACAGCCGCACCCGCGAGGAGCCCAAGCCCGACGGCGACCAGTTGCCGGCGGTGCAACTGCTCAAGTTCTTTGCCCCGCCCGAGACCTACGCCTCGACCGTCGAGCAGCTCAAGGCGGGCGGTTACGGTTACGGCGATCTGAAGAAGGCGCTGTTCGAGCACTATTGGGAATTCTTCCGCGAGGCGCGCAGCCGACGGGCCGAACTCGAGGCCGATCTCGGCCAGGTCGAGGCCATCCTGCGCGACGGTGCCCAACGTGCTCGCGCGGTGGCGAGCGCCGTGATGGAGCGCGCGCGCCGCGCCTGCGGCATCATTTGACGAGTCGATTTATCGACGGCTTGATGGCGGCGTGAAACTCCGGCAGGGCGGGACATATCTTTTGTGCCCATGTCCTTGCGTCGTCTTCTTCACCGTTTGGCGGGAGTTGGATTGTTGATGCCGTTGGCGTTGGCCGCCGGGGCGGCCGGCGATTACGTTGTGGTGTCCGCGACGGCTTCCCCGGGCTACGCGCGCGAGGACGAATCCGGCGCGCTGCGGCCGCAGAGTTACGTGATCTCCAAAGGCAAACACTTCGGTCACGCGCGCGATGCGCAGGATGCCGAGGCGCAGTTTGCCCTCGTCCTGCAGGCGCTCGGACCGGCCCTGGCCGAACAGCAGTACTGGCCGGCCAACGGGGTGGAGAACGCCGATCTCATCATCGTCGTGCATTGGGGCGAGACGGAAGTGTACGAGGATCCCATGGCGGACTACATGGCCGAAGCCTACAACCAGGCGTTGAACGACTATCGGGCCAACGCCGACGAAGCGGGCAACGCCGATCCCGGGCGCCTGAACGAACTCAAGCGCATGGACAGCATGACGACTACGCTTTCGTCACAGACCCGGCGCCTCAATGCCGAGTTGCTCGGCTACCAACGCGGGCTGGAGAAGGAGGAAACGCGTTATTTTGCGAGCGTGGACGAGCAGACGATGAAGGCGGAGCTCGCCGAGAATCGCTACTTTCTCGTCCTGATGGCCTGGGACTATGCGGAGCTGCGCAACGGAGGCCCGGGGAAGCTTCGCTGGGTCACCCGCATGAGCGTGCGTTCGGCCGGCAACCGCTTTACCGAGACGGTGCCCGCCTTGCTCCGGCAGGGGGCGCCCTTGTTTGGCCGGGACAGCGACGGCCTCGTGCGGCGACGGGAATCGATCGACCGGCGCAAGGCCGAGGTCGAGATCGGCCCCACCACCGTGGTGAAGGAAGAGGACGCGGCGCCGGAAAGCACCCCGGCGCCCTGAGCTACTCGTCGTGGTAGGCGAGGATCTTCTGCACGAGAATCTCGATCGGCTTGTCGCCGAAATCGCCGGACAGTGACCACGCCTTCAGCTTTTTCAGATTGAGACCCGCCTCGGTGCCGGGCTTGTCACCGACTTCTCCCTTGTCGAGGCGCAGGACCGCCGTGAGCACCTGCCCCTTGGCCAGGGTGCTGAGCGGAACGCGAAAGCGGTTTTCGGTGCCGTCGGCATCGGTGAGGGCAAAGTTGAACGCGTCCGCTTCGTTGGTGTTGCCGATGATGAAGACGATCACGGCCTTGTCCGCACCCTTCAGCGCCAGCGGCTTGTTGGCGCCGAGCCCGCCCTTGCTGCCGAGATGATTGATGAGCAGACCCTTGTCGCGGACGAGGCGGGCGCGGTCCTTGCCCCAGTCGCCGAAGGCGTATTCGAAGGGCCAGCGCGAACGATCGTTTTTGCCCTGGGGATCGAGCGGGATGTAGGTGAAGTCCAGCAGCGGCGTTGCTTTCTGCGCGTGGCCGGCGAGGGCGAACAGGCAGAACAGCAGCACCGCTGAGAATGCGCGCGGCAGACGAGTCTTCATGGCCAGAAGGGGAGTCGCCGAGGAGCAGAACACGACGTACCCGCGACGTCAATCGGCCCGCTCAGATCACCGTGATCGGCGGGCGGGGCAGGGCGGCGATGCGGGCCATGATGCGTTCGCTGGCCACCTGGTAACGCTCCTTGCCGGCGGAAGGATCGTCGAGTTCGTCCACCGCCACCGGTTTGCCGAACACGATGGTCACGGGCACGCCCGGTTGCGGCGCGCGACCGCGGCCCCAGGCGAGGTGCGAGTCGAAGATGCGCACCGGCACGACCGGCACGCCGGCTTTGCAGGCGATCATGCCGACGCCGGATTTCGGGGTCTGGAACTCGCCGTCGCGCGAGCGGGTGCCCTCTGGAAACAGGATGAGGGCGCGGCCTTCCTTGAGCGTTTTGAGGACGCGCTTGATGGCCGACACGTCGGAGCCGCCGTCGCGGTCGACCGGAATGCAGCCGGCCTGGTTCATCCACCAGCTCGACCAGCCGCCCTTCCACAGGGTCTTGCGGGCAAAGAAGGCGATCTGGCGCGGCACCTGGCAGCCGATCGCAGGCGGGTCGAGGTGACTGGCATGGTTGGCCGCGAAGAGGAAGCCGCCGCGTGCGGGGATGTTTTCGAGGCCGACGACCTCGCCGCGAAAGAACATGCCGTGCACGGTCTTGAAGATGTAATGGGAAATCCCATACACCGGGGTCATTTCGACCTGGGGAAAGGCGCTGCTCATGCGAGCGGGGAAAGCCGGGTGGCGAGGTGGCCGGATACGAGGTCGACGACCTCGTCGAGCGTCAGATGCGTGCTGTCGATGTCGGCTGCGCCGGCCGGGCAGGCGAGCGGCGCGGTCTTGCGGGAGGTGTCGAGCCGGTCGCGTTCGGCGATGGAGTCGGTCTGGCCCTCGGCGGCGCGGCGGCGGGCGCGTTCCACCGGGTCGGCGTGCAGGAAGAAGCGGAAGTCGGCGTCGGGAAAAATGACCGAGCCGATGTCGCGGCCCTCCATTACCAGGCCGCGAAAGCCGTGCGCGCGGGCGACGTCGGCCTGGCTGCGCTGATAGGCGAGCAGCGCCTGGCGCAGTTCCGGCACGGCGGCGAAGTGAGAGACGTTGGCATTGACCTCGGGCGTGCGGATCTCGGGGTCGGGCACGACCCGGCCGTTGATTTGCATCTGGGCGCGGCGGCCGTGCACGACGGTGTCGAGCGGGATCGACTGCGAGGCCGCGGCGATGGCGTCGTCGTCGTCGACCGCGACGCCGGCGCGCAGCAGCTCGGCCGTCATCGTGCGATAGAAGGAGCCGGTGTCGACGTGCAGCAGGTTGAAGCGCTCGCTGAGGGCGCGGGACGTCGAGGATTTGCCGGAGGCGGCGCCGCCATCGATGGCGACGATGATGAACGAGTCGTCAGTCACCCGGAGCAGGATTTTTCGCGCACCGAGTCCAGCAACTCAAAAAAGTGCGGAAAGGTTTTCGCGCACACGCCGGGCTGATCGATCGTGAGCCACGGGCGGCCGTCGCCGTGCAGATCGTGGCAGCCGAGGATGGCAAAACTCATGGCGAAGCGGTGATCGCCGTAGGTGCGGATGGTCTGATCGGGCACGAGCGGGCGGGGAGTGATGGTGAGGGCGTCCTCCTCCTCGAGAACGTCCTGCCCGAGCCGGCGCAGTTCGGCGGCCATGCCGGCGACGCGGTCGGTTTCCTGGTGGCGGGTGTGGGCGAGGCCGGTCAGGCGAGTCGGGCCGTTCAGCAGCGGCGCGACGGCGGCGAGGGTGAGAAAGGTGTCGGAGATCTCGCGGAAATCCTCGTCGAGCAGCGCGTCGGGCGGGCGGGCGCGCACGCGCTCGAGCACCTCGGCGTAAGCCGCATCGCCCTGCAGGCCCGCGCCAGGCGGCCGCAGGCCCGGGAGCGCGAGGGAGCCGCCGACCACGAGCGGAAGGGTTTGCCAGTAGGAGGCGGCGGTGGCGTCGGGTTCGATGACGTGCTTGGCGGGAACGGCGTAGGACGTCGGCGCGATTCGGAAGCGGCCGTCGATGGCGGGGGGCACGGTGACGCCGAATTCCGCCATCAGGCGACGGGTCATTTCGACGAAGGTCCAGCGCACCGAGCCGATGAGCTGTACGTCGACGGGCCCGGTGGCGAGCGGCGCGACCATGAGCAAGGCGGAGAGCAGCTGGCTGCTGGCGGAGGCGTCCAGTTCAAGGGCGCCGCCGTTCAGGCCGCGGGCATGGATCTCGAGCGGAAAAAAGCCTTCCTCGCCGGCGCAGCGCACGTCGGCGCCGAGCGTGCGGAGAGCGATGATGAGGCCGGCCATGGGACGCTTGCGCATCTGCTCGATGCCATCGAGTCGGTACACGCCGCGCGGGGCGGCGGCACACAGGGCGGTGAGAAAGCGCGCGGCGGTGCCGGCGAGCCCGACGAAGAGGTCGACGGGCGCGTCGGCCTGGAACAGGCGGTCCTGGTCGGCGACTCGCAGCGTGAGCGCAGCCTCATCGGCCTCGACCGTACAGCCGAGCGCGCGGAGGGCGGCCGCCATGAGGCGCGTGTCCTCGCTGAACAGCGCGCCGGAAAGGGTGATGGGTGTACGTCCGAGGGCGGCGAGCAGGAGTGCGCGGTTGGTGAGGCTCTTGGAGCCGGGCAGCACAACGTCACCGCGCACCGGGGCGGTGAAGGGGCGAATGGGCAGGTGGTCGGGCAGGGAGCGCAAGCGGTCGAGGGAAGAGCATGGACCCGCCTTCGCCAAGGCTACAGCGGACAAGGAACGAGAAAGATTGTCTACGGATTGAGCGAGTCCCGCCAGGCTTTGCCTTTTTCGAGGCGGGCGCGAAGGTCGGTCCAGTCGCGATTGGCGAGGGCGGCCTTGAAGTGGTGCAGTTCGTCCTCGCAGGCGCTCAGGGCCCGGAGAATCTCGTCGCGGTTCTGCTGGAGGATATCGATCCACATGGTGGCGTCGCTCGCGGCGATGCGGGTCGTGTCGCGCAGGCCATTGCCGGCGAAGCGGGACCAGTTGGCGGGCTGGGCGGCGAGGACATTGGCCAGGCTGGTGGCAACGACTTGGGGCAGGTGACTGATGCGAGCCACGATCTCGTCGTGTCGATCCGGGGCGAGGGTCACGACCCGGCTGCCGAGGTCGCGCCAAAAGGTGACGAGGGCGGTGAGGCGGGCTTCGTCGGGATCACCGTGCGGGGTGACGAAGCAGGTGCGGTCCTGGAAGAGTTCGGGATCGGCATGGGCCCAGCCGGTGAGGGCGCTGCCCGCCATGGGATGGGAGCCGATGAAGACCGCGCCGGTGGCGGCCGCCGCGACAGTGGAGCAGCCATGGCGGCAGATCTCGGCCTTGACGCTGCCGACGTCGGTGACGATGGCAGTGGGAGCCAGATGCGGTCCGATGCGGTCGACCAGCTCGGCGATGCGCGTGACCGGTGCGGCGATCACCACGAGGTCGGCGCCGGCCACGGCGGCCTCGGGGGTTTCGGCGACGTGGTCGCACCAAGGTTGGGCGGCGAGCTCGAGCCGCACCTCCGGTCGACGGGCCCAGATCACGATGCGCCGGGCGGCGTCGCGGGCCCGCGCGGCGCGGGCGACGGAGCCGCCGAGCAGACCGGGCGCGAGGATGGAGAGGGTGTTGACCACAACTGGTTGTGAAACGGACCGGAGCGGTCCTTGTCGAGCACCGGCTGTGGGCGGCTGGGTCGTTGATTTTTGGCGCGGGGCGGGATTGGGTCGGGTTCGTTCATGCCCCACGAGCACCGCAAACGAACCCGTTTCCGCCCTCGGCGGCGGGTTGGGCGATGGGCGCTGACGGCCGCCGGTCTGGTGGTCGGGGGCGTCCTCTGGGGATGGCTGATGACGCGGGGGGTGGCCCGGCCGGACGGCGGGCCGACGACGGCAGGGGACGTTGAATCGGTGGCGGCGATGAGGACGGAGGTGGAGGCGCTGATGGTGCAGATCCGGGCGCAGGGGCCGGCCGGTGATCCGGAGCTCCTGCGGCGGGCGCGGACCTTGCAGGAGCAGGTGATCGCGGCGGGAGACCCCGTCGGGCAACGCGACCTGCGGCGTCTGGCGGAGGTGGAGCAGTTGCAGGCGGACGCCCAGGCGCACGAACTGGAGGAGCGGATCGGCGGTGCGCTCGCCGCCGCGGAGCAGGCGCAGGCCGCGGGCGCCGGAGAGGAAGCGGCGGCCCACCGGCGTGAGGCCCTGGCCTGGCAGCGGGAGATCAATCGGTCGGCGGCGGCATCGGCGCGAAAGAACTTTGCCCGGGAGTCGCGTATGGAGACGACCCTTGCCGAGGCCGAGGCGGAGCCGCTGGCACGCGAAGTGGCGAGTGCACTGGCGGCGGCGCGGCTCGCTGTCGAGCGACAGGATTGGGCGGGAGCGCTGGCCGGGTACGCGGCGGCCCGCGAAGGTCAGGAGCGGATCAATGCGGAGTATCCGGACACCCGCTACGCCGATCGTGTGCTGCCGAGCCGGATCGACCGTGAACTGGCCGCCCTGGACGCGGCGGACGTGGCCACGCTGGTGGACGAGCGCGAGGCGGCGGGCGAGGCGGCGTTGGCGGCGGAGGATTTTGAGGGGGCGGCGGCGGCCTTTGCGGCGGCGCGGCAGCACCAGGAACACGTCAATCGGGCGTATCCGGCGAGCCGGTTTCAGTCGGCGGCGCGGGTCGAGGCCTTGGAGGCAAAACGGCAGACCGCTGCGAGTCTGCCGGGCTGGGCGCGGCTGCGTGAGCTGGAGCAAACGATCGCCCGTCACCTCGCCCGGCGCGAAGTGGTGACGGCGCTGGCCTTGATCACGGAAGCCGAAGGTCGGGCCGTGGCGTGGCAGGCGGAGTTCCCCCGCAGCGAGCGGTTGGACGGCCGGCTGCGGCTTCGGCTCGCCTACCTCGACGCCCAACGCGAACGGCTGGCCGAGGTGCAGGATGCCGTCTATGCGCGGCTGCGGCCCTTGCCGGGAGTGAGCGAGCTGTGGCTGCTGCAGACGGAGGTGCCGCAGGCGCTGTACCAGCAGGTGATGAAGACCAACCCGAGTCGTCACGTCGGCCGCGACTTGCCGGTGGATTCGGTGAGCTGGGAGGAGGCGAAGCAGTTCTGCGAGCGGCTGGGCTGGATGCTCGGGCGCCGCGTGCGTCTGCCGAGGCGCGACGAGTTCTGGATCGCGTTGGGCGGGGAGACGGGGGCGCGACGGGCGGCGGCGGCCGCGGGCCCGCTGGGCGGTGCAGCAAGCCGCAGGGTGGCGGCAGGCGAAGCGTCGGATGGCGGATTCTTCGATCTGTTGGGCAACCTCGAGGAGTGGCTGGAGGTGGGGCCGGGCGAGGCGGACGGGACGCCGGCGCCGGTGATCGGGGGCAGCTACCGCGACGCTGTTGCGAGGCTGGCGGCGGTGCCGCAGGGCGAACGGCCCCGGGGGGCGCGAGCGCCCTTCATCGGTTTCCGGGTGGTGGTGGAGATGGGCGAGGAACCTTGAGCCCGGCGGACGCGTTCACTTCACCCCGCCGAGTTTCAGGATGCGGTCGAACTCGGCCTTGCGCAGCGGCATGACGGAAAGGCGGCTTTGCTTGATCAGAGCGATGTCGGCCAGACGGGAATCGGCCTTGATCTGTTCGAGACCCACCGGATCGGGCAGGGCCATTTGAGCCTCCAACTCGACCGCGACCCAGCGCTCGTCGTCGGTGGTGGGATCGGGAAAGGCGGGCTTGGCGACGGTGGCGATGCCCTGCACCTCCTTGAGGCTCACGCTGGCGTAGAAGAGCACGCGGTCGCCGGGGCGCATGGCCTGGAGATTGTTGCGCGCCTGGTAGTTTCTGACGCCGTCCCAGGTGGTGCGGCGATCCCTCACGAGATCCTGCCAGGAGTACTTTTCGGGTTCCTGCTTAACGAGCCAGTATTGAGTTGTCATGAGAAAGTGGAGACAGTGGTGTGCTGCCTCCACTACGGACGGTGGCCCGTCGAAGGTCAAACTTGCGCATTTTGTTGGAGATTCCCGCCATAGTGGATTTTCTAAGTCCTACATGAACCGCACTCTCCTGCCCATCCGCATCGTCTTCATCACGCTGTGTGCGGCGGCGGGCTGGCTGGTGTGCTATTCGGTGCGGGAGTGGGACGACTACCGCATCATCGGCGGGTTCGTGGGTATGTTGATCGGCGTGCTGGTGGTGCTCGTCGACCTCATGTTGAAGGGGTTTTCGCTGCGCGGGCTTTCGGCGCTCACCTTCGGCCTGGCAGTGGGGTCGGTGATCTCGTATCTGCTCGGCACCTCGCCCTTGTTCATCCGGGGCGACGAACAGATCGTCTACCTGTCGCGGCTGACGCTGTTTCTGGTGGTGACCTATGTGTGCACCGTGATCGCGCTGCGGGGGAAGGATGAGTTCAACCTCGTGATCCCCTACGTGCGCTTCGTGCCGCACGAAGTCGAGGTACCGCTCGTCGTGGTGGACACCAGCGCATTGATCGACGGGCGCATCGGTCGCATTTGCGAAACGGGTTTTCTGAGCGGGGCGTTGATCATTCCGCGCTTCGTCCTGGAGGAGTTGCAGCGGGTGGCGGATTCGACCGAGCCCGGCAAGCAGGCGCGGGGGCGGCGGGGCCTGGAGGTGCTCGGCTCCTTGCGTCGCATCAAGCAACTGGACCTGCGCATTCACGAAAGCGAGGCGCGGGCGGAGGAAGTGGAGGCCAAGCTGGTGTTCCTGGCGCAGTCGATGAAGGCGAAACTGCTCACGACCGACTACAACCTGGCCAAGATGGCCGAGTTTCACGGCGTGCCGTGGCTGAATCTCAATGCGCTGGCCAAATCGATCCGGCGCGAACTGCTCGTCGGGGAGTCGATCGAGATCGACCTTGTCAAGACCGGCCGCGAGGAGCACCAGGGCGTCGGTTACATTGAGGACGGCTCCATGGTCGTAGTGGAAGAGGCACGGGCGCTGGTGGGCACGCGAGTGACCGCCCGAATTACCAGCATCCTGCCGTCGGCCGGGGGCAAGTTGATCTTTGCGCGCCTCACCGGTCCCAACGAGTAACGAGGCTGTGGCTCAGACCATTGGGGCGCAGAGAGCACAGAGGATTCACCGAGGTCACAGAGAAGTTTCCATGACCTCCGGTTGGGGGCCTCTGGGTGCTCTTTGTCTAGAGACTTGTCCTGTTCACCACGAGTTTTGCCCAGTCAGGACCTCCGGCGAGGCTTTGGCTCAGTGATGACCGATGAGCCGGGAAAGGTCCCGGGCCGAGGCGATGACTTTCTCGGCCATTTCGGGAATGCGTTCCGACGTGAAGCGCAGGGTGGCGGCGGTGATGCCCATGGCGGCCACCACGTCGCCCTTGGCGTTGACGACCGGGGCGGCGAGGCAGCGGACGCCATGATTGAATTCCTCATCGTCGAGACCGAAGCCACGGGCGACCGTCTCATCGGCGGCGGTCTCGAGTTCCTCGAGGGTCATGAGCGATTTCGAGGTGCGGCGCTTGGGCGGGAAGCGTTCGATGATTTCCGCAATGCGATTGCGGTGCAGGAAACCGAGGAAGACCTTGCCGGTGGCCGAGGCGTAGAGATCGGTGAGGGTGCCCGGGCTCGAAGCGGCGCGCAGCGGGTGCGGGCTGTCGCAGACGGCGGCGATGAGAGAGCGGTCGTCGCAGGGCAGGGCGAGATGCGCGGTTTCGTCCGTGGTGTTGCTGAGTTGCTGCAGGATCGGGAAGGCCAGATCGCGCAATTCGGTGGCGGCCAGGGTCCGGCTGCCCAGGTGAATCAGAACAGGACCCAGAAAGTATAAGCCGTTTTCCTTCCGCAGAAAGCCCTCCGCCTCCAGCGTCGTGGTGATTCTCAAAGCGGTGGTGGACGGAATCTTGAGAGGCTTGGCGAGCTCGGTGATTTTGTAGCCTCGGTTATCCTGGCCAATGAGCTTCAGCACGCGGCAGGCGTTCCGAAGGTTCGGAATGATGTATTTGCTGTCCACTATTGAACCATCACGGGCATAGATCGCGGGATAGTTCAAGTATGAACCTATGGATCATTTTTGAATGATTGAGGGTTGACCGGTCGCTCATGGCCTTCATTAGTGGAGCGTAAGTTCACTAATGAACTGCTAAAGGTCGTTATGTCCGTTTGTGCGGGCTGCTCTTCGCGACCACCTCACCCAACCCCAACCTATCCGTTCCCCTGTTATGTCCGCATCGACCCCCTCCGGGAGAGCCACTGCTTTACCCTCTGTCGTAACCCTGCTGCGGTGCCTTGGTGCCGCTTTGCTGTTTGGAATGTCGGCCGTCCTCGCGGTGGCCCAGTCCGGCGGCGCCATTGTTGAAGGCCGCGTGAGCAACGCCCTCACCGGCCAATACCTGAACAACGCCCGGGTGACCGCGGTGGGCACTGGGAAGACCGTGTTCACCAATTCCTACGGCGAATACCGAATCACCGGCCTGCCGGCCGGGGAGGTGACGCTCCAGGTTTTCTACACCGGCCTCGACACCAAGTCCGTGTCCGTCTCGGCCAGCGCCGGCCAAGCGGTGTCGCAGAACGTCGCGTTGAGCGATTCGGGCCTCACCGGTGAAACCGACGACGATACGATCGTGCTGTCCGAATTCATCGTGCAGGCGACCGAGCAGGCCAACGACGCCGTCGCCATCAACGAGCAGCGCTTCTCGACCAACATCAAGAACGTCGTCTCGGCGGACGCCTTCGGCGACGTGACCGAGGGCAACCCGGGCGAATTTCTCAAGTATCTCCCCGGTGTCTCGGTCGACTACGTCGCCGCCGACGTGCGTTCGGTTTCCGTGCGCGGCTTCGGCTCGTCCTTCACCTCCGTCAATGTCGACGGCAACCGCATGGCCAGCGCCGCCTCCTCCGGTGCGAGCCGCTCCTTCGAGCTCGAGCAGGTATCGATGAACAACGTCGCCCGCCTCGAGGTCGTGAAGGTGCCCACGCCGTCCATGCCGGCCGATTCCCTCGGCGGCTCGGTGAACCTGGTGTCGAAGAACGCCTTCGAGCGCGACAATCCCGAGTTCAAATACCGCGTGTACACGAGCATCAGCGACGAGGACTTCACCCTCAGCAGCACGCCCGGCCCCTCGGTCGAGCGTTCCAAAAAGATCCGCCCGGGCTTCGATTTCAGCTACAGCAACCCGGTCAGCTCCACCTTCGGTTTCATCCTCAATGGTCTGCACTCCGACCAGTTCAATGAGCAGCACCGTTCCCGCGTGAGCTGGCAGACCAGCGGCGGCGGGGCGAGCGTGGCCACGCCCTACATGCGCACCTACACGGTGCAGGACGGTCCCAAGGAGACCCGGCGCGACTCGATCGGCGTAAATATGGATTGGAAGGCCAGCGAACGCAGCGTGCTCAGCTTCGGGTATCAGTGGAACGACTACGATTCGTTCTTCGGCAATCGTAACTACAACATCAATGCCGGTTCCAACGTTCCCTCCGGCAACTTCGGTCCCGACTACACGCAGGGTCGCACCGGCGCCGGTGAGGTCACCGGCGGCATGTCCTTCCGCAACAAGTTCGGCACCACCAACCACGCCAACCTCAACTGGAAGTACTACGGCGACGGCCTCGAGGTGAACGCCGGCGCCTACTACTCCTACGCGACCAACAAATATCGCGACATCGACAACGGACACTTCTCCGGCGTGAACACCCGCGTGCGCTCGCTCACCGTGCGCCACGACAACATCAACGGCACCAACGCCCCCGACATCTCCATCGTCAACAGCAGCGGCGCCGCGGTCGACTGGACCGATCTCTCCAACTACAAGCTGCGTTCCGTGCGCTCCCAGCAGTTCGACTCCTGGGACGAGTTCACCGGCGTGAACGCCGATTTCACCAAGAGCATCGACCTGGCCACGCCGTTCGAGCTGAAGTTCGGCGTCAACATGCGCCAGCAGGAGCGCGACATCATCCGCCGCCAGGACGACTACAACTATGTCGGCCCCGACGGCTCCGCCGAATCCGACGACGACTGGGCCGCGCCCTTCATGGATGAGATCTACGTCAACCAGGACCCGCACTGGGGCCTGCCCGCGCCGCAATACGTCGATCCCTACAAGGTCTACGAACACTTCCTCGCTCATCCCGATTACTTCGTGGCCAACGCGAACAACTGGCAGAACCGCGCCCAGAACGACTATAACCTCACCGAGAAGATCTCCGCCGCCTACCTCCAGGGCGACTGGGACCTGCTCGACGGTCGGATGAAGTTCCTCACCGGCGTGCGCTACGAGAAGACCGAGATCGACGGCATCGGCTTCCTCTACAACCCCAACGGTCACCTCGACGCCAATGGTGATCCGCTCACCAACGACGTCTACACCCAGCGCCGCCTGCAGTATCAGCGCCGCGCCGCCGAGGTGTCGCGCGACTACGACGGCTTTTATCCGTCGGCCCACCTCGTCTACAACATCCGCGACGACCTCATCCTGCGGCTGGCCTACGCCCGCACGATCGGTCGTCCCGATTTCTCCAACATCCTCCCCGGCACGGTCATCGACCCCTACGACAATCCGATCGCCGGTGAACCCGGCGGCCAGATCACCGTGCGCAACACCGGCCTGAAGCCCTACACCGGCGACAACTTCGACCTCTCGCTCGAATACTACTTCGAGCCGGCCGGCGTCTTCTCCGTGGGGCTCTTCCACAAGGACATCACCGACTTCTTCGGCGGCATCGCCAAGTTCGTCGATGAGCAGGACCTCGCCCTCTACAACCTCGATCCCCAATACCTCGGCTACGATCTCGCCACCACGCTCAACTCGGGTGACGCCAAGATCACCGGCTTCGAGTTCAACTACAGCCAACAGCTCGTGATGCTGCCGGGCATCTGGAAGAACCTCTCGGTCTTCGCCAACGGTACCTTCCTCGACCTGAAGGGCTCCAACACCGCCGACTTCTCGGGCTTCATCGAGGAAACCGGCAACTGGGGCGTCTCCTACGGCGGCAAGCGTTTCAACGCGAAGATCAAGTGGAACTACCGCGGCGAACAGTTCCGCTCCTTCCGCTCGGGCCTCGGCACCAATGGTGCCGAATACTACGACGACCGCGTCTACCTCGACGTGAACTTCGACTACCAGTTCACCGACCGGATCACGGCCTTCATCAATGCCCGCAACGTCCTCAACGAGCAGCAGATCCTCCAGCGCTATGGCGACGAACTGCCGGCCTACGCCCACGACTACCAGGCCGAGGAGTTCGGCGTGCAGTATGCGATCGGCATCAAGGGCAAGTTCTGAGTACCGCCGGCCCGTAGTCTGCTGTTAAAACGTCGTCCTCCCAACGGGAGAGAGGCGGCCCGTCCCGCCTCTCTCCCTCCCTCCCTCATCCCGCCTCCGTCCCTCCGTTCGATGCGCCACTACCACGACGTCCATCCCGACGACTTCGATCGCCTCTGCACCGCCACGTTGCGGGAGCGCTTTCTGTTGCAGTCCCTGTTCACCCCCGGGGAACAGCGCATGAACTATTGGGACGTCGATCGCACGGTCGTGGGCGGTGTTACTCCGCTGGATACACCGCTAAAGCTGGAGACGCCGGCCAATCTCGCCGCCGACAGTTTCTGCGAGCGTCGCGAGTTGGGCATCATCAATCTCGGCGGCGCCGGCCGCATCACGGTGGGCGAGCGCAGCTACGACCTCGGACCGAAGGATGGTCTCTATCTCGGTCGTGGCTCCCGCACGCCGGTGTTCTCGTCGAACGACCCGGCGACCCCCGCGCGCTTTTACCTCTTGAGCTATCCGGCGCATGCCGAATACCCGACCAAGATCATCCGCTTCGCCGAAGTCGACGGCACCCGTTTGGGCGAGCAGCTTACCGGCAACGCCCGCACCATCTACAAGTACATCGTGCCCGGCATCGTCGAGAGCTGCCAGCTCGTGATGGGTGTTACCCTCATCAGCGAGGGCAGCGTATGGAACACCATGCCGCCGCATACCCACATGCGCCGGTCCGAAGTCTACTGCTATTGCGACCTCGATCCCGACTCCATTGTCATGCACTTCATGGGCCCGCCCGAGGGTACCCGCAATCTCGTGGTGCGCGATGGGGAGGCCGTGATCTCTCCCTCGTGGTCCATCCATGCCGGCGCCGGCACGGGCGCCTACTCCTTCGTCTGGGGCATGGGGGGCGAAAACCAGGATTTTGACGACATGGATCGGGCCACGCTGGGCGATCTGGCCTGATTCCGCGGCGGACGGATTTGGTATTCTATTGGAAATGAAAGATTAAGGAGGCCCTATCTCCGGAAATTCAAATACGAACAGAGCATTCAAAAACGAAAACGGTGAGATTGACGAGCTTCATGGGAGGTTCATTTATGGGACAAGCTTTCAAATATGAAAGTTTGTTGCCCCTGCCTTTGGTAGCTGTGGTAACCCTAGACCTCAACCCCTACACCAACCTCCCATGTCGAAATACTCGTTGCTGCGAGTGCGGACTGTGTTGTCCGCCTGTTTCGTCACTCCGCGCGCCCTTTTTGTGGCGTTTTTATCACTCCTGATGGCAGTGCCCGCTCTGCAGGCTCAATCCGGTTCCGCCGCGGTCGAAGGCCGCGTCTTCAACCGCATCTCCGGTCGCTTCGTGGTCAACGCCCGTGTCACCGTCGTCGGCACCTCGCAATCGGTGCTCACAAATGAATACGGCGACTACCGCATCTCCGGTCTGCCCGCCGGTACCGCCACCCTCCAGGTCACGTACACCGGTCTCGATCCCGCGACCGCGACCGTCTCCTTGACGGCCGGCTCCACCGCCACGCAGGACTTCAACCTCACCGATGCCTCCATCACCGGCGACGACGACACCATCGTGCTCGACGTCTTCACCGTGCAGGCCGCGCGTGAGACCAACGCCGCCATGATCGCGGCCAACGAACAGCGCAATGCGGTCAACCTCAAGAACGTCGTCGCCGCCGACGCCTTTGGTGATGTCACCGAAGGCAACGTGGGCGAGTTCATGAAGTATCTGCCCGGTGTCACGGTCGACTACGTGGCCGCCGACGTGCGCACGATGTCCGTGCGCGGCTTCGCCGACAACTTCACCAGCATTTCGGTGAATGGCGCACAGATGGCTTCGGCCGCTTCCGGCTCCAACACCCGTTCGTTCGAGTTCGAGCAGGTCTCGATCAACAACGTCTCGCGCGTCGAGCTGGTCAAGGCCCCGCGTCCGCAGGACTCCGCCTCCTCGCTGGGCGGCTCGGTCAACATGATCAGCAAAAACGCCTTCGAGCGCGCCGAGGCCGAGTTCAAGTACCGTGCCTACCTGAGCATGAACACCGAGGCCATGGACTTCTTCAAGAAGACCGCCGGTCCGATGGACAAGCCCACCTACCACGTGCTGCCCGGCTTCGACTTCGACTACACCCTGCCGCTCAGCAAGACGCTCGGTTTCGTGATCACGGGTCTGACCTCCAACCAGTTCAACCCGCAGAAGCGTTCGCAGACCCAGTGGAATCACGCCCAGGTCGGCGCCACGCCCTCGAATCCCTACCTGCAGACCTTCCAGCTGCAGGATGGCCCGAAGAACACCTTCCGCGATTCGATCAGCCTGCGCACCGACTGGAAGTTCGCCCCCGAGCACGTGCTCTCGGCCTCGTTCCAGTCCAACTACTACAAGTCGCAGTTCGGCAACCGGAACATCACCTTCGAGACCAACACCAGCAGCTCCACGGCCGGGGACATGCGCTGGGATCCCGACGCCGTCTGGGGTCGCTCCGGCGGCGGCCGCGTGCGCACCAACTCCTCGTTCCGCGACAAGATGGGCGCCACCTCCGCCGGCAACGTCGAGTGGACCTACACCGGCGACCTGTGGAAGGCCCACGCCAACGCCAGCATCTCGCGCTCCCGCACCTGGTATCGCGACACCGGCAACGGCCACTTCAACTCCTCGGAAGCCATCCTCAACAACGTCCGCCGCGTCGACTACGGCAACATCGACGGCGCCAATGTGGACATCGCCGTCTACGACGCCGCCGGCAACCTCATCGACTGGACCGACAGCGACAATTTCAACATCAACAACGTCCGGGAAAACTGGCTCAACTCCAACGACTGGGTCACCACCTTCGATGCCGACGTGAAGCGCGAGCTCGACTTCCTGGCCTTCCCGGCGTCATTGAAGATCGGATACTCCTACCTCGAGAAGGAGCGCGACACCCGCCGCTACGACCAGACCTGGGATTACCTCGGCATCAACGGCTCCCGCAGCCGCGCGGCCTTCACCGACGACTACGTCGCCAGTGTGCCGTGGGGTCAGCCCGACTTCGAGTTCTACGATCCGTATGCGCTGTATGACGCCTTCCTCGTCAACCCGGCCGCCTTCACCCAGGCCAACAGCAACTACTCCCGGTTGACCGCCTTCGAGCGCTACAAAAAGCAGAACTCGTATCGCCTCATCGAGACGATCAACTCCTACTACGCCCAGTTGGAGGCCAAACTGTTCGACGGTCGCCTCGGCGTGCTCACCGGCTTCCGCATCGAGGACTCCGAGAACCAGGGCTGGGGCGTCATGACCACCGGTCCCGCCACCAACCTCGCCGAGGTTGCGACCAACATGGTGGATCGCGGCTACTACACCGTCGTCAATTACGATGATGTCTACCCGAGCTTCCACCTCACCTACAACATCACCGACGACTTCATTCTGCGCTTCTCCTATGCGAAGACGCTGGGTCGTCCCGACTACAGCAACATCCTTCCGCTGGCCCGCATCAATTATCAGGATGATGTGATCAATGACGGCTCCAACATCAATCCGGAGACCGTCATCGTGAACAACGTCGGCCTGTTGCCGTGGACCGCCGACGGCTTCGACCTGTCCGCCCAGTACTACATGAAGGAAGGTTCGATCTCCTTCGGCGTGTTCCAGAAGAACCTCGAGAACTTCTGGGGCTCCGACAACCGCACCGTCACCCAGGAGGACATCGACCGTCTCGGCCTGCCGCAGGATACGCTCGGCTTCGACTACCGCAGCTCGACCAACATCGGCGATGCCAAGATCCAGGGTGTCGAGTTCGATGCCCGCCACAACCTCGCCTTCCTGGGCGAGCTCGGCAAGTCCTTCACCGTCTTCGGCAACGCCACGGCGCTCAACCTCGAGGGTCCCAACGAGGCCGACTTCGCCAAGTTCATCGAGAAGTCCGCCAACTTCGGCGTCGATTTCAGCCGCAAGCCCTTCAAGGTTTCGCTCAAGGCCAACTACCGCGGCGAGCAGCGCCTGGGCCTGCAGACCGGCGGCCAGTATGGCTCGACCAACGGGTTCCGCGAGTACTTCGCCCCGCGCACCTTCATCGATGCCAACGTCGAATACACGCTCAGCAAGAAATACACCTTCTTTGCCAACGCGCGTAACATCACCAACAAGGACCAGGTCCTGCGTCGTTACAATGCGGATACGCCCGACTACGCCAAGACCTACCGCACCGAAAACTTCGGGGTACAGATCGCCGTCGGCGTGAAGGGCTCCTTCTAAGACCCGGATTCCGCGGAATCCATCACCCTCACCGGGCGGGCGGCGTCGCCGACCACGCGCCGCCCGCCCGGTTTCTTTTTATCTCCCCTTTCTTTTTTCCGAGTCCCTGCATGCATCACTATCACGACTCCCATCCGGCTGATTTCGATCGGCTGACCTCGGCAGAGCTGAGGGAGCGCTTCCTGCTGCCGCGCCTTTTCCGCGCTGGCGAACAGCGCCTCAACTACTGGGATGTCGACCGAACGGTCGTCGGCGGCGTGGTGCCGACCACGGCACCCATCCCGCTCGAGACCCCGCCCAACCTGGCCGCCGGCAGCTTTTGCGAACGCCGTGAACTCGGCATCATCAATCTCGGCGGCGCCGGCTCGGTCGAAGTCGACGGCGCGACGCACGCCCTCGCTCCGCGCGACGGACTTTATCTCGGCCGCGGCTCCGGGACGCCGGTGTTTCGCTCGGACAGTGCCGCAGCTCCGGCCCAGTTCTACCTGCTCAGCTACCCGGCCCACGCCAGTCATCCCACGCAGGTCGTGCGCTTCGAGGGCATGACCGGCACCGCCCTCGGCAGCACCAACACCGCCAACGAGCGCACCATCTACAAATACTTCGCCCCCGGCCTCGTTACTACCTGCCAGCTCGTCATGGGCATCACCGTGATCGCGCGCGGCAGTGTGTGGAACACCATGCCCCCGCACACCCACCTGCGCCGCTCCGAGGTCTACTGCTACTTCAACCTCGCCCCGGGCTCGGTCGTCATGCACTTCATGGGCCCGCCCACCGCCACCCGCAACCTCGTCATGCGCGATGGCGACGCCGTCATTTCTCCCTCCTGGTCCATCCACGCCGGCGCCGGCACCGGCGCTTATGCCTTCGTCTGGGGCATGGGTGGCGAAAACCAGGAGTTTTCCGACATGGATGCCGTCGCCATGAGCGACCTGGCCTGATAGCGAAAGGACGATGAACGGACTGAACGCCTTTAGCCTCCAAAACCAAATTGCGGTCGTCACCGGCGCCTCCCGCGGCATCGGAGCGACCCTGGCCCAGGGACTCGCCGCGGCCGGCGCCGACGTGGCGCTGGTCGCCCGTGGCGATTGCAGCGAAGCCGCGGCCGCCGTCGAAGCCGCCGGTCGTCGCGTCCTGGCGGTGCCGACCGATCTCGGTTCGGCAGGGGAGGGCGCCCGTGCCCTGGAGCGCGTCGAGCAGGAGCTCGGCCCGCCCACCATTCTCATCAACAACGCCGGCATCATCCGCCGCGCCGACTTCCCCGACTATTCCAAGCAGGACTGGGATGACGTGATGGCGGTCAATCTCGACGCCGTCTTCGAGCTCAGCCAGGCCTTTGCCCGCTCCTGCCTCGCCGGTTCGCGTGGCGGCCGCATCATCAACATTGCCTCCATGCTGTCCTTCCAGGGCGGCATCCGGGTCGTCGCCTACACCGCCTCCAAAAGCGCCGTGCTCGGCCTGACCCGTGCGCTGGCCAACGAGCTCGCGCCCAAGGGCATCAACGTCAACGCCATCGCCCCGGGCTACATCGCGACTGACAACACCGCCCCCCTGCGCGCCGACACCGTGCGCAACCAGGCGATTCTCGAACGCATCCCGGCGGGCCGCTGGGGTGACCCCGCCGACCTCGTGGGGGCCGCTGTTTTTCTGTCCTCTCCCGCCGCCGCCTACGTGCACGGCACCGTGCTGGCCGTCGACGGCGGTTGGCTCGCCCGCTAACCCACCCAATCCCCGTCCACTCGCTCACGCTCGCAGCCACCATAAGCCGTGGCTGCGAGCGTGAGCGAGTGGTTCCCCCCTACCGCCCATGTTACGCCGATCCCCCGCCGTTTTCCTTCTCGCCTTGGTCGGATGCCAACTGGCGTCCTCCGCCTCCGCCGAGCGGTTCCTGGTCACTGCGTCGCACGACCTCGACAGTGCCCGCCCGGGCGAAGTGCTCGTCCTGCCCTTTGCCGCCGTGCGCGAGCGCCTGCCCGGCGTGCTCTTCGAGCATGTGCAGGTGCGTCGTGCCGACACCGGTGCCCTCGTGCCGTTCCAGATCACCAACTTCACGCCCAACGTGCGGCCGGCCCGCTACGATGATCTCATCTGGCAGCACGACTTCGCCGCGGGCGAACAACGGGCCACCTTCATCGTCGAGACCACCGACGCCCCGGTGCCGCCGTTTCCGTCGCGCGTCTTCGCCCGCCACGTGCCCGAGCGCCTCGATGACTTCGCCTGGGAAAACGACCGCATGGCCCACCGCGCCTACGGCACCCGACTCAATACCGCTGAGGCCGGCAGAAGCCAGCTGCGCAGCAGCGGCCTCGATTATTGGGCCAAGCGCGTGCGCTACCCGATCGTTGATCGCTGGTACCTGAAAGGTCACGACGCCTACCACATCGACAGTGGCGAGGGCCTCGACATGTATTCGGTCGGCACCCACCGCGGCGTCGGCGGCACCGCCGTGTGGCACGAGGACAAGGCCCACACCGCGGCCAACTGGACCGCCGCCCGCGTGCTCGCCAACGGTCCCATCCGCGCCGTGTTCGAACTCGCCTACGATCCGGTCGATCTCGGCAACGGCGTCACCGTGCGCGAGACCAAACGTTTCACCGTCGACGCCGGCCGCAACCTCGACCGCATCGACAGCACCTTCGCGGTGACCGGTGCCTCGTCCGTTCGCATTGGGGTGGGGCTCACGTCCCGACCCGCCTTGAAACCCGTCGTCAACACCTCCGCCGAACTCGGCTTGATCAGTGACTGGTCGACCTATCCGGACGATCACGGCCAGCTCGGCACCGCCATCCTGCTCGCGCCCGGTGCCGCCGAGGGATTCGGGGCCGACGAAACCAACGGCTACGTTCTCACCTCGGTCGCCGACGGCGAAACCTTCACCTACTATGCCGGCGGAGGCTGGTCCCTCTCCGGTGACTTCCCGACCCGCCAGTCCTGGGACCATTACCTCCAGGACTTCGCCCAACGCCTCCGTCATCCCGTAACGCTCAACCTGGACCCCGCCCGATGAAGCGCCTCTCCCGTATCCTTTCTCTCCTTACGCTTCCGCTCACGCTCCTGCCGCTTGCCGCACAGGTGCCGACCTTCGACGGCGCCACGCCGCTCGAGTGGTCGACCCGCATGGCCAGGTCCGAGCAGGCCCGCTACGGCCAACGGCTCTATTTCGAGGGCGCGCCGCGCGCCCGCTGGGACTACACCTCCGGCCTGCTTTCGCTGTTCATGATCGATCTCGCCGAGACCATCGGCGACGACGACCTGCGCCACTACGCCGAGGGCATCGTGGGCAGCTTCGTCGCGCCCGACGGCACGATCCGCACCTACAAGATGTCGGACTACAACATCGACATGGTCACGCCCGCCAAGGTGACCCTGCGACTCTACGAGCGCACCGGTGAGGAGCGGTTCAAAATCGCTTCCGACACGATCCGCGAGCAGCTCCGCCAGCACCCGCGCACCAGCGAGGGCGGCTTCTGGCACAAGCAACGCTACCCCCACCAGATGTGGCTCGACGGCCTTTACATGGCCTCGCCGTTCTACGCGGCTTACGGCAAGATGTTCGATGAGCCGGCGGCTTTCGATGACGTGGCGAAGCAACTCATCCTGATGGACAAGCACGCTTGGATTCCTGAGGTGCAGCTCCACCGCCACGGCTGGGATGAAGCCCGCGCCCAGTCCTGGGCCGATCCACAGACCGGCCTTTCCCCCAACCACTGGGGCCGCGCCGAGGGTTGGTATGCCATGGCGCTGGTCGACAGCCTCGATTTTATCCCCGGCATCCATCATGACGTGGAGTCCATCGTCGAAATCCTGCGCCGCGTCGCCGCCGGCCTCGAGCGCTGGCAGGATCCGGATACCGGCGTGTGGTGGCAGGTGCTCGACCAGCCCGGTCGCGAGGGCAACTACCTCGAAGCCACCGCCACGTCGCAGTTCCTCTACGCCTTGGCCAAGGCCGTGAACAAGGGCTACCTGCCGCGCGATCGCTACGAGCCGGTCATTCGCCGTGGCTACGAGGGCCTCATCAAGCAGTTCGTGCGCGTCAACGCCGACGGCCTCACCGACCTCCAGCGCTGCTGCGCGGTCGCCGGCCTGGGTTACACCAACAGCGCCGGCATGCCGCGCGACGGTTCGTTCGAATACTACATCAGCGAGCCCATCATCGACAACGATCCCAAGGGCACCGGTCCCTTCATCGGTGCCGGTATCCAGGTGCAGCAGCTCCTCACCACGCCCGCCAATGCCACGCCGTTGCGCGTGACTGGCTGGGCCGACTACGAGCGCGTGCTCGCCCGCATCAAGGCCCCGTCGTTCCCGGACCGCGATTTCCCCATCACCGATTTCGGCGCGCAGGATGGGGCCACGGTCAAGGCCACCGAAGCCATCGCCGCCGCCATCGCCGCCGCTCATGCCGCCGGCGGCGGCCGGGTCGTGGTGCCCGCGGGCGAGTGGCTCACCGGCGCCATCCACCTCGAGAGCAACGTCAATCTGCACCTCAGCGAGGACGCCACCCTCAAGTTCTCCACCGATCCCGCCGACTACCCCGTGGTCTACACGCGCTGGGAAGGCGTCGAATGCATGAACTACTCGCCGCTCATCTACGCGTGGAAGAAGCAGAACATCGCCATCACCGGCACCGGCACGCTCGATGGCCAGGCCAACTGGGACACCTGGTGGAGCTGGAACAAGGGAGCCAACCGCCGCGAACGCAAACAGGTGCCCGACCGCGATCGCCTCATCGCCATGGGCGAGGCCGGCGTGCCGGTCGAGGAACGCGTGTTCGGTCCCGGCACCTACCTGCGGCCCAACTTCATCCAGCCCTATCACTGCGAAAACATCCTCATCGAGGGCGTCACCATCGTTGCATCGCCGATGTGGGAAATCCATCCCGTGCTGTCCCGCAACATCACCGTGCGCGGCGTGAAGGTCATCTCCCACGGCACCAACAATGACGGCTGCAACCCCGAGTCCTCGTCGGACGTGCTCATCGAGGACTGCCTCTTCGACACCGGCGACGACTGCATCGCGATCAAATCCGGCCGCAACAACGACGGCCGGCGCGTCGACGTGCCCTCGGAAAACATCATCGTGCGCAACTGCGTGATGAAGGACGGGCACGGTGGCGTCGTGCTCGGCAGCGAGTGTTCCGGCCACATCCGCAATGTCTTCGTGGAAAACTGCACCATGGACAGCCCCAACCTCGACCGCGCCCTGCGCTTCAAGAACAACGCGGTCCGCGGCGGCATCCTCGAAAACGTCTTCATGCGCAACGTCACGATCGGCCAGGTGGCCGAGGCCGTGCTCACCATCGATCTCCTCTACGAAGAAGGCGCCCGCGGCGAACACCTGCCGGTCGTCCGCAATGTCGAGATCGACAATGTCACCAGCACCGCGAGCCCGCGCGTCATGTTCATTCAAGGCTTCGAGGGAGCGGTCATCGAAAACATCCGCTTCAAGAACAGCACCTTCTCCGGCGTCACCTCCACCGAGGTGCTCTCCCATGCCGGCCGGGTTTCGTTCGACAACGTGAACATCCTGCCCGAGGGCGGTACCCGCGGTCGCAATTCGGTGCCGCCGCCACCCGCCGCCGCCGCGACTTCCAGCCATTGATTGGCGGGAACCATGGCTGCGCAATTTGACAATCACCATGCGGATTAGCGCCTGCCGGTTTTTGCCGGCATTGCGCTACGCTCGTTTGCTCGTTTTCCTCCCTTCGCGCCGGCCCGGATTCCTCTTCCTGGCCGGTCGTATTTGCGACCTTCCGCGTCGCCAATGTCCCCCTCCCGCCACCCCCTCATTTCATGCGCAAGGAAACCTCCTTTCTCGCCGTCGGCCTCGTTTTGGGCGCCCTGCTGACGGCCACCTGTTTCATCTTCCTGCAGCGTTCGGCCGGCCCGGCCGGGGCCCACACGGTGCTCAAGCTCGGCCACGCGCTCGACCAGTCGCATCCGGTGCACACCGGCATGGAATTCATGGCGAAGCGTCTGGCTGAAATCTCCGGCGGCGCGATGGAGATCCAGATATTCCCCAACGGCCAGCTCGGCTCCGAACCCGAGACCATCGAGCAACTCCAACGCGGCGCGCTCGCCATGGTCAAAACCTCCACCGCCGCGATGGAGGGCTTCGTGCCGGAGATGGCCGTCTTCGGTCTGCCGTATCTGTTTCGTGACGACGAACACTATTGGACGGTGCTCAACGGACTCATCGGCAAGGAGCTGCTCGAGGCCGGTGCGCCGGTGGGCATCCACGGACTCTGCTACTACGACTCCGGCAGCCGCAGCTTCTACACGATCGACGGACCGATCCTTACGCCCGGCGATGTCGCCGGCGAAAAGATCCGCACCCTGCCGAGCCGCATGGCGATGGACCTGATCTCCACGCTCAAGGGGGCGCCCACCCCGATTCCGTGGGGGGAACTCTACACCGCCCTGCAGCAGCGCATGG
Source organism: uncultured Opitutus sp. (assembly GCA_965652375.1). GTDB lineage: Bacteria > Verrucomicrobiota > Verrucomicrobiia > Opitutales > Opitutaceae > Actomonas. The sequence continues at coordinate 45,926 of CBFGUO010000010.1, forward strand.
TCGACGGTGCCGAGAACAACCCGCCCAGCTTTCTTTCCAGCCGCCACTACGAGGTCGCCAAACACTACTCGCTCGACGAGCACACCCGCATCCCGGACATGGTGATCTTCAGCCAACAGGTTTGGGACACGCTCAGCCCGCAGCAAAAGGCCTGGGTCGAACAGGCCGCGGCCGAATCGGTGGCCTTTCAGCGCGAGCTCTGGGCCGAAAAGACCCAGGAGGCCCTGGAGCAGGTGAAGGCGGCCGGCGTGTCGATCTACCAGCCCGACAAGACGCCCTTCGTCGAAGCCACCGCGCCCTTGTATGAACAATTCAAGGACACGCCCATCGGCCGCGTCGCGGCCCGCATCCGGGAGGTGAAATGAGCCGCCGCGTAATCCGTTTACCCCGGCGTGTAGGGCCGCCGCTTGCCGGCGTGCCGCACCTGTCTCTCAGCCCGTCCAACTGCGGCACGCCGGCAAGCGGCGGCCCTACACCACATCCGGCGGAGGACCGCCCATGAGCTACCGCCTCGGCAACGAACCGGCTCCGGGCAACAAGCTCTGGTCGGCGGTGGTGGGCGGCCTCCAGTGGCTCACCATCGTGCTCTTCGCCCTGCTCACCCTCGATGTGCTCTGGGGCGTGGTTTCGCGCTACGTGCTCGGCTCCCAAAGCCGCTGGACCGAGGAGTTCGCCATCTATGCGATCGTCTGGGTTTCCCTGCTCGGCGCCGCCCTCATGTTCCGCGAGCGCGGGCACCTCGGCGTCGACTATTTCGTCGGCAAACTTCACCCCTCCGCCCGGCGCCTCGCGGCGGTGATCGCCGAGATCGCGATCATCGTCTTCGCGGGTTTTGTGCTCGTCTACGGCGGCACGATGCTGGTGGTCGAGACGCTGCGTTCGGGCCAGGTTACGCCGGCCATGAACTGGAAGGTCGGCTACCTCAATCTCGTGGTGCCGCTGAGCGGCCTGTTTGTGATCGCCTTCTCGATCGAGCACCTGGTGACGGGCCGCACCACCGCGTCGGCCGATGAGGTCGGAAAGGAGATCCTATGAGCGTCGAGGTGCTGATTCTGCTCGTGCTGTTCGTCGGCCTGCTGGTGCTCAACGCGCCGGTGGCCGTCTGCATCGGCCTGGCCGCGGCCGGCACGCTGTTGAGCCTCAGTGACGGTCCGACCGGCTACGTGATGGCGCAACGGGTGTCGTCCGGCATCGCCAGTTTTCCGCTGCTCGCCATTCCCTTCTTCGTGTTTGCCGGCGGACTGATGGGGGAGGGCGGCATGGCCCGTCGTCTGACCAATTTCGCGTTCGCCCTGGTCGGTCGGCTGCCGGGCGGTCTGGCCTACGTGAACACGCTCACGTGCATGATGTTCGGCGCGGTGTCCGGCTCGGCCGCCGCGGCGGTGTCTTCGATCGGCGGTTCGCTCATTCCCGAGATGGAACGCAAGGGCTACCGGCGTGAGTTCGCCGTGGCGCTTACCGCGACTTCGGCCACCACCGGTCTGCTCATTCCGCCGAGCAACATCATGATCGTGTTCGCCGTCGTGGCCGGCAACGTCTCGGTCGCGGCGTTGTTCATGGCCGGTGTGATTCCGGGGATCGTGGTCGGGCTGCTCATCATGGGCGCAAGTCTGTTGCTCACCTTGCGCACCGGCGCGCTCAAGGCCAGCGGCGCACCGGTGGAGATTCCGCCCTTCGGCCGCGCGCTGTGGGGCGCCCTGCCCAGTCTGTTGCTCGTCATCATCGTGATGGGCGGCATCCTCGGCGGCGTGTTTTCCGCCACCGAGGCCTCGGCCATTGCGGTGGCCTACGCCTTCGTGCTCGGCGTGGTGGTGTATCGCGAGATCCCGATATCGCGTCTGCCCGACATCCTGTTGCGCGCCGCCAAGACCACCGCGGTCGTCATGCTGCTGGTCGGGACCAGTCAGGCCATGAGCTGGGTGCTCGCCTCGGAGCGCGTGCCGCAGATGGTAAGCGAGGCCATGATCGGCCTGTCGCAGAACCCGATCATCATTCTCCTGCTCATCAACGTACTGCTGCTCATCGTGGGTACCTTCATGGACATGACCCCGGCCGTACTCATCTTCACGCCGATCTTCCTGCCCGTGGTGACGGCGCTGGGCATGGACCCGGTGCAGTTCGGCATCGTGCTCATCGCCAACCTCTGCATCGGCCTGTGCACGCCGCCGGTCGGCGCCTGCCTCTTCGTCAGTTGCAGTGTAGGTCGCTCCTCGATCGCGCGGGTCGTCCCGCCGATGATCCCGTTCTTCATCGCCATGCTGCTCGGGCTGCTGCTCATCACCTACTGGCCGGCCCTGTCCATCGCGCTGCCGCGGTGGCTGAACCTGATGTGATCATGCACCCGGCTCGCGGCTTTCTCCTGCTGGTCGCCTGCGGTATCGCCCTGTCGGCAGCGCCAGGTTGGCGGGATATTCTCAAACAACCCGCCGACTGGTACGGCAGCGCCGAGGCCGGCGAGGTTGCCCGCGCGGTGGTGAGCTACCAGGACCCGGTCAGCGGTGGTTGGCCCAAGAACACCGACATGACCGAGCCGGCCGACGACGCGTTTCGCGCCCGGAGCGCCGGCGAGCGGGCGCCCACCATCGACAACGGTGGCACGACGACGCCGTTACGCCTGCTCGCGCGCGTCGCGCACGCCACCGGTGACGAGGAGATCCGCGCCGCCGTGCGCCAGGGGCTCGACTACCTGCTCGCCGCCCAGTACGCCAACGGCGGGTGGCCGCAGTTCTACCCGCTGCGCAAGGGCTACTACAGCCACATCACCTACAACGACAACGCCATGGTGAACGTGCTCGAGCTGCTGCGCGAGGCGGCCGATGGCGAGGACGAGTGGATCGGTATCGTCGGCGCGGATACGAAGGCACGCTTGCGTGAGGCGATCGACCGCGGCATCGACTGCATCCTCTCCACGCAGGTGCGGGTCGACGGCCGGCTCACTGCCTGGTGCGCCCAGCACGACGAGGTCACGCTCGAGCCGGCGCCGGCCCGGAAATTCGAGCCGGTTTCACTCTCCGGGGCCGAATCCGCGGGCATCCTGAAGTTTCTCATGAAGATCGAGCGACCGTCGCCCGCCGTCGTCGAGGCGGTCGAGTCGGGCATGGCCTGGTTTGCACGGGTCGCGATCCCCGGCACCCGCGTCGATCGATCCGATGGCGATCAGAAACTCGTCGCCGATCCCAAGTCGGACACCTGGGCCCGCTTCTACGAGATCGGCACCAACCGTCCCATCTTTCTCGGGCGCGACGCGGTCACGCACTACACGCTGGCGGAGGTCGAGGCCGAACGCCGCCGCGGCTACACCTATTACGGCGACTGGGCCGAGGATCTGTTCACCGACACCTACCCGGAATGGCGCCGGCGTCTCGCCCGTCAGTCCGACCATCCGGTCATCTTCATCGCCGGCGATTCCACCGCGGCCGACAAACCGCGTCTCACTCATCCCGAGCGCGGCTGGGGTCAGGCCCTGCGCGATCTCGCTCAGCCCGGCTGGCACGTGGACAACCGCGCGCTCAATGGCCGCAGTTCCAAATCCTTCATCGACGAAGGGCACTGGCAGGCGCTCATCGATGACCTCAAGGCCGGCGACTGGGTCATCATCCAGTTCGGCCACAACGACGAGAAGGTGAATTCGCCCGAGCGTTACACCGATCCGGCGCCCGGCGGCTCCTACCGCGCCAATCTCACGCGTTTCGTGCGCGACGTCAACTCCCGCGGCGGCCACCCCGTGCTCGCCACCTCTGTTGCCCGTCGCAAATGGAACGAGGCCGGCACCGACCTCGTGCCGACCCACGGCGACTATCCCGCCGCCGTGCGGGCCGTGGCGGAAGCCGAAGGCGTGCCGCTGCTCGAGTTGGAGGAGCGCACAGCCGAACTCGAGCGCAGCTTCGGCGTCGAAGGCAGCAAGGACCTGCACCTGTGGTTCGCTGCCGGCACCCTGCCGACGCGTCCCGAAGGTTTGAGCGACAACACGCACTACTCGGCGCTCGGCGCCCGCCAGGTGGCCACCCTGGTTGTCAACGAGATCAAACGTCTTGAACTACCGATCGCAGTGGCCTTCACCCCGTCAACGCTGCCTTGATCTTCCCACCAGGCGCCTCTCCAAAACCTGAAATTTATCAACCACGGATGGACACGGATAAGCCTCACTACCGTTCGGCCCAGAACCTCTCCACTGTCTCGTCTCAGTGCGTAGGCGGTAGCCGAAGCCATCTGTGTTCATCCGTGGTTAAAAAAATGCGTGGGCTGGTATTTTTCATGTTATTTTCCGGGAGTGCTTTCGCGCTCGAACCCGACGCGATCGTCGCGCTCGACGGGAGCGGGGATTACACCTCGATTGAAAAGGCCATCTACGGCGCCGACCAAAAGCGCGCCGAACCCGGTCCCGCCCAGCGCTGGGTCATCCTTGTGAAGCCGGGGGCGTACCGCGAGCGCGTCTACGTGCAGCAGGAACGCGGCAACATCGCGCTCATCGGCGAGGACCCGGCGACCACGATCCTGGTCGAGGGTATCCACGCCAACATGACGGGTCCCGACGGCAAGAAGATCGGCACCTTTCGCACGCCCACCCTGCACATCGACGGCCCGGGCTTCATCGTCGAAAACCTGACCATCGCCAACGACGCCGGTGCGGTCGGGCAGGCGCTGGCGCTGCGCGTCGACAGCGATCGCGTCGTGTTTCGCAACTGCCGTTTCCTCGGTTGGCAGGACACGATTCTGGTCAACCGTGGCCGCCATTACTTCGCCGACTGTTATGTCGAGGGGCACGTCGACTTCATCTTCGGCGCGGCCAACGCCGTCTTCGATCGCACGCACATCCACTGCGTCGGCAACGGCTACATCACCGCCGCGTCGACCCCGTGGAACCAGCCGCACGGTCTCACGTTTCTCGATTGCCGGATCACCGGCGCGCCCGACGTGCAGACTTATCTCGGCCGCCCCTGGCGCGCGCACGCGCAGACGGCGTTCGTGCGCACCGAAATGAACGAAGTGGTGCGCGCTGAGGGTTGGCACAACTGGAGCCAGCCCGAGCGCGAACTCACTTCACGCTACCTCGAGGTCGCCAGCCGCGGACCCGGCGCCAACAACAACGCCCGCGTCCCCTGGGCCCGCGCGATTGCCGACGACGTAGGGGAGTGGTCCGCCGCGTCGATTCTCCGCGGCGACGACGGCTGGGAAATCCCGCCGCCACTCGCCTCGTTTTAGCCCGGATATTTCACCTTGTGGGGCTGCCGCTCGCCGGCATGCCGCAGGCTTGCCTGTCCTTTGGCATGGTTTACCCGCCTCAGGCGTGGCTGACGGCGGGCTGAGAGGCAGGTGCGGCGTGCCGGCAAGCGGCAGCCCTACATTGCACAGTGTGGACGATTTCCATTCGGAGTGTGAAATATGCGGGTTAGCGCCGCCTTTTGCTTGTCCGCTGTAGCATTGGCGCAGGGGGAGCGGCGGGCCGCATCTGCCACGCGGTCGGGTAGGACTTCGCATACTTCGACAGAAAGCTCTGGGACAGAAAAACCCGATCCACTGTTTTCTTCTGGCCTGAATGGCCCGTCTTTCAGGGCGACCGACCTGTCCCGAGTTTTCTCTACAACGCGCCGTCACATGCGCTGCTATCGAGAAATTCCGTTGCCGATATTGTGCTGATTGAACTGCTCTGGCGCCGTGAAACCCCTCGTCTGTACCGTTGCGTTTTTCGGTCTCTGTGCCGCCACCAACTCCGTTGCGATCGCCGAATCAGCCGAGCGCCTCAAACTCTGGTATGACGAACCCGCCGTCCAGTGGGTCGAAGCGCTGCCGGTGGGCAATGGCCGGCTCGGCGGCATGGTGTTCGGCGGTATCGACCAGGAACGGATCCAGCTCAACGAGGACACCCTGTGGGGCGGCGGTCCCTACCAGCCGACGCGCGAGGGCGCTCGTGAGGCCCTGCCGGAAATCCGTCAGCTTATTGCCGCGGGCGATTACCTCGCGGCGCAGGAGCTGGCGCAGGAACGCTTCCTGGCCGATCCGATGCGCGAGATGCCCTACCAGACGGTCGGCGACCTGCTGATCACCATGGCGACCACCGACACCGCCTACGACTATCGGCGGGAGCTGGATCTCGATACCGCCGTCGCGCGCACCGAGTTCGGGTACAACGGCGCCAGATTCACCCGCGAGGTTTACGTGAGCCCGGTCGATCAGGTCATGGTCATCGAACTCACCGGCATGAATCCGGAGCGGCCGGAGTGGGGCGGGGCGCTCAACGCCAGCCTCGCTTTTCAGTCGCCGCAGGTCAGTGAGGTCAGTGTCGCGGACAACGGCGACCTCGTCCTCCGCGGCACCAACACCGGTGCGGAGGTCATCGAGGGCGCGCTTACCTTCGAGGCGCGCCTGCGCGTGGTCGATTCCGACGGCCACCTCGTTGCGCAGGGCGGCCAGATCCATTTTCGTGGCGCGACCCGCGCCCGCCTGCTGCTTGCCGCGGCCACCAGTTACGTGAGTTTCGACGATGTGTCCGGCGACCCCACCGCCCGCAACCTGGCCGTGCTCGACGCGGCTGCAGCGAAATCTGGCGACGCCCTGCGTGCCGCCCACGTGTCCGAGCATCAGCGGCTTTTCCGCCGCGTGTCGCTCGATCTCGGCACGACCCCCGCGGCGGATCTGCCGACGGACGAGCGGGTGCGGCAATCGCGCGACCATGCCGATCCCGAACTGGCGTCCTTGTATTTTCAATACGGTCGTTACCTGCTCATCAGCAGCTCCCGTCCCGGCACGCAGCCGGCCAACCTCCAGGGGATCTGGAATCCCAGCCTGTACCCGCCGTGGAACAGCAACTACACGCTGAACATCAACGCGCAGATGAACTATTGGCCGGCCGAGACAACCAACCTCGCCGAATGTGTGGAACCGCTGGTGCAGATGACCAAGGAGCTGGCGCAAACCGGAGCCGTCATGGCCGAGGCCCACTACGGCGCCGACGGCTGGGTGGCGCATCACAACACCGACCTCTGGCGTTCAACCGGCGCGGTCGACGGTGCCTATTGGGGCATGTGGCCGACCGGTGGCGCCTGGTTGTGCACGCACCTCTGGGAGCACTACCTGTTTTCGGGTGACGAGGCCTTCCTGGCCGAGGTCTATCCGGTGATGAAAGGCGCGGCGCAGTTCTTTCTCGATGCGTTGGTCGAACTCGAGCATGACGGCCGTACCTACCTCGTCACGAGTCCCTCGATTTCCCCCGAAAACGCGCACCGTGACCGTGCCACGATCGTAGCTGGTCCCGCGATGGACAGCCAGATCCTGCGCGACCTGTTCGCCGCCGTGGTCGAGTCGGCGGCCATCCTCGATACCGATGGCGCGTTTGCCGCGCAGGTGCAGGCGGCGTATGATCGCCTGCCGCCCGACCGGATCGGTAAAGGCGGACAATTGCAGGAGTGGATCGAGGACTGGGACCTGGAGGCGCCGGAGCGGCACCATCGTCACGTTTCGCACCTCTATGCGGTCTATCCCAGCGCGCAGATCACGCCTCGCGGCACGCCGGACCTGGCGGCAGCCGTGCGTCGTTCGCTGGAGTTGCGCGGCGACTTCGCCACCGGTTGGGGCATTGGCTGGCGCATGAACCTGGCCGCCCGTCTCGGTGACGGCGATTGGGCGCATTCGATTCTGGCGCTGCTGCTGAGCAGTGACCGCACGTATCCAAATCTCTTCGACGCGCATCCGCCGTTCCAGATCGACGGCAATTTCGGCGGCACCGCCGGCATCGCCGAGATGCTGCTGCAGTCCCACGCCGGCGAAATCGAGCTGCTTCCCGCCCTGCCGAGCGCCTGGCCCACGGGATCGGTCACCGGCCTGCGCGCCCGCGGCGGGTTCGAGGTCGACGTAAAGTGGGCCGACGGCAAGCTGGTCGAGGCCGTGCTGCGTTCCGAGTTGGGCGGCACGGCTCAACTGCGCTACGGCGATGAAGTCGTGCAGATCGTCGTGCCCGCCGGCGGCGAAGCGGCGGTGAAGTTGTAGAAACCGCGAAGCTCGCGAAAGAGCGCGAAGGATTCTGTGTACCCCGTGTATTCCGTGGTTTAACTTTGCGGTGGAGTGGGGCGGAGAGGCAGGGATTTTTTGACCACGGAGTGCACAGAATGCACGGAGTTGGAGAGAGAGGAATAGCCGCAAGAAGGCGCATCACCGCGGCAGCGGGACAGGAGAGACGCAAAAAAGGGGGGAGGCTCTGAATGAGGATCCGTGTCTACTTGTCCTGGAGCAGGGTGGCCGGCCAGGAGCCGGATGCGCAAATCGCGGCGAGGTGGACATTTCCAGACTCGCCAAGATGGAACGGATGCACCTAGTTTCCGCCGGTTCCCGTCGATCTGGCCACCGACCGAGTTTCCCCCCCCCGAAGCATTCCCCTCAGATGTTGGTCTATCCGCCTAGCCCGCGCCGAGCCGCCTTGTCTGGTGCCTGCCGACTCTCGTGCGCCGGTGGGCTCGCGCGCCGCGAGGAAGGGAAAGCGAAGCGGTCGTTGCGCTTTTCCCCATGAACCTCGATACGATCAAAACCCCCGCCGAACTCCTGGCCATTGATGATCAGGAACCGAAATATTCCTTCGCCGAATTCATCAAACAAGGGACGTTTTCCGAACGCCGGCTGGCAAAGAAGAAGCTGAAATTGCTCAAGGCAATCGACCCCGCCGTGCGCGCGATCACCGATGACGATGAGCAGGTGTTTTATGTCACCAGTGGTCTGCGGGTGAGCAGCTTTGAACAGCTCTTCATTGGTTGGATCTCCTACTACTACAACCTCATGGCATTCGTTTTCACCACGAAGCGAGTGCTGCTGATCCACCTCAAGGGCAACAAGCGGGGGACCTACCTGGGTAGCCTGGAATACGTCGACATCCGTCAGGTAAAGGCGTCCTTCACCGGAAACTTTTTCCTGAAGCTGCTCAACGGGAAGACCGTGCTGTTTACCCGCATTCCCAAGGCGGATCGGGTGTTTGTGCGCGACTTCGTGAACGCGTTGCTGGATCCGGCTGCGCGCAAGGACAAGCGCGCTCCGGGCATCCGTCACCTGTGCCCGTCATGTTTCAGCGAACTGCTGCGCGTGCCGGCAGCGTGCCCGGAATGCCGCAGCGCATTCAAGCAGCCCAGAAAAGCGGCGCTGCTTTCGCTGCTGCTGCCCGGTTTGGGTGATCTTTATTCGGGGCACAAGTTTCTCGGGGCGATGGAGATGATGGTGATGCTGTTCGTTTGGACGGGATTCATCGCCGAGGCGGTGGAGTCGTTGCGCGCGGGCGAAAGCATGGCCTACGCGCTCACACCACTGCTGGTGCTCTTCATTTTCGTTCACCCGCTGGACGCGATCAAAGCCCATTATCTGACCAACAAGGGTCTGCTGCCGCTCACGCCGGTGCGTTTTCCCGGGGAATAGAACCCGACGGGTGGTGGTACGGAGCCCGTCGTTTCCGGCGCAAGGACTACCCGATTGGCCTGCGCCTGGCCCTGGTGCCGGCGCGTTGGTGCCGGGGTCAGGCGGCAGGGCGGGGCTTGGCAAGAAGCCCGCCTGCCGTGGACTGCCCCGCACGCCCTATGAGCGAACCTGTCCGGATGTATCGTCTGGATGAATACCCCGGCCTTTCCGGGCGCGGCTCTTGAACCGGTGACCGCGGCCGGGTAGCCTGCGGATGTCATCCACCCCTGCACATGAGATCATTACGCTCCCTCGCGGTCGCTTTGCTGGCGGCCCTCTCCCTCGGGCCCCTGGCGTCCCCTCCCGCCCTCGCCACCAGCTCCACGCTTCCGGACGGCTCGGAGTTTCCCCTGTGGGAACAGCCTCTCGCCTTCACTCGGACCTATTACGTTGACGGCGAGGCCACCCACGCCGATGACTCCGGCCCGGGCACCGAGGGGCGTCCCTTCAAAACCATCAATCACGCCGCTAAAATCCTCCGGCCGGGTGAACGGGTGGTTGTCGCCGAAGGCGTTTACCGCGAGTTCATCCAGCCGGCCCGTGGCGGCACCGGTCCCGATGCGATGATCAGCTACGAAGCCGCCCCCGGCGCCAAGGTCGTGCTCAAGGGCTCCCGCGTTGTCACGGACTGGCAGCCGGGAGAAGGCTGGAACTACGGCGTCGATCCCACCACCGGCGAGCCGGTGCAGGCCTGGGAACTGCGCCTCACGCCCGCCATGTTTCCGGACGGCTACAATGCCTTCCAGGTCGATAACGTCATCGGCAACCGATACTGGATCAACTACGCCCGCGACAACATGGCGAACTACTTCCGCCGGCGCGGCATGGTGTTCGTCGACGGCAAACCCCTCGAGCCCGTCGAGTCGCCCACCCATCTCGCCGGCCCGTCCCCGCGTTCCCTCAACTTCTTCAGCGAGGTCCGGTGGTCGCCGCTGTTTGCGGAGTTCATGCCTTACGCCGGCAAGGTCTGGGTGGAGACCAACGGCATGTCGCTGCACATCCGGCTCGCCGACGACTCGGATCCCGCCGATCACACCATCGAGATCGTCACCCAGGAGCAGATCTTCTCACCGGCCCGGCGCCACCAGTCCTACATCCGCGTCAAGGGATTCACCTTCCAGCATGCCGCCAACGGTTTCCCCGTACCGCAGCGCGGCATGGCCTCCACCAACCGCGGCCACCATTTCATCTTCGAGGACAACACCTTCGAGTGGGCCAACAGTGTCGGCCTCGACGTCGGCAACGAGGACTGGGCCGCCGCGCGACCGCCCGAGCCGGTCGGCTTTACGGTCGTTCGCGGCAACACCTTTCGCTATTGCGGCATCGAGGGACTCGGGGGCACCGGCGGCCCCACCAATCTGCTGGTGGAGAAAAACCTCTTCGAGTGGATCGGCTGGCAGAACGCCGCCCGCATGTCGGAGTCGGCCGGCATGAAGCTGCACAACTCGGTCAACCTGCTTTTCCGCCACAACGTCCTGCGGCACATCCGCCACGGCAACGGCGTCTGGATCGACATCGCCAACGTCAACGACCGCATCACCGGCAATGTCTTCACCGACATTCCCGGTGACGTGAACCCGCACGCCGTGCACATCGAGGGCAGCGAAGGACTGAACATGGTCGACAACAACATCTTCGACTCCCTCACCAGCGCCGTGCTCATTCGCGACACCAACAACGTCATCATCGCGCACAACCTGTTCCTCAACACCGCCGAGGCGGGTATCGACACCGCCTCCGGTCTCGGTGCCCCGCGCCCCATCCGCGGTCGCACCCTCGAAGTCCGCAACCTGGAGATCTATGGCAACGTCTTTGTCGGCACCGGCAGCGACCACAGCCCGATCGAGCTCACCAACGTTCGCAACACCGTCGACGGCAATCTCTATGGTTCCGCCCGCGTCGCTCCCCACCCGTTCTTCGTTCCCACCATCCTGCGCATCAAGTTCCCGGAGCCGCAGCAATGGCACAGCCTGGCCTCGGCCCGCGAGGACCTGGGCTGGGAGCAACGCGGAGCCATGGCGCAGGTGACGGCCCGCCTCGACCCGGCGACCCTGGAACTCTCCCTCACCGTCGAAGGCGAGGTGCCGGTACTGCCGGTTTACCGCGGTCTCGACACCGATTTTTACGGCAATCCCGTTCGCGGCGACCGCCCGCCCGGCCCCTTCGGCGACCTGTTGTCTCATTCCGGCGCCCGCAACATCGATCCGCGGTAGCCGGGCCCGGACGCTTCGACCGGCACGACCGCCACGGCGCCGCCAACCACAAAACCGACGAGATGCGCGAGCGGCACCGGCGCGTAACCCGTGCCCTGCGCAAAGGCGGTGTCGCCGGTGCTGAGTTCGTAGAGCGTTTTGAGCATGAAGCCGAGCGCGGCGAGCGCGCCGACCGCGACACTGAAGCGGTGGCGTTCGCGCCAACCGGCCACGAGGTGACGCGCGACCACGAGGCCAAAGAGCGCCGAGTCGAGTCCGGAGAGGCCGCGGTAGGTGGTGAACTGCGGTTGGAACCACAGCACGGCGAGCCCGATCGCGAGCGCCGCTATGCCCAGGGTGAGCGCAGTGGAGCAGCGGCCATCGCGCTCGGCCAGCGTGCCGATCAGCAGCAGTGCGAGCACGTCCCAGCGCAGGTGATCGGAGTCGAAGTGGGTGAGGTGGCCGGTGAAAAGCCGCCAGAGCTGGCCCTGGGCGAGCGCGTTGCGGTCGAATTGCAGCCCTTCGGCCGCGCCGGGAAGGCTCGCGATGGTCAGGGCCGTGGCGGCGAGGGCGAGAGTGAGGAGCGGTAAGCGTATCATGGGGATTGGCGGGATCATTCACAGTGTGGGGCCGCCGCTTGTCGGCGTGCCGCAGGCTTGCCTGCCTCTGGCACGGCTGACGGCGGACGGAGAGGCAACTGCGGCATGCCGGCAAGCGGCAGCCCTACAGTGCGAGGTGCGGGCTGTCTCCGTTCGGAGGGTTAAGTGAGGGTGGCTGCGAGCGCGAGCGAGTGGCGGCGATAACCACTCGCTTCGCGATCGTGGCTACGGAAATCGTGCGTTGGCGCTGGGGCGGTTTTGCTTCCGCCCCAGCGCGCTTCTTCACGGCTTCAACCCCGGCGCTGGGTGCGCTTCATCGCGTTGCGGCTGGGCCGGGACGGTTTGGGCGGGAGGCTGAGAGATGGGGCAGGATGCTGCGACGCAGCGGGCTGAGGAGCCCCGAGGAATACCCGGAGGGTATTTTGAGTGGGGGACGCAGGCCCGGTCCGTCCAGCAGGTTGCCGCAGCTCGACCCGCCCGACCAAATGGTTCCGGCCTAACTGAGTGGCCCAGAGCAACAGGCCGATGAAAACGATCAGGACGACGTCCTCGCGTTCGAGGGCACCACCGCCGCCGCCGCCACCACTGCCGCGACTGATGTGCGGGGCAGGCTGGCTGTAGGTCGGCTGCGCGGTGTCGACGCGGTAACTCTTGACCGGCGCCGCGGCGCGGGCGCTCTGCGCAGCATGTTCGGCGGCGGTGCGCTGTTGGTTGCGGCGCTCGATGCCACGGCGGGTAAAGCTGTCGTCGTCCAGCACGACCATGGAGGTGTGGTCGGTCACGAGCTGATGCTGCACCCCGAGGTGTTCGATGGCGTCATCCGACTCGCTGGGCGGCATCTCGCCGATGGAGGCCTTGAACTCGAGTTGCTCGATGAGCGACATGGCCCACAGGCGTTCGATCTCGGGGTTGTCCGTATCGACCTCGGGGAAGTCGAAGGTCGTGGTGTACACCTTGTCCTCGCCGGTGAGACGGGCCTGCAGTTCCACCGTGGCGGGACCGGCTTTTTCATAGCGGCCGAAGATGACGAGTTGCTGACCGCGATAGATCTTCTTCGGGTGGTCACCGGTGGTGTCGAAGACTTTGATGCCACCCATCTGTTTGCCTGCGCCTTTCAGATCCGCCGGGCGTTTTACCACGTGTTTCATTTTCTGGTGGGCGGCTCTAAACCGATGGCCCGGCTGCGCGCGGCGATCTGGCAATCGATCTTCACGCACGACCTCGGGCGCTATCGGCGGGTGCTCTTCAACCGGATGGGGGATTTCGCGACGCTCATCACGGGTCCGTCCGGCACGGGCAAGGAAGTGGTGGCGCGGGCCATCTCGTTTTCCCGCTACGTGCCCTATGATCCGCGGGGCGGTGGGTTCTCCGACAGCTTTGCGGAGGGATTTTTTCCGCTCAACTTGTCGGCCTTGTCACCGACGCTCATTGAGTCGGAGCTTTTCGGCCATCGGCGCAGGGCGTTCACCGGAGCGGTGGCCGATCGGGTGGGGTGGATGGAGCAGTGTCCGGCCACCGGCAGTGTGTTTCTCGATGAAATCGGCGACGTCGATGCCGGCATCCAGGTCAAGCTCCTGCGGGTACTGCAGTCGCGCACCTTTCAACGTCTGGGCGACACGGATACGCGGCATTTTAAGGGCAAGATCATCGCCGCGACCAACCGCGACCTCACCGCAGCCATGCGCGACGGACGTTTCCGCGAGGATTTTTATTACCGCCTGTGTTCGGATCTGCTGCAGACGCCCTCGCTGCGCGAGCAGCTCGACGATCGACCCGAGGACTTGGCGGTCATGGTGGAGTCGATTGCGCAGCGCCTGGTCGCGGCGGAGGAGGCGCCGACCTTTGCCAAGGAAGCGCGGCGTTGGATCGAAAAGCACCTGGGTCCGCACTACCCCTGGCCGGGCAATTTCCGTGAACTCGAACAGTGCGTGCGCAACGTACTCATTCGCGGCGAATACCGACCGACCCGCACGCTCGCCGCCGCGTCACACCCCGCCGACTGGCTGACGCAGGCGGCCGCCAACGAGCTCACCGCCGAGGCCCTGCTCACCGCCTACACCCGCTAGGTCTTTGCCGAAAACGGCACGCTTGATGCGACGGCCCAGAAACTCGGCGTCGACCGCCGCACCGTCCGCGCCCGTCTGCCACAGGCGAAACTCAAACGCGGCCGGCGGTAACCTCGCCGGGTGCCGTCCGCTGGCCCCGGGGGCAAATGGACTGTCCGATGCCAGACTCGTGGTGGTGATCGCTGGAGACCGGCAGCACACCGGAATCGGTGGTTGAGCGGTTCTCCGCTTTCTTCATTGTTCGAGCCAACCCCGTCCGGTCGTCCAGCCCCTTACGTCTCCGCGCATGATCTGCTTCGTTCCTGCCGAAACCCACTCCGGCGAGCTTCGCACGGCCCTTACGCCGACCTCGGCCGCCGCCCTTCGCGAGCTGGGCCTCACCCTTCAGGCTCAACGCGGTCTGGGCGCTCCCAGCCGGTATCAGGACAACGAATACGAAGCAGCCGGGGTCACGCTGGTCGACGATCCGGCGACCGCGCTTGCCGCCGCCGACCTGGTGTTGCGGGTGCGCAAGCCCTCCGCCGCCGATGTCGCCACGCTCAAGCGCGGGGCGGTTCACCTCAGCTTTCTCGATCCTTTCAACGAGCCCGAACTCATCGCCGCGTTTGCTGCCGCCGGCACGAGCGCCGTGAGCCTGGAGATGATTCCGCGCACGACGCTGGCGCAGAAAATGGACGCATTGAGTTCGCAGGCCTCGCTGGCCGGTTACGCCGCCGTCGTCCAGGCCGCGGCCCGGTTGCGCAGCGCGTTGCCGATGATGATGACGCCGGCCGGCACGATCATGCCGGCCCGGGTCTTCGTCATTGGCGCGGGTGTCGCCGGTCTGCAGGCCATCGCCACCGCCAAGCGCCTCGGCGCCCGGGTCGAGGCCTTCGACACGCGCCCGGTGGTCGAGGAGCAGGTGAAGTCGCTCGGCGCGAAGTTCGTGAAGATCGATCTCGGCGACACCGGCCAGACTGCTGGCGGCTACGCCAAGCAACTCACGCCGGAACAGATCGCCCGCCAGCAGGCCGGCATGGCCAAGGTCTGCGCCCAGTCCGACATTGTCATCACCACCGCCAAGGTCTTCGGCCGCCGCGCTCCCCGTCTCGTCACGGCCGATATGATCGCCGGCATGAAGGCCGGCAGTGTCGTGGTCGACATGGCGATCGAGGCCGGCGGTAACGTCGAGGGTGCGGTCGCCAATGAGGATGTCGTCACCGCCAACGGGGTTACGATTCTCGGTAACCCGGCGCTCGAATGCACGGTCGCCGCCCACGCCACCCAGGTGCTGGCGGCCAACTTCGCCGCCTGGATCGCGCATTTCTGGGACGGGGAGACAAAGACGCTGAAGCTGAACCGCGACGACGAAATCCTCCAAGGCTGCCTCATCACCCACGACGGCGCCGTCGTTCACCCGCAGTTTCAAAAAAAGGACGGGCCGAAGACCTGAATGGCTGAAAGGCAGTAGGCTTACAGAAGGCAACGAAGATAACCAAGAGATGACTCTCTCAATCCATTTTACAGGAGGGCGCGGAGGAAGCAGAGCCAACCCGCCGCAATGAAGTTGAAACCTCTAGTTGTCCCACAGCTCTGCTTCCTCTGCGCCCTCCTGTTCAAACCAACTTGTGCCTTCCCGCTCCTTTTCTTCCCGCCATGGACCTGATGTTTTTGTTCTTCATCTTCGTGCTCGCGGCCTTTCTCGGTTTCGAGCTGATCGCCAAGGTTCCCTCTCAGCTGCACACGCCGCTGATGTCCGGCGCCAACGCCATCTCGGGCATCACCATTGTCGGTGCGCTCATCGCCGCCGGCGCCGATGACGGCTCGGCGCTCACCACCGTGCTCGGCACGGCCGCGGTCGCGCTGGCCACGATCAACGTCGTGGGTGGCTACCTCGTGACTGATCGCATGCTCGGCATGTTCAGGAAAAAGTCCGCCGACAAGAAGGAGGGGCCGTCGCCATGAACGCCGCCTCCCTCATCAACCTCGCCTACATCGTGGCCGCGATTCTGTTCATCTTCGGCCTGAAGATGCTCGGGCGGCAGTCGACCGCTCGCAACGGCAACCTCGTTTCCTCGGCCGGCATGCTGCTGGCCGTGGTCGTCACGCTGTTCGACCGCCAGATCGTGAGCTTCCAGTGGATCGTGGTCGGTCTGGTGATCGGCACCGGTGTGGGGGTCGCTTGTGCCCGGCTCATCAAGATGACCGCGATGCCCGAGATGGTGGCGCTGCTCAACGGCTGCGGCGGTCTCGCTTCGTTGCTCGTCGGCTGGGCCGAGTACGGCAAGATTCGCGCCGGGGGTTGGACGCATTACCTGACGACCGCCGCCGGCACGCCCACCTTCACGGCCACGGTGATCTTCCTGGCGGTGCTGATCGGCGGCATCACCTTCACCGGCTCACTGCTCGCCTTCGGCAAACTCTCCGGTCGGCTCAGCGGCAAGCCCGTCCTGTTCGCCGGCCAGCAGATCGTCAACGGCGCCCTCGTGCTCGGGCTGCTTGCCACCGGTGCCCTCTATATCGCCGTGCACGGCGACGGCGCCAACGGTCTCTACGCCTTCTACGGTTTGCTCGCGCTTGCGCTCGTCCTCGGCGTGACCCTGGTCATGCCGATCGGCGGCGGTGACATGCCAGTGGTCATCTCGATGTTGAACAGCCTCTCCGGCCTCGCTGCCTGCGCCGCCGGTTTTGTCATCACCAACAACGTCCTGATCGTGGCCGGCTGCCTGGTCGGCACCAGCGGCGTCATCCTCACCATCATCATGTGCAAGGCCATGAACCGTTCGCTGGCCAACGTACTCTTCTCCGGCTTCGGCGCCGACACCGGTGGCGGCGGCGGTGGGGGCGAAGGTGCCAAAGTCGAAGGCGAATTGAAACCGATCTCGCCCGAGGACAGCTACGCCGTGCTCGAGGCCGCGCGTAACGTGGTCATCATTCCTGGTTACGGCATGGCCGTCTCGCAGGCTCAGCATGTCGTGCGCGAACTGGCCGAGATTCTCGAAAACAACGGGGCCGAGGTGCGTTTCGCCATTCATCCCGTCGCGGGCCGCATGCCCGGACACATGAACGTGCTGCTCGCCGAGGCCAACGTGCCCTACGAGCAGTTGGCGGAAATGGATGCCGTCAACCCGCAGATGCCCATGACGGATGTCGCCATCGTGATCGGCGCCAACGACGTGGTGAACCCGGCCGCCGCGCGCGACAAGTCCTCGCCCATTTTCGGCATGCCCATCATCAAGGCCCACGAGGCGCGCACGGTCATCTGCCTCAAGCGCGGTAAGGGCGCCGGATTTTCCGGCATCGAAAACCACCTCTTCCTCGCGCCCAACACGCGCATGCTCTACGGCGACGCCAAGGCCAGCCTGTCTGCCGTCATTGCCGAGTTCAAATCGGTAGCGGCGTGAGCGCAGCCGCGCCAGCGCGCCTGCGCGAGTGAAAGGGAAAAGTGAAAGTGAGCGTGAGAGCGAAGTAGGGCGTCGCTCTGTGTCCGCCGGAGCTTCAGCGAAGGGGGAGCCGACGCCCGGCTGCGGCGGTTGGGTCATCTGGTGCGGAAGGCGTTTCGGATTCGAGGTGGCTGCGAGCGTGAGCGAGTGGAGCTGCGGATCCACCACTCGCTCACGCTCGTAGCCACAGTTCAAGATCCTGGGCTGCGGAAAATGACAATCGACATGCGGAATAGCGCGTGACGTGTCGGCGGGGGCTTGGGCTATGCTGGCCCTCCCGCTGGCGGCTCTGATTTGTCATCGAACGTGACTGGAGTTCCAGCGGACGCTCCCTTCCTTTTCAATCCATGCCCCGCGTCCTCATCACGACCACGTCCTTCCAAGACACTCCCGGCGTTCATCACGAACTGCTGGCGCAAACCGGCTGGGAGGTCATCACCGCCCGCGGTCCGCTCAACGAGGCCGACACCCTGGCCCAGGTGGGCGAAATCGACGCCTACATCTGCGGCGACGACATGATCACCCGCGCGGTGCTCGAAAAGGCCCAGCCGCGCCTGAAGGTCATCTCCAAGTACGGTATCGGCGTCGACAAGATCGACGTGAAGGCCTGCACCGAGAAGGGCATCCCGCTGCTCTTCACGCCCGGCGTGAACCACACGACCGTCGCCGAACACACCTTCCTGCTCCTGCTGGCGCTGGAGAAGAACCTGCTGTTCCACACCGACTCCACCCGGAGCGGCGGCTGGAAACGCAAGACCGGCCACGAGCTGCTGGAAAAGACCATTGGCATCATCGGCCTCGGCCGCATCGGCAAGGAGGTCGCCATCCGCGCCCGCGCCTTCGGCATGAAGGTCATCGCCTACGATGTATATTGGGACACCGCCTTCGCCTCCTCGCATGAGGTCGCCCGCGCCGCGACGCTCGACGAGATCTACGCCGAGTCGGACTACATTTCGCTGCACACCAACCTCACACCCGAAACGCGCGACATGATCTGCGCCGCCTCCATCGCCAAGATGAAGCCGGGCGTGCTGCTGCTCAACTGCGCCCGCGGCGAGATCGTGCACACCGACGACCTCGTGGCCGCGCTCCAGGACGGCCGCGTCGGCGGCTACGGCACCGACGTGCTCGACGAAGAACCGCCGCGCGCCGACCACCCGCTGCTCAAACTGCCCAACGTCGTCTGCACCCCGCATATCGGCTCGCGCACCCACGAGAGTGTGCAACGCCAGGCGACCAAGGCCGTGCAGAACCTCATCAACGTGGCCAAGGGCGAAAAGCCGCTGGCCCAGGTCAACCCCGACGTGCCCTACACCAACGGCAAGCTGGACTGATTTTCTTCAACCACGGATGGACACGGATGGCTCCACTAACGTTTCGCCTTCTGAAGCTCTGAAAAGGGTCTCGGTGCGTAGCCGGTAGGCGAAGCCATCCGTGTCCATCCGTGGTTAAAACCCTCCGTTTCATTTCCCATGTCTGAAACCTTTTACGTCGTTCCTGAAGCCGACCATAATGCGCTCGTCGAAGCGGCCTACCGCCACCGCGGGTTCAATGCCGAGGAGGCGGCCGCCGGCGCCAAGTTGTGCGCCGAGGCTTCCCGCCACGGTATCCGCACCCACAACGCGCTGAAGGCGCTGCACCTCGATCATCTCTTCGGCACCGGTTCGCAGGGCTGCGTGGCCAACGTCGAGATCGAGGAAAAGCCGTCCCGCTTTCCGGCCGCCAAGATCTGGAATGCCAACCGCAAGCTCGGTCAGGCCACCGGTTACGCCGCGCTCGAGGAGGCCATCCGCCTCGCCGATCAATACGGCGTCGGCATGGTCTCCGTCGACAACGCCTTCCACTACCTGTGGGGCGGCGGCTACGTGATGGAGGCCGCCAAGCGCGGCTACATCGCCTACACCAACTGCACCGCGGCGCTGTCCGAGGTCGTGCCCTTCGGCGGCAAGTTTCCCACCCTCGGCACCAACCCGCACTCCTGGGGCCTGCCCACCACCGAGGCACTGGGCTACCCGATCGTGATCGACTGGGCGACCTCCGTCGTCGCCATGGGTCGCGTGCAGCAACTCGCCCGCGAGGGCAAGACACTCCCGCCCAACGCCGCGGTCGATGAGAACGGTCAGATCACCACCGACCCGGCCAAGGTGAAGGCGCTCGTGCCCTTCGGCGCGCACAAGGGCTACGGCCTCGCGCTCATCAACGAACTCATCGGCGCCTACATCGGCGGCTCGCTGCCGACGCTGCGCAACCGCTGGCAGAAGGTCGGCGAAGGCGAGAAGGGCACCTGCTGCTTCTTCTTCCAGGTCTGGCATCCGGACGCCATGGCCGGCGGCGACTTTGCCCAGGGCCGCACCCAGGCTCAGAACGTGAAGGCCGTTCTCGACGACCTGCTCGGTCACGGCAACGAAAGCTGCATGCTGCCCGGCCAGCTCGAAGCTGAGGCCGCGAAGCGTTGCGCCGCCGCCGGCGGGCTCCTCTTCAGCGCCGCCGAAGTCAACGCCTTCAACGAACTCGCCGCCGAAATCGGAGCGTCCGCCTGGTCGCTCGATTCCCTCAAATCCGTCGAAGTTTAGTTCTGAGTCATTGCCCACGAAAAACACTAAAGGACACGAACCCACTCCGACTTTTTCGTGATTTTCGTGTGTTTCGTGGGCTAATCCTGAATCCCCCTCTTTCCTGCCATGTCGCTCCAACTCCGTCCTGCCTCCGAATGTCAATTTGACCAAGTCTCGCTCGGCGAGGTGATGCTCCGCCTCGATCCGGGCGAGGGCCGCATCCGCACGACCCGCCAGTTCACCGTCTGGGAAGGCGGCGGCGAGTACAACACTTCGCGCGGCCTGCGCAAATGCTTCGGCAAAAAGACCGCCGTGGTCACCGCCTTCGTCGACAACGAGGTCGGCCATCTGGTCGAGGATTTCATCATGCAGGGCGGCGTCGCGACCGACTTCATCCAATGGCGCGCCGACGACGGCATCGGCCGCAGCGTGCGCAACGGACTCAATTTCACCGAACGCGGCTTCGGTATCCGCGGGGCGGTGGGCGTGCCCGATCGCGGCAACACCGCCGCCTCGCAACTCAAACCCGGCGACGTCGACTGGGAACACATCTTCGGCGAGCTCGGCGTGCGCTGGTTCCACACCGGCGGCATCTACGCCGCCCTCTCCGAGAGCACCGCGCAGGTCGTGATCGAGGCCGTGCAGGTGGCCCAGAAATTCGGCACCATCGTGTCCTACGATCTCAACTACCGCCCTTCGCTGTGGAAGAGTATCGGCGGCCTGGCCAAGGCCCAGGAGGTCAACCGGGAGATCGCCAAATACGTCGATGTCATGATCGGCAACGAGGAGGACTTCACGGCCTCGCTCGGCTTCGAGGTCGAGGGCGTCGATCACAACATCAGCGAGATCGAGACCGACGCCTTCAAGCGCATGATCGAGACTGCGGTGAAGGCGTATCCAAATTTCAAGGTCGCCGCCACCACGCTGCGCCGCGTCATCACCGCCACCAAGAACGACTGGAGCGCCATCCTCTGGCACGACGGACAGTTCCACGAGAGCCGCAAGTATCCCGAACTCGAGATCCTCGACCGCGTCGGCGGGGGCGACTCCTTTGCCTCGGGCCTGCAGTTCGGCTTCCTCGAGTTCAACGACGCGCAGAAGGCGGTCGAATACGGCGCGGCCCACGGCGCGCTCGCCTCGACCACGCCCGGCGACACGTCGATGGCCACCCGCAAGGAGGTCGAAAAACAAATCTCCGGCGGCGGCGCCCGCGTCGTCCGCTGAATCCTTAACCATTCCAACGCAGTTTTTTTAACCACGGATGGACACGGATGGGCTCCACTACCGTTTCGCCTCAACCCGAAACGGAATTCCGATCGTAAGAGCTTCAGTGCGTAGCCGGTAGGCGAAGCCATCAGTGTCCATCCGTGGTTAAGAACGAAATTCCCCATGTTCGCTGAAGAGACTCGCACTCGTCTGTCCGCCGCCGGTGTTGTGCCGGTGGTCGTCATCAATGATCCCGCCAAGGCCGTGCCGTTGGCCCGGGCGCTGCTCGCGGGTGGCGTGGGGGTGATCGAACTCACGCTGCGCACGGCGGCCGGACTCGAGGCCATCAAGGCCATCGCGGCCGAGGTGCCCAACATGCTCGTGGGCGCGGGCACCGTGCTCAGTTCCGAGCAGGTGCGCGACGTGAAGGCCGCGGGCGCCGCCTTCGCGGTCGCGCCCGGCACCTCGCGCACGACGCTGGCCGCCGCCGCCGAGGTCGGGCTGCCTTTCGCGCCTGGCGTGATGACGCCGAGCGACATCGAGGTGGCCCTGTCGATGGGCTGCCGCGTGCTCAAGTTCTTCCCGGCCGAGACCGCGGGCGGCGTGAAGCACCTCGCCGCCATGTCGGCGCCCTACGGCCACCTGGGCGTGAAGTTCATGCCGACCGGCGGCATCAAGGAAACCCAGCTCGGTGACTACCTCGCGGTGAAAACCGTCGCCGCCGTCGGCGGCTCCTGGCTGGCGACCGCCGCACAGATCGATGCCGGCGACTGGGCGGCCATCACCGCACAATCCGCCGCCGCCATGGCCATCGTGAAGCAGGCGCGGGGCTGACGTTTTTCCGACTTTGTTTCAGGTATGCGAACGGGCCGGCGAGTTGATCTCCCGGCCCGTTTTTTTTCGGGGGCCGTCCTCCGCTCCTACGCACCGGAGAGAAGCATGCAAGGTGGCCGATTGGGGCGCTGGCGATCGTTGCATTCCGCGCCCCGTTTCGCGCGGAAGCGGGTTGGGGTGACCCGTTGCTAGGCATTGATAGCCAAGGACAAGACGCCCTCTGTCGGGCGCTGGCATCGGGTAAGCTGGGAAGGAAGTTGGCGCAGCGCCTGCCCCTTCGGCGGGCGAGGAAGCGCAATCCACCCACAACCAAGGACATGTCATGAAATCCACGATTTCGTATGATTCCCGACGCCGGGCAACGGCGGCATTCGCCAGCCTGGTGTTGGTTTCCAGTTCTTTTCTGCATGCGCAGGTCGATCCGGCCGATCCCGCGGCGGCGCCGACCGTAGACCCCCGTTACCCCTATCCCGCCGGGCAAACCGCGGAGCCCGTGACCACGCGCGAAGTCGCACCGGAAGGCGCGAAGAGCTGCGAGGAATTGATCGGACAAAAAGTCGTCGGCCAAAACGGCGAGGAACTCGGCACGATCGACGACCTGATCATCGAGCGGGAGTCGGGAAAAATTGAATACGCTCTCATTTCGAGCGGCGGTTTCCTCGGCATCGCCGACACCTTGCGTGCGGTGCCTATTTCGGAACTCGAACCGCGGGCGAACGAGGCGGGGGACGAGATCGCCTTCGGCCTGCCGCTGGACAAGGCGCGGTTCAAGCAGGCGCCCACGTTTGCCGACAACGACTCGGCTTTGCACGGGCTCGATCGGGACGATGAGGGGCAACGCATCCAGGACTTCTACAGCGCTGCCGCCGATGGTGAGGAGATCGCCTCCTCTTCCCCGAGCGAGGCGATGGATCGCGCTGAAGAGGATAACGGGGGCGAGCGCGAAAGTGTTGCGGCGTCGACCGGTCGATTCGCCCGCGTTTCCGAACTGGTCGGCCGCACGGTGCGCAACGATCGGGAGGAGATAGGCGAGATCGAGGAATTCGCGACCAATGCCGAGCACGACACCGTGGTCGCCGTGGTTGCGCCCGACATCGACTTTGCCGATTCCCGCACGACCCGGGTGGCGATACCGCTGAACCATCTCACGGCGAGGGGCGACGGGGCCGAACTCACGGCTGATCTCACTCGTGAGGACTTCATGCAGGCTGAGCCGGCGAACGAGAGTGATCCCTTCAGCGGCGACCGCCCGGTGTATCAATGGGAGGTGCGGGAGATCGGTGGACGTGCCAATGACGTGGGCCGGGTCGATGACAACCGTTCCGACGAGAAACGGCCGGCCGCCATCGGTTCATAATATCGCAGATATCGCACTGTAGGGCTGCCGCTTGCGGCATGCCGCATCTGCCTCGGTGAAATCTGCGGGCCAAGCCCGCAGATTCCACCCGCAGAAGCGGAACCCACCCGCACTGGATCGTTCGAGTCGGAGCGAACTCGTCACCTGAAATAGTCGGCCAGCCTGATCGTGAGGGTCGAGGCCACCGGTTCACCGGCATCGAGGGCCGGGAGGAAGGGCAGTTGCTCGACGGTCTCGCGGATGGTGTCGGGCAGGATCTGGTTGGCCGCGGGCCGCAAGGCGGTGATCTGGCCGGCGGGGTCGACATCGACCTCGACATTGAAGTCGAACGCCGCCGGATCGGCAGCCGAGCGCAGGGAGTCCGGGGCCAGCGACCAGGCGGGTCGGGCGGCGATGGTTGCGCCGCTGTTTTGGGCGAAGTGATCGAGCAGCAGGTATTCGCGCGCCTCCGCGGCGGTGAGGGGCAGGTGGCGTTCGGAGAGGTTGGTGGCGATCTCCTGACCGTGGTTGAAGACATGCAGCTGCGCGCTCACGAACTCATAGCCCGGCGGCAGGCCGATCTGGTCGATGGCGAATTCGCGGGGCGTGGGGCCGAGCGGCCCGATGGGGCGCTGAAAGCTGACATCACGGTAGCCTTCGCTCTTGGTGCGGATCCGTACCATGGCGAGCACGTTGGCATCGGCGATGGGTTGCGGGGCGCTCGCGGTGAACCTGATGCGCAAGGCATCGCAAGCGGTCGTGTCTTCGTCGTCGTCGGCGATTTTGGCGCTGTAGAAAGCGAGGTCGTTGAGCGGCTCGATGCTGGCGTGGACCTGGGTATGGGCGAGCGAAGCCTGACGCAGGATTTCGCTGCCGCTTTGCCCCGGAGCCGGCGCACCGGGGGTGAGGGCCTGGCGATCGGCAATCGCGGCGGCGGTATGGGCCCGGGCGAGCGCGCGATCGGCGTTGGACGCCATGTCATCGTGGTAGGCGGTGAGCGCCATCTGGCGCGACATCCAACCGAGGGCGGGATCGGCGGCGCTGGAGTAGGTGCGCTCCGGCTTCACCTCCTCGAGGTGCACGGCGATGGCGCTGATCTTGGGCGTGGGCTTCCATTTGAAGCCATTGGCGCGGCGGGCGAGGACATCCGCGCCGGATTCGAGCCGCAGGACGGAGTCGAAGCCATCGAAGCGCCGCACGGGGCAGAGGTCGCGGTCGTGAGGGTAGAAGAGTTCGACCCCCACCCAGAGGTGATGGTCGCGGGCGGGAGCGGGGGCGGATTCGACGGTGCGGACGGGATTGCCCGCGAGGGAGACGGAGGGGAGGACGACGGCAGTCAACAGGACAAACGTGACGCCGTGTCCGGAGGGGGAGCATCGGGACGAGTTCACGAGGGGAGGGGGTAACTGCCCGCAATGCTAATCGCGTGCCACCGGGAGGCAAGCGTGGCCGCTGTTTCGGGTGGCTTCGACTGGCTGCTTCATCCGTTCCCTCGCCGACCGTAGTTTGCCGTTCATGGACGCAGCGACTGTAGGGCTGCCGCTTGCTCCTGCGGCCGCGGGATCGCACCTGCCTCTCGGCCGTCGTCGGCCATGCCAGAGATAGGCAAGCCCCCGTCAGCCAGCGGCGCGCCGGCGAGCGGCGGCCCTACAGCGGCTGAGGCACGCCGTCTGCGGGAGCGAGCGGCCGTGTGAGTCATGCGGACTACGGGGTCGGTGGCTCGCCGTTGCTTAGGTCGAGGCGCCGGGCCAGTTGGTCGATGGCGGCGGGCGTAACGACGATTTGCCAGCCACTTCCGGCTGCGTTTTGCCGCGCAGTGAGTTTCACGAATCGCAGACGATCCATGTGACGATTTCCCGGCGCGTCGGGATCGGTGTCCACCTGCAGGACGACAATATGTTCGCCCGACTCCTGGGGAAAGTCGCCGGCCAGCGTCACCGGCTTCAGCGGAACGGCGTCGGTGGCGAGCAATGCGATCAGTGATTCCGCGCTGGCATCGCCTCGGCGGAATTCCTCGGGCAACTTTTGCCATAGGGATTCCGCGGCCGCGGTGGCTTCGGGCGTGTAGACCAACAGTTCGCTGAGGCGGGCCAGGTCACCGCCGGCGCCGGCCCAGAGGAGGGTTTCCATCAGGTCGGCCGGGTTTGCCTCGCCGGCATCCCGCCATTGTTCAGGGGTGAGAAAGGCCTCGGTCAGCGGCGGTCGAGTGGCCGGCTGTTCACTGGCGGCGGTCAGGCGGGCGCGGAGGTCTCTTTCACGTTGCGCCACACGCGTGCGCAGTTGCGCGATCTCGTCCCGCAGTCTGGCAAGGGCTTCGCTGTCGCCTTCATCGGATTTATCCGGCGGCGCGAGATCCGCTGCATGGGCGTGGGTGGCTGCCGCCTTGGGCATGCCGGTATTCGACGGATGGGTGTTTGGCGGCGAACGGTGCAGGTGCAGAACGAAACCCACCGCCACGACAACCGGGAGGACCCAGGGGAGGAGCCGAAGTCTAGAACCAATCATGGAGCGGCGGGGACTTGGCAGGATCACGGCTGATGGAAAAGACGATGGGGATCTGCAGGCGGCTGTTGACGGGAGTGCCTGAGATTGTGCCGGGCGCGAACTCCCAGTTCGAAACGGCCGCCAGCGCAGCTTTGGCGAAATCGTCGTTGGACGCGCTGACGGTCTCGAGATCGCGGACCTTCCCCTGGGCATCGATCACCATGGAAATCACCGCCCGGCCTTCGGTGCCCTGATTGCGAAGGGCGACCGGATAGTTGGGCGCCGCCTGCTTCATGGGCTTCGGCGGGGAATCGAGGTCGTTGACGTCGTGGATTGTCCCTCGAAGTGGAGGCTTTTGCAGGCGATTAACCGCAGCGCGATCGAGTTCCGCGAGGCGGATTCGGAGCTGGCTCACCTCGGATTCCAGCGCGGCATAGTCCTGATCGGTGGGACTGGGGATCGAAGTCCCGGTCGCTCGTGCGGTGTCGGCGGGCGGCGAAGCCGCCGCAGCGCGCAGTGGCGGAGGCAAGGGAGAATCGACGGATGATTCCATCACTGAGAAAGTGGTGCCGGCGACGATGACGATGGCGGTGGCGGCGAGGGGGGCTTTGATCATGGTGAGGAGGGCGGCGGTGGTGAGGGTGGCGGAGGCGGCACCCACGGCGGCGAGGGCGGTGCTGGCGACGGTGGAGGCGAGGCCGGCCGGGGCGGCGGTGACGGCATGGGCGCCCAAGGCGGTGCCGAGGGCGGCGGCGGTGGAACGGATGCCGCGCCGACGGAGTTGGGCACTGAGTTTCTCCAAGGCGCGATCGACGCGCATGCGGGCGGTGTTGGCCGGGAGCTGGAGGTGTTGGCCGATGGTGGTGTAGTCGGCTTGTTCGAAGAAACGCATAATGACGGCGTGACGATCGGCCTCGGGGAGGGCGGCGAGGGCGGCGTCGAGTTCCGGCCGGACGCGGCTCCAGTCGGTCGGCGGATCGGGAGCGAGGGAGGGATCCATGGCGGCGGTGAGTTCGCGGTGGTGGCGTCGCTGGCGGCTGCGCACGAGTTTGGCGGCGGTGAAGCGGGTGTGGGTGAAGAGCCAACCGCCGGGCGCGGGATGGCGGGCGAGTTCGGCGGCACGACGGGCAGCCTCGGCGAAGACCTGTTGGGTGACGTCCTCGGCGAGGTGGCGGTCGCCGTTAAGCACGCGCAGCGCGACGGAGTAGACGAGGTTGATGCGCTGCTCGACCCAGGCGCGAAAGGCATCGGCGTCACCGTCGGCAACATAGCGGGCGAGCAAGGGCGCGTCGGGACTCATCGTGAATAGGACACCCGCAGCGGGGCGAAAGCGCACAACTTTTTGCGGCCGGCGAATCAGCAGCCGGCCGGCGTGGGGGGCAGTCTCCGCTGCGAGCGCGAACTTGTCACGCCCTACCGCGAAGCCACGATTGCCGACGTGGCCCACTGCGGGAGCAGCGGGATTCTCCGGCGCAAACGTCATTTCCCGACCCGGCGCTCCGTGACAGGTCCCGCGCAGTTTCGACTATTAGGTGGCACAGACATTTCTGTCTGTGTACCGCGAAGCGGCACGCTGCACAGACAGGAATGTTGTGCCACATCTGGTGCCGGACTTCCCCGTGGGCACGGCTGACGGAGCGCCGAGAGGCAGATGCGGCGTGCCGACAAGCGGCAGCCCTACCTGGCGAAGGAGTGGCGGGGGCGTTACTCGATCTGCACGATGCCGCGTTTGACGCCGGCGACGATGGCCTGGGTGCGGTCGGAGACGCGAAGCTTGGTGAAGAGGTGGGTGACGTGGATCTTCACGGTGCCCTCCACGACGCCGAGGGCCGTGGCGATTTCCTTGTTGCTCATCCCCTTGGCCAGAAGTTGCAGCACCTCCAGTTCGCGGGGTGAGAGTTGCACCAGCAGGCGCTCGCCGATGCGGCTGGCAACTTCGGCGGGGAGGTATTGCTCGCCGCGATGGACCGCCCGGATCGCCTCCAGCAGGCGTTCCAGCGGCATGTCCTTGAGCACGCAGCCCGCGGCCCCGGCGCGCAGGGCCTGGTAGGCTTCCTCGCCGCTGGCGTAGTTGCTGAAAATCAGCACGCGGGCGTCGCCAAACTCGCGACACAACAGCCGCACGGTTTCGATGCCGCTGAGGCCCTGCATGCGCAGGTCGAGCACGACGACGTCGGGCTGGTGAAGGCGGTAGGCGTCGATGGCTTCCTGACCGCTTTCGACATCGGCCACGACTTCCATGTCGGGTTCGCCGTTGGCGGCGGTGGCCAGGCCCATGCGCAGAACGATGTGGTCGTCGACAAGCAGGATACGAATCGGTTGAGGGACGGGCGCGGTTTCCATGGTCAGGCCATCAGACGGCGAGGGGGGAAAGCTGAGGAACGATGATGCGGATCCGGGTACCGGCACCAGGGGCGCTGTCGATGGCGAGATGGGCGCCGACTTTGGCGGCGCGACTGCGCAGGCCGCGCAGCCCGAAATGCCCCATCGTCTTGGCGAGGTTCTCGTTGGGGGCAAAACCGATGCCGTCGTCGGCCACGGTGAGCACGATCTGTTCGTCCTGATAGTCGACGGAGATCGTGATGTGCCGGGCGGCGGCGTGGCGGACGGCGTTGGTGATGGCCTCCTGGGCGGCGCGCAGCAGGTGGTGGGTGGTGGTGGAAGGCAGGGCGCAGGGGCGGCCGGTCACGGTGACCGAGAGGATGCCCTCGCCGGCGCGAATGTGGGCGGCGAGCTGGCGCAGGGCGTCTCCGAGCGGAGCGCGGTCGACGAGAGGAGACTCGAGGTCCCAGACGGCGTTTTGTACCTCCTGGCGGGTGAAGGAAACCATGTTGCGCGCCACGAGCAGGCGGGACCGCACCTCCTCGGCGAGGGAGGAAAGCCGGAGGGTGGAGTCGAGCTGGAGCATGAGTCCGCTCAACCCCTGCTGCACGCTGTCGTGGATCTCTCCGGCGATGCGCTGGCGTTCGGCCAGGGTGGCGGAGTGACGGGTCTCCTCGCGCAACCGCCCCATCAGGGTTTCGAGTTCGTGGGTGCGTTCGTGCACCAGGCGTTCCAGGACGAGGTTGCGGCGCCGCGCGCGCAGGCTCGACCAGCGCACCAGACCGGCGACGATCAGCAGGAGCGCGGCCAGGCCGGCCGCGTAGGCGTAGCGCGTGCGGTACCACGGCGGGCGAATTTCGAAACTGTATTCAAGCGGTGGTGACGCGCCGGGCGTCGCGCCGCCGAGTCGCACTTCGAGCCGGTGGCGGCCCTCACGCAGTCCCGAAAGGTTGAGCGGAGCTCCGGCGGGCAGGGGCAGCCAGGTGTCCTCACGATCGAGCCGGTACTCGTAGTGGGGGGGACGCAACCAGGCATAGGTTCCGGCAAAGAAGCGGAAACTCAGGTGATTCTGTTCGTAGGGCAGGCGCGGTTCGGCGGCGGTCGGGAGGCCGGCAGGCAGGAGCTCCTGATGCGTGCGTTCGTTTACCAGGGAAACGAGAGCGGGCTGCGGCGCGGCGGCGATGGCGGAGCCGCGACGGTCCTCCGCATCGATGTGAAACAGCGAACGGCGGGTGGATACCCACACGTCATGCCCGGGGAGAATCATGACGAAGGGGAAATGGTCGCGCACGAAATCAAAGGTCGTGGCGTCGATCGTGTAGTCGGTGCCGTCCGGCACGAAGCGCACCACGCCGCGGTCATGCGTTCCCCAGATTGCCCCGGCGGCATCCGCCGTCATGCGGGTGATCCGATGCGGAGAGCGGTTCAGCAAGGCGTCAAGCGCGGGCGCCTGAATGAATTCCTGCGTGCGGTCGTCGATGAAGAGCCGGTCGTGGTCGGAGCCGCTGAGCACGACGGTATCGCCGATGATCCCAACGTTGACCCAGCTCTGCGGGCTCCACGGCAGGTCCTCCCAGACGCGGAAGTGCAGCTCGCCGCCGGAGAACGAGAGCCGGGCGACCTTGTTGGTGCCGTATTCGATCCACACCGACTCGCGACCGATGCAGCGGACGGCGGGATAGCCGGCCGCCGGGATGCGGGGAGCGGCCTCTTCCCAACGGTCGCCGCGGCGGCGCAGGACGGCGTTGGCGGACTGCCCGAGCACGAGGCAGAGATCATCCGTCATCACGGCGAGGCGAAAGACATCGGGCATGTCGAGCACCTGCTCGTAGCCGCCGTCGGGTCGGAGGCGGAATACGCCGGTGCGGTTGCAGAACAGGAAATCGTCGCCGGCGACGGCCTGGGTCCAGGCGCCCTGGGCGGGCAGGTTATCGACGCGGCGGAAGGCCGTCGGATGTCCGGGCGCCGTGGGCAGGGAGGCGTAGAGCTCGCCCGAAGAGTTGACCATGAGGCGCTCGCCCCAGCGTACCACTCCGGGCCAGCTGAGCGGCAGTCCGAGCCGCTGATCGAAGCGGGTGACGGGATTGCCGTAGAGAATCTTCTCGATCGAATCGTTGAGACCGGCCCAGAGCACGCCGGGTTCATTGGCGGCGAGGCCGAAGATCTGCTGGTAGGGTTGGGCGGTGAGGGCCAGGTCCAGGTCGCCGGCGGGGGAAACGAAGTAGAGTCCGCGTCCCGCGATCGCGAGGGCGACGCCGCCGTCGACGAGGTGTTGGAGCGCGGTGATGTTGCCGCGAAGACCGAGTTTCTCCTGCGGTGGCCAGGGCCGCAATCGTTCGCCATCAAAAACCAGCAGTCGCTCGTCGCGCAGGCACAGCAGCGTGCGCTGCGCATCGAGCGGCGTGGCGAACTGCACCTCCGCGTCCCTTGGTTCGATGCCGGTTACCGGGACGGGAGCGCTGCCGTCGGCCGGCAAGTGCAGGAGGGGCCGACCGTGTGCGGCGACAAAGCTGCGACCGCCGGTACGGAAGATCGACGAAACCCCGTCGAAGGCATGGTAGTGATGACGCCGGGTGGCAAACTCCCAGCGCACGATCCCTTCGCGTCCCGCCAGCACCACGCCCTCGGCATCGCCGAGCAGTTGATCAAAGGAGGTGAACCGGGTCCAGGCGGGGGCATCCGGAGGCGTGAGCGGCACGGCGATGAGACGTCCGTCGCTGCCCGGCTCCAGCCGCCCCCAGGAGCCGCGGCTGCCGTAGTAGGTCCGCCCGTCCTCGGCCTCGAGAAACTTCACCAGGTTGGCGGCGGCGGCCCGGGGGTGACCCAGCAGATCGATCCAAGTCGTGTCATTGAGTACCCAATACGAACCGTAGAGGCTCACGCGGAAGCGGCCCCGCGCGTCGAAGCCCAGGTAACCGCCGCGGGCGGAGTCGCCGATATCGTCGAGAGGGTAGGTGCGGGTGAAGGGAAGCCCCTGCGGGCGGACCGGCGGACCTTCGGCGGCGAAGACAGGCTCCACCGTCAGGCCCACGCCGCTCGCAAGGAGCGCCAGCACCGGGACCAACCGCGGCGCAAGAGCAGGGATGAAGCGAAGGCGGCAACCAGTTGACACGGGGCAGGGCGGAGGAAGGGGCCGTTTCCAGGCCGGGACGGGGTGGACCGAAACTGTCCGCGCGAAAGGCCGCGGGTAAAGGCGTTTCCGGCGGCGGGGTGCGTCTGCGACCATTTTCGTGAGACGCCGCGCGGGTCCGGGGGAGGCTCCCGGATGTTTACCCTACGACTAAAGGCGTAGAAAGGCCTATAACTTCTGCGCCGTTGCCCGGCGGCTCGGGCGGAGCCGTCAATACGTGGAACAGAGAACCCTTGCCGCGCCGGGTTTGCCGCCCGAATATCCGGCGCAGCGAGCCTGTTTGCTGCGCCGATGCCAACCTATCTGCCCCTTGATTGCCTCGGGATTCCTGCGCGTGTGGAAGCCCGGGACGAACGACCGTACCTCCGTGGCCGCGGAGAGGTGCGGTGTTGATACGCGTCCCCACCCCAACCCCAATTTGTGCTGCCCTTGGATGAAGTCCGCCAGGTCACGTTTTTCTGCCCGAGCGATGCCCCTCGTCAGCGGACGGGCGCCCTGGGGCCGGATCCGGTGGGTGGGGTGGCTGCTGGCATGGTCGGTTGCGGGGGCGGCGGTGTGGGGAGCGGTGGCGCAGTCGTTTGAGCTTCCGGCGGGGCAGGCGGTGAAAAGTCTGAATGCCTTTTCCCGGCTCTCGGGGCTGGAGATCATTTATCGGGTCGAGGAGGTGCGGGGGGTGCGCACGCGGGAGTTGCGCGGTCGCTTCGAGCCGGCGGTGGCGCTGGCGTTTCTATTGCGGGACACGGGCCTGGAAGCCGTGAAGGATGCGGAGAGCGACGCCTTTGTGGGGCGCCCGAGCGTGGGGGGCGGGGGTGGCGACGCCGGGGCGGGGCGCCGGCTGGGGGCGGGGGCGGCGGGCGCGGGCGGGGCCTTGGCGGCCGGTCGGGACGGGGTGTTGGAGCTGTCACCGTTTGAGGTGCGCAGCCGTGCCGACCACGGCTATCACGCGTCCAACTCGGTGTCGGCGACCCGCATGGCGGTGCCGGCCTCGCGCCTGCCCATGACGGTCACGATCTTTCCCCGCGACTTCATCGAGGATCAGCACGCCTACGATCTCTACGACATCGTGAAGTGGGCGCCGGGGGTGCATCAGGACAACGTGTCCCCGCAGGGCTGGGTGCGGTACAACGTGCGGGGCTTCACCCGGGCGGCGGTGCAGCGCAACGGGTTCGGTTCCTACCGCTTCATCGATACGACCAACATCGAACGCGTGGAGGTCGTGAAGGGCCCGGCCTCGCTGCTCTACGGCCAGATCAATCCCGGCGGCGTGATCAACTACATCACGAAACGACCGGAGGCGCGGCCGCGCACGGCGATCGACCTTGCGGCCGGCTCCCATGGTTTCACCCGCGCCGTGCTCGACACGACCGGGCCCTTGCCCGTGCCCGGCCGGGAGGGGGCGTTTTTCGGCCGCTTGATCGCGATGACCGAAACGCTGCCCGAATTCCGCGAACTTTCCACGGGACGAAAGCGTCTGCTCGCGCCCAGCCTCACCTGGCGGGGGTCGGATGCCCTCGCGCTCACGCTCGACTACGAACACTTCGAGCGACTGGACGACATGCCGACCAGCGGAGTCGTGCTGCGCTACGAAAACCTCCTGCCCCAATTGCCCTACGGACCCTTGCCCGATGATTTCAGCTATGCGGGCGAAGGGGATTATCAGGACTTCATCTCCGATGCATTCACCGCGGAGTTGGATGCGCGGCTCGGCGAGCACCTCAGCGTGCGCGCCGCGTACCTCGCGTCGACCTGGGACATGGAGTGGCGGGCGACCGGGCAGGGCGGCACGGGATTGCTGCGGCAGTCCTCGATCGACCGCTATTATCCCCCGTCCGCCCAGCTCACGCCGGCCGACGCGATGTTTCGTCGCAACCGTTGGGAGCACCAGTGGGGCGGGGAGCGATCGGCGCAGCTCGACGTCGTGGGTGACGCCTCGCTGGGTGCCTGGGATGTGCGTGCGCTCGTCGGGGCGAAGCGCAATTTCACGACCTACCAGCATTCCCAGCAGCGCAACAATCCCAACGTCGCGGGCAGCCCGCACTACCTGAAGCCGTGGGATCTGCGCGACCCGTCGACCTGGGATCGGCGGGTGCCGTTCGGATTGGAGGCGCTGGTGCCGGCCGCCGATACCGAGGCGGCGAGCAATGCCAATTCAGCCTACGGCGTGCTGACCCTCTCGAGCGGCGACGGGCGTCTGCGCGTGCTCGCCGGTTATGCCCGCCACGAACTGCACAACGATCCCACCCGCGATCACCTCAAGGGGACGGAGACGCCGCGCACGGACCGGGCGGCCGACGTGCCGCAGGTGGGCGCGTCGCTCGAGGTGGCCCCGGGGGTGTCGTTGTTTGCCTCCTACAGCGAATCGTTTCTGGCCAACTCCAACATGCTGCGCATCGACAATGTGCCCGCGCTCCCGGCCGAGCCCTCGATCGGTCGCGGTGGTGAAATCGGGTTCAAGGCGGATCTGTGGGACGGCCGGTTCAGCGGTTCACTTTCGTTCTACGAAATCCGGGCACATCCATCGGATATCATCACGGTGACCACCGGCCTGGCGCCGGACGGCACCACCCTGTTTTCCGACCTGCAGGGCGGGTCGCAGCGCAGCCGTGGAACGGAGGTCGACCTATTGTTCCTGCCCGCCCGCGACTGGCAGGTGCTGGCGGCGCTGAGTGTGATCGATGCGATCTACGTACGGCATCCGACGGTGCCCAACTTCAACGGGGCGCCGCTGGTCGCGACCCCGGATGCGACCTTCAGCGTCTGGACCAAGTATGCGCCGGTCGAAGGGCCGCTGGCCGGATTGACCCTGGCGGGGGGACTGAACTACGTCGGCGCCCTGTCGCATGTGGGCAATAACCCGCTCGTGCGCCTGGATTCCCACCTGACCGCCGACGTGAGCGTCGGCTATCGCTTCGGGGTGTTTGGTCGGCCGCTCGATGCGGAACTCACGGTGAAGAACCTCGCCGATGAGCGTTATTTTGCCTCTGCCTCGAGCTGGGGATTTCCGCGTCAGGTGATCCTGTCGATGCGGCTCACGTTTTGAGGTGGGCGGCTGACGGCCAGTTCCGTGGGTCAAGCGGCGGCCCTACCGCGGGTGCGGCACGCCGGCCGCGGGAGCGATCGGAGGGTCGAATATGCGGGCTCAGTCCCGGTCGGTGCGGAAGGGGGCGGCGGGCAGGCCCGCGCTGTTGGCGAGATTGGCGAAGTCGGGATTGTCGGCCCAGGCGTAGCGCACGTAGCGCGGCGCGGGCACCTCTGCGCTGGAGACCTCCACCGTATCGGAAGACGTGATACGGGCATCGGCCCACACGAACTGCTTGTCCTCCCCGGCGATGGCGAAGTGGGCAAGGGGCTCGCCGTTGTCGGCCACCAGACCGCTGCCGGCGTGGTCGAAGTGGAGGATGATCCGGTCGCCCGCGATCTCGTGTTCGCGCAGGATGGGACCCGAGGTGACGAGATCTGTCTCGCCGTAGGCGATCGCCATGGCGCGCAGGGCGAGGCGTTCGCCGACGGGTTTCTTGTCGGCGGGGTGGATGTCGTTCCATTCCCCGAGTTCGATGTTGATGCCGACGCCGGTGTGGGGATCGGCCAGGGCGGTTTCGAGCTGCACCTCGCGCATGCGGGCCCAATTGCTGTCGGCGGGCAGGTAGTCGACGTCCATGAAGTTGGGCAGCTGGGCGATGAGGAAGGGCAGGTCGGGCTGCCCCCAGTGGGCGCGCCAGTCGGCGATGAGATTCGGCAGGTAGCGCGCGTAGGCGGCGGGATCGCCGGCGTTGCTCTCGCCCTGGTACCAGAGGATGCCGCGGACGGCGTAGTCGGTGTAGGGCGCGATCATGCCGTTGAAGAGGGCGGCGGGCTGGGCCTGGGCGTTGATGCCCGGTCGGAAGGTGCGGCCCGAAGGACGGTAGACCTCGCCGACCTTATACTCCCAGTAGCCGGTGAGGTCGATGGTGTGGCCCGCGGCGGTGAGGTGGTAGGGCTTGTCGGGAATGAAGCCGCCCGGGCCGCCGCCGTTGGTCACGCGGACCACCAGCAGGTTGCGGCCGGCCCGGAGCACGCCGGCGGGGACGGTGTATTCGCGTTGAGGATACTCGTAGGTGGTGCGGCCGACAAGCTGGCCGTTCACGTAGAACTCGTCGGCGTTGCGGATGCGGCCCAGCTTCACTTTGGCCTCCGCGCCCGCGAGAGCAGCGGGGAGGTCGATTTCGCGGCGGTACCAGACGACGCCATCGAGATTGCGCACGCCCTGGTCCTCCCAGTAGCCGGGGATGGCGATGCGTTTCCAGTTGAGCGGCTCGTAGGCCGGATCGAACCACTTCACCTCGCCGATGAGGCCGCGGTCGGCCTCGGTGCGCGGCGGGACCGATGCGCGGTCGGCCCGGGCCTCGGCGTTGACCCGTTCGACGTGGGCCGCGTCCTGATTGCGGGCGATGGTGGCGAGGTGATCGGGAAATTCGCGGAAGCCTTCCTCACTGGTCCAGGCCTCGATGAGGGTGCCGCCGACGCAGGTCATGATGATGCCCTGCGGGACGTCGTAACGCTCGTGGAGTTTTTTGGCGAAGAAGGTGCCGATGACGGTGAAATCCAGGATGGATTGCGGGGTGCAGCGCACCCACTCGACGCCCGGGTTGTCCGCGACCGGTCCGGCCAGCACCGGGTTGGTGGGAACGTGAAACTGGCGCAGCCACGGCCAGTCGGCGGAGGCGATTTCCTGCGCGTAACGTTCCTGCCAGCGGCCGAAGTAGTGGGTCATGTTGGATTGGCCGGAGGCGATCCACACGTCGCCCACGAGGATGTCGCGCAGCACGATTTCGTTGGCGCCCTTGATCTCCATGCTGTCGGGCCCGCCGGCGGTGAGGGGGTCGAGCTGCACGTGCCACCGACCGTCCTCGCCGGCGGTGGTGGCGTGCTGCTGCTTGCGGAAGGCGACGGCCACGGCTTCGCCGGGTTCGGCCCAGCCCCAGACCTTCAGGCGTACGTCCCGTTGGAGCACCATGCCGTTACCGACGATGGCGGGCAGGCGGACGTCGGCCCAGAGGGGATGGGCGAGCCAGAGGGCGCTGAGGCATGTAAGTAGATAGCGGATACGCGAAGCCATGGCGAAAAGGAAAGGCAGTGAGGGCAGGAATGTCGAAATATTCTCTGGTGGTGGTGGAGAACGGACGTCCCGTCCGTTTATGCGGTGGAAGGGGCGGAGGGGCAGGGCAAACGGACGGGGACGTCCGTTCTCCGGGGTGGCGTGGCGGCGGAGTGGTGGGAGAACGGACATCCTGTCCGTTTGCGCCGTGGAAGGGGTGGAGGGGCAGGGCAAACGGACGAGACGTCCGTTCTCCCAGGGACAAGAAAAACGCCGCCCCGCGAACGGGGCGGCGTGCAGATCGGTGCAGGGAAGCGGGAGCCTCAGAACGAGAAGGAGTTCGTGAGGAACCAGTCCTGGGAGGGCGCGATGCGCACGCCGGCCCAGGTGGCGTTGTCGGGCTGAATCGAGACCGGGATGAGATCCTTGCCCGCGAAGGCATTGCGGATGTTGAGCTGCACCTTCCAGTCGATCCTCTCGGTCAGCTTGCGCTCGTAGGCGACCCACAGGTCGATGGCGTCCTCAGTCGGCCCCATGATCGGGTGATCGAGATCGAAGCCGTAGGTGGCGGCATCGAGTGGCACCAGCGGATAACCGATGGCGACTTCGTCCTGCCAGCGGTAGCTGCCGCCGACGCTCACGTCCTTGAGCATGCCCTCGTCGAACCGGTAGTTGGTGACGACGCGGTAGGTCCACTCGCGCAGTTCGGGAACGGCGGTGCCTTCCTGCAGCTTCATGCGTACGAACTCGGCGCGCCACGGCGCATAGATCGTGCGGGCGACCGAGTTGGCGGCGCCACCCCAGCGCGGAATGTTGCCGGCGAAGGAGTAGCCGTTGGAGGTGTTTGGATCGAGCAGCTTGGAGTCCATGTATTCGACCCACTCGTTGATCGTGTCGCCGCCGACGTTGTTGCGGTAGGCCTTGGTCTGGGAGGCATTGAACGCGACGCGCCAGTTCGGCGTCGGATTCGCCGTGAGCTCGACTTCGTAACCCTTGGTGAGGGTGTCGGCGGTGACGGCGAAGTTGGCCGGCGCGGACGGACTATACGTGGTGACGCGGCTGGTGTCCGACGGCGTGTGCGCGGCCGGATCGGCTGCATAGACGGAGCGGGTGGTCAGGTCGGCGAGCGGAACGGGACGGAAGTTCCACGCCTCGAAGAAGCCCTTGGCGTCGAGCCAGGCCTGGATCTCGTTCCAACCGCTGATCATGGCGTCCTCCAGCGCGAGTTCCTCGGCGGAGTATTCCTCGACATGATACGGCAGGTTGGCGGCACCGTCGATCGGGTAGGCGTTGGAGGCGTGATTGCGGTAGCTGTATTGATCGCGCGTGCTCCAGTCATAGGCACCGAGGTCGTAGAGGAAAATGTTCCTCCACATGAGGCCGTTGGAGATGGTCGCGCCGATGTTGTTGGAGCTGAGGTCGGTGTTGTTCAGCTTGACCTCGGACTCGTACTTGACGGCGCGAAGACTGAAGCGGCCGTCCTTGGTGGAGAGGAGGACGCCGTAGTCCTTGGTGTCGCCGCTGGGGTTGTCGATCGGATTGCCGTAGATGTCGTTGCGAACGTTGCCGACCTCGAAGTTCGAGGACTTGTTGTAGGTCAGGCTGACATTGATGGGCAGGGGATCGCGATCGCCGAAGAGGCGGTTGACGTGGACGACAACGCCACCGCTGATCGACTCATCCTCCAGGATGCGGTTCGGCGCATACGTCGCCGGCAGGGCGAAGGCGGAGGGCGAGAGGTCGAGTGTGTTGCGGTACTTCGAGGCCTGCGCGGTCACGTCGCGGCTCTTGATCTCATCGGTGCGCCAGCCGAGGGTGGCGACGATGGCATCCTCCCAGAGGAAGCCCTGCCAGGAGATGGCGGTGGACTCGGTCTCGCGCTGGGAGATGCGGGCCGTCTTGACGAGGCGCGGATCGGCGCCGTTGTCGTAGCTCCAGAGCGCGACCGGTTGATCGCGCCAACCGACGTAGTTGGCCGGGTTGGAGTTCTGGTAGAAGCCCGTCTGGTTGGTGGGCGGATCGCCGAACATGACGTCGAGATTGGCGGGAACAGTCCACGGGGCATCGAAGGCGACGCTCGAGTTCCACGTTGTATCGAAGACGTTCACGGCGCCGCCGTTGAGGTCGAGGTTTCCGTCGATGCCGGGAATATGGGCGTCGGAGGCGGAGGCGAGGCTGCGCACGGAGCCGCCGAGGTAGATGATGCCCACCGGCACGCGATCGGTGAACGGTTGCGAGGAACCGTCGCCGCCGTTCCAGAAGGCGGCCCAGGCCTGGTCGTTGGCCTTGCGGTTCCAGGTACGGGTCTCGGCCACGAAATCCTCCGAGCTGTAAACGGCGTTGAAGCGATGCTTGCCGAGCAGTCGGGTGAGGAAGGCGTCCTGATCCATGAAGTCGGAGAAGCGCAGCTCACCGAAGGCGGAGGCGCGGTAATATTCGCGGTCGCTGGTGTAGCTGGAGCCGTCGCCGCCGGCGGCGGACGTGACGAAGGGACGGCCGACGTTGGGGTTGGCGGAGAGGTCGTCCCAACGCTCCATGATGTCGACGGAGATGACCGGATTGTAGCCGAGGAGGGATTCGCCTCCGCGGTAGTAGTCCTGTTGGTCATAACTGAGCTGGACACCGACGCGGTCGTTGAGCGCGGTCTGCGAGAGATCGATGTTGTAGGCGTCCCAGTCCTGGAATTCCTTCTTGGTGTCACCGTCGATGAGGACGTTGTAGAAGTCGAAGATGCCGGGATCGGTCAGATACTCGTTGCGATACTGACCGTAGTTGGCGAGTGGCAGCCCCAGGTTGGCGGCGGCCCCGCTGAGGTTGCCGAGGGCAACGAACGGAGCCGGGTAGAGGCGGCCGACGATACCGTCGGAACGGCCGCGGATCGTACCGTCGGGATTGCGGGCGCCGTTGTTGATGGGCCCGGCGCGGGCGTCGAGGACGCTGCCGGTGGTGCCGTCGATGAGCCAGAAGGGTTGCTGGGCGTTGAGATTGGCGCCGCCGTACCAGGGGCTGTAGTGGGCACCGGAGGCGCCCATGTAGTCGGCGAAGGCGGTGTAGGGATCGGGCGTGACGACTTTGTTCAGTCCGCCGAAGGGATTGCTGGCCGACACGGTGGCGGGCCGGAACCACGGGGAAATCGAGTCCTGGGGCGTGACGATGCGCGGGCGGTTGGCGTCGATCTCGCCGTGCTCGTATTTGACCTTCAGGCTGGTGCGGGCGGTGGGGCCGAAGAGCTTCGGGTCGAAGCGCAGGGCCACGTAGCCGCGTTCGTCGTCCTCGTAAGCGGGTTTCTGGCGGAATTTCTCATTGTCCCACAGGCCGGCGACGCGGACCGCGAGAACGTCTTCGATGATCTCCTCGTTGACGCTGAGGCTCGCGCGGACGCTGGCGTAGGAGCCGACGCGGAAGTCGAACCGACCCTCGTCGCGGAAGCTGGCATTGGCCATCGAGGCGTTGATGATACCGGCGGGCTTGCCGAGACCGAAGAGGATCGAGTTGGGGCCGCGCTGGATGTCGATGCGGTCGGTGTTGTAGGAGTCCCACGGAATGTCGGAGACGAAGTAATCGCGGGTGTTTTCGGCCGCGCTGAGACCGCGCACGCGATTGATGGTATTGGGCGCGAGCAGGCGGCTCGTCTCGTCCAAGGTCGCGGCGTTGCCCAGGCCGGTGTAGGTGCCGAGGGTGCCGGAGACTTCGGTGTTGGTGGTGTATTGGAGGAGCGAGGCATTATCGGTGGCGCCGATGTCCTGCATGAATTCCTTGGTAATGACCGAAATGGCGGAACCGACATCACGCAGATCGGTGCGGATGCGGGTGCCGGCCAAGGTTTCGGTGGCCAGGTAGCCGGTCTCCTCGGATGCCGTCACCTCGAACGGTGACAACACGATGGTTTCGTCCGAGTCGATGGCCTCATCGACCGGGGGCGCACTGGTCTGGGCGGGCAGATAGCAGGCACCGGCAAGAGCCAGGGCCGCGATGACGATGTTGGGTTTGGTGGTGTTCATACGGGTGTATGGGTCGGGCCCGACCGGTCGCCGGACGGTCTGAGCGTTGCACCGCAGAGCGCAGGCGGGGGGCGGGCAAAACAGGGGTTTTACGGTTAAAGACAGACATACTTATTACCCGTTAACACTATATCAGATGAGCTAATTTAAGACTCACGTGAGTGGCCGTAATTCCGCGGCAATCTGCTTCCGTTCCGGGGTGGACGGCGCGGCCCCTCCGACCTTTTTCTGGGTTACCGGCCAACGGAAAGCTCGGCGCTGCGATCGGCCCCTATTGCGAGATCTCGATGTGGCCCGCGGGCGTCGGAAGGGCGTGGGTCGTCGAGGTACCGTCGGGCCAGCGCACCACGAGCGTGGCGTCGGAGAGGAGTTCGCGCGGGAGACCGAAAAAGAGGGTGGGAGCCGACTGACTGGCGTAGCCGCCGCCGGCGTGGACTTCGGCCACTTGCGCGG
Source organism: uncultured Opitutus sp. (assembly GCA_965652375.1). Classification (GTDB taxonomy): domain Bacteria; phylum Verrucomicrobiota; class Verrucomicrobiia; order Opitutales; family Opitutaceae; genus Actomonas. Next base: position 87,029 of record CBFGUO010000010.1, read on the forward strand.
GACGACCAGCGATCAGAAGGCTCACGCGGGCACCGATGGCGGCGGGGTTGCCGCCGCGGCCACGCAGACGTACGGCGAGGTGATGCCCGTGATCGCGACCTTCCTGGGCGTGACGGAAGGCGACGAGCGGTTCGTTGTTGCGGGAGACCAGGACGTCGGGCCGGGCTTCATTGTCGAAGTCGACGATCGCCAGCGCCTTGGCATTGCCGGGCATGCTGAACCCGCTTTTCGCCAGCGGCACTGCGGTGAAGGCTCCGCGGCCGTCCCCGCGCAGCAGGCAGCCGAGTCCGCTGTCGAAACGGCCGAGCGCGGGAATCGAAGAATAGTCGTTGGTGGCCAGGAGCAGGTCGGTGTGGCCGTCGGCATCGATGTCGGCCGCCGCCATGCCTTGCACGGGGGCGATCTGCGTACGCGTCGGCAGTGGGGAAAATGTGAAGCGTCCTTCGGCGCCGCTGAGCAGCACGCCGCTGCGGAGTTCGTTGACCGTATAGTTATCGGCCCGGGCGAGCGCGTCGGCGCCCAGCACGTCGGTGAGCGTCGAGGCGGCGTAACGATCGTTGGAGGAGAAGCGCCGCCGCACCGCGGGAATCTTCGCGCCCAATTCGCCACGACTCGCGACGGGGAGCAGCCGACCCTGTTCGTGCATGGCCAGGACAAGCTGCGGCTCTCCGCTGGCGGCGAAGTCGTGGACAAAAAGATGCAGCGGAGCGTCGCGCGTGGCGCGCAGCACGGTGTTGTGACCGAGGTTGCCGATGACGTAGTCGAGTCGGCCGTCTTCGTTGAAGTCTCCCGCGGCGAGCGACGACCATAGACCCGTGCCGGCCGAGTCGAATCCCCAGGCGGCGGATTCATCGGCGAGACCCTTGCCCTGTTGGTTGCGCCAAAAACGTACGCCGCCCCATTCGAGTGCGACGATCAGATCGATCCAGCCATCGTTGTCGGCATCGCTGGCGAGGGCGGCGGTGACGAGGCCGGCTTCGCGCAGATCGGGCGCGAAGGCAGCGGTCACATCCCGCAGCCGGCCGTCGTCCTGCAGCAGGAGCGCGCTCATGGCCGGTTCGGGGTAGTAGCCGGGCAGCAGGCGGCCGCCGAGGAAGAGATCTAGCCGGCCGTCGCGATCGAAGTCGGCGGCGACGGCGGCGCCGACGCTGATGGGTAGGGAGGGCAGGAAACCAGGCGGGGCGGGATCGAGGCCGCCATTGCCGCGGTTGAGCCAGAGGCGCGGCTCGTATTCGGGTTCCTCGGCGGGCAGGGCGGCGCCGCCGGCGGTGAGCAGCAGGTCGTTGGCACCGTCGCCGTTGGCATCGAAGATGAGCGGCGGACCGGTGTTGACCGGAGACGGAACGCCGAGGGGGCCGAGCTGGTTTGTATCCAGAATCTGGTAACGCCCGGTCGGGCCGGGCCAGAGCAGGCGCAGGCCGTCGCGCACGGTGGCGCCAACGATCACCTCGTCGCGCCCGTCGCCATTGAGGTCGCCCACGGCCAGGCCGGGGCCGCGGCGGTTGAAGCGGAAGGGCAGGAGCGGTTGGTTGACCGTGCCCTCGAGCGGCTCCTCGCGCTGAGTGACGGCGAGGCCGAGTGCGGCGGTGACCTCGGTGTACAGGGTTGGAGTACGGGGGGACGCCGTGGTCGTCTCCGATTCCGGCCCGGCCGGCTCCGTGATCGTGTAGCGGCGGTTCGTCGGCAGGTCGGTCAGTTCCTGAATGCGACCGCTGGGCCAGGTGATGCGCAGGCGATCGATCGTGTCCACCGTGCCGAAGCCGAAGTGCGCGACCGGTTCGCTGGTCGAGAGGTAACCGCGGGTCGAGACGAGTTGGCGAACCTGGGTGCCTGCGGCGGTGACGGCTTCGATGCGCGCGCCGAGGCCGAAGCGGTTGGACGTCGTACCGCGCAGGGCGATGATCGTAGTGTGGCCGGATTGACTGTCGTTGCGCAGGACGGTCGCACCGGCCTGGAAGTTGGTGTGGACGAGGTCGAGGTCGCCGTCGTTGTCGAGGTCACCGAAGGCGGCGCCAAAGCTGACGCCGGTCTGGTCGAGTCCCCAGGCGCGGCCGACCTCCTCGAAGCGCAGGTCGCCGCGGTTGCGGTAGGCGAGGTTGGCCTCGGTGTGCACGGGGCTGTTGCGGGTGACGCGGATGCGGGCGGCGGCGTTGATGGTGGCGAGGCGGCGCTCGATCATGTCGAGGTTGTTCTGCTCGCGGTCCATGCCGTTGGTGACGTGCAGGTCGATGCGGCCGTCGTTGTCGAGGTCCTCGAAACGCAGCGACCAGGTCCAGTCGGTGCCGGCGAGGCCGGCGAGGTGCGCGGCCTCGAGGCTGCGGGACGTGCCGGTGTTGAGGTAGAGCGCGTTGTAGAGCAGCTGGATCGCGGTGCCGTTGCGTTCGTTCTGATCGATCTCGGCGCGACCGCGGGAATCGGCGAGGCCGCGCTGGGTTTTTTCCCAGGTGGTGCCGGCCATGTCGGCCACGTAGAAGTCGAGCCGGCCGTCGCCGTCGACGTCGCCGAGGTCGGCACCCATGGAGGAGAACGGTGTGTGAGGCAGGGCGTCGTCGATGACGTTGGTGAAGGTGCCGTCGCCATTGTTTCGATACAGGAAGTCGGGCGGGGCGAAATCGTTGGCGACGTAGAGGTCGGGCCAGCCGTCCTCGTCCTGGTCCCACCAGGTGGCGGAGTGGCCCTGGGTGCGGGTGGGGAGGATGCCGGCGGCGTCGGTCACGTCGGTGAAGGTGCCGTCGCCGTTGTTGCGGAAGAGGCGGTCGCGCTGGCCGCCGGGGCTGGCGGTGGCGTCGAGCAGGTTGGTCTGGAGATAGACGTCGAGCCAGCCGTCGCGGTCGTAGTCGGCGAAGCAGCCGGCGCCGCTGGCATCGACGACGGCGAGCCCGCGGGCGGCGGCTTCGTCGGTGAAGGTGCCGTCGCCGCGGTTCATGAACAGCTGGTTGGGCGCGCCGAAGCGGCAGACGTAGAGATCGAGGCGGCCGTCGTTGTCGACATCGACGAAGGAGGCGCCCTGTTTCCAGTGCCCGGAGTCGTCGGTGAGGCCGGCGGCGGCGGTGACATCGGTGAAGCGCCAGTCGCCGAGATTGCGGAAGAGGCGGGGAGACTCGATCTTGCTGACGATGTAGATATCGGGCCGGCCGTCGTCGTCGTAGTCGCCGATGGCGACGCCGGTGCCGATGGCGCCGACATGGTATTCGCGGTGGAGCTCGGCCCACATGCGGGGGTCGTCGTAGGCGTTGGTCGTGACGATGCCGGTCTGCTCGGGCGCCAGCGCCGTGAACAGGGTGTCGCCGGTGGGAGCGGAGCGCGTCGCGAAGGGAGTCGCCATCGGTTCGCTGGCCGAGAGCGCGGCGGCCAGCAGGGCGGGCAGCGGCCGGCCGATCCGAAGGAGGGTTTTGCGGGTTGAACGTCGCTTCATGCTCGCATGGCTCGCGACCGGAACGGTAGTCGTGGAGTCGCCAGTTTTTGAAAAGCGATCGACTGAATCCGCGCCGGTTGAGCGGGTCAAGGATGCCGCTCTTCGAGGGTCTGCGCAGACTGCCCCGTTAACCCTTTGTTGCCCCATGTCCGTTCCTGTTTCGCCGGCACCCACCCGTATCCAAAAAGTCCTGCCGCATGCGTGGTGGGGGCTGCTGCTGGTCGCCCTGCTGGTGCAGGTGTGGGCAATGTCGCGACGCATCGATCGGGTGCAGGCGCTGAGTGATCGACCGACCTGGTCGGTCGACGCGCCCGCCCGCTCGGCGGAGAGCGCGACCGGGTGGGAACGCGGTCAGCGCAGGCAGATCGTGCCGGGGTTGCACAGTCCCAGTTTCTGGTGGATCCGGGAGGCGCAGGCGGCCGCGGCCGAGGGGCGGTGGCGGGTGCGGCACATTGAGCACGATGCGGTGCCCGATGGTCGCGAAACCTCGCGCACCTCGCCCTACCGCTGGTGGCTGACGGCGGTGGGCGCGGGGACGAGCCTGGTGACGGGCGAGTCGCTGGGTGCGGGTATCGAGACCGGCGCGCGGGTGGCGGACCCCCTGTTGTGGTTGCTGCTCACCGCTGCGGGAACGGTGTTCTGCGCGTGGCGCTGGGGTGGGGCTGCGGCGGCGGGCTTTGCGGCGGGGGCGACGATGTTGTTTCCGCTGGCCGCCGGTTTTCAACCAGGCGCCCCGGATCCTCACGCGTTGAGCTGGGTGCTGGCGACCGCCAGCGGTCTGGTCCTGCTCGCGGCGGAAGGCCGCCGGACGCTTTGGGTGGTGGCGGGGCTGCTCGGCGGAGTGGGCTTGTGGAATGATGCGGTGGCACAGATGGCGGTCCTGCTCGGGATTACGCTCGGCGGGCTGGGCGGGGAGGTTTTGCAGCCACGGGACGCACCGGTGGGGGCGTGGCGGTGGTGGTCGGTGGCGGGCGCGGCGACGACCGTCCTGGCGAGTCTGGGAGAGTTTGGGGCGGCGGGCATGCTGACTTCGATGACGGCAGTGAGTCCCCTGCATGCCTTGGTATGGCTGGGGATGGGCGAGGTATTGAATGCGGCCGGCGGGTGGAGAAGAGCGGGGCGGCGGACGCCACCGGCCAAGGTTCTCGTGGGATTGGTCGGAGGTCTGCTGGCGATGCTGGTCTGGCCGGTGACGGTGGTGCTGACGGAGACGGGCGGATTGCTCGCGGGGGATTTTTATGCGATCGAGCTCGCCAACCATCCGCGAGGGGTGGTGGCGCCGGATACAGTAACCTGGTTGCGGCGGGCGGGAGACGGTGCGGCCAAGGTGGCCACGATGCTCCCCGTGCTCGGTGTGGCGGTGGCGCTGGGGTGGCGGTGGCGAACCCGGCGCGCGGATCGGGCGGGCGGGGGCCTGGTCGTGATGGGCAGCTTGCTGCTGCTGGCGGTGGGACTGGCCCTGCTGCAACTGCGGTGGTGGAACCTGGTTCACGGCGTGGTGTTGGTGGCGATAGCCGGTCTCTTTGCCGGGAAGTCGCTGCGGGAGCGGCGTACGCAGGTGGCGCTGGCGGCGGTGCTGGTGGGCCTGTTGCCGGGCTGGGTGGTTGGCTTCCCCAAGGCGGTGCCGGACGGGCGGGTGGTCGACGTGACGCCGCGGGAGGCACAGGCCCTGATCGCGCGGGATTTCGCGGCCTGGATCGCCCTGCGGGCCGGAGACGAGCCGGTGGTGATTTTTTCGACGCCGATCTTTGCCGATGCGGTGGCGTACTACGGCGGGTTTCGCGCGGTGGTGTCGAGTGATCCGGAAAACGGGGCCGGTCACCTCGCGGCGGTGCGGCTGGCGAGTGCCAGCACGGCGCAGGAAGTCGGCATCCTGCTGCAGACGCAGGCGGTGACGCACATTGCCCTGCCCTTGTGGGATCCCGGCCTGGATCAGTTGGTGCGCATCGGCGCCGACCTGGAACCGGGGCAGGCCCTGCCGCCGAACGCGTTCGGGGTGTCGTTGCGCTGGTGGGACATGCCGCTGACGGTGCAGCCGATGGATTATCTGATTCCGAAGGAACCGGGATTCGAGTCCTTCGACCTGCGGGCGTTTGCGGTGGGCGCCGAGCAGTCGCCGGAGCTGGGGCTGAGCCGGCTGGCGGATTTTTTTGTGGAGCGCGGGCAGGTGCGCGAGGCGGTGGCGATGCGGGAAAATCTCGAGACGTTTGCGCGCCACCCGGCGGTGCTCGCTGCGATGGCCAGCATCGATTTCGCGGCGCGCGACGGGAAACGGCTCACCGAAACCCTGGACAGGCTGGTGCCGATGCTGTCGCGCCGTGCGGCCCGCGGGTTGCCGCCCGACCGCCGGGTGAGTTTGGCGGCCTTGTTGGCGCGGGTGCAGCGCGAGGACCTGGCGCGCGAACAAATCGCCGCGTGTATGGAAGATCTGGATGCGGAAACGCTGTGCACGTGGACCCCGGGCACGGTGGTGAACCTGTGGGCGTTGAGCCGCGCCTACGGCATCGGGTTCCCGGATTCGTCCATCGAAGCCCTGGCACTCCAGCTCATGCCGCCGATGGTGCGCGCGGGGATGACGAAATAGGAAATCGATGCAGGGGAGCAGGGATCCCGCGGGGTTTCTGTCGTGTCGAATTGCGATTGGCCTCCGAACCCCGTCCGACCCCCTCCGTTCCTACCCTGACATGAGAGCAAGCCTTCCGAATTTCTGTCGGCGGTGCCGGACTGCGGTACTGCCGGTGTTGCTGGTCCTGCGATTGTCCGCGCAGGAAACCACGCCGACGCCGACGCCGACCTATCCCCTGTTTACCGGGGTGGAGATCGTGGTGCGGCAGGGGGAAACGCCGGTGCCGGTGCTGGGGATCGACCAGCGTACGTTCGTGCTCGGCGACGCGACGCACTCGCGGGTGAACCCGCGGGACGCCGGGGGATTCAGTGCGGCCCATCGGGTGCGGGTGGCGCGGGCGCAAGTGCAGATCGACGAGTTGCGACCGGTACGGACGTATTCGCCGGACAACGACCCGGTGATGCGCGGCATGCTCAACCAGATCGACCTCACCGCGCATGCGCAGCGGCAGATGATGCAGCAGCAGGAGGATCGGCTGTGGAACGACATGGCGCTGCAGGGGGAGTATCGCATCGGCATGGAGGCGCGGCGACAGGCGGCGGAGAACGGCGGGTTCATCGCGCCGGGCACCCCCGATCCGGAAGTGGTGCGGGAAAAGATCCTGGCGGCGGACGCGGCCTTCAATGCGGTGCACGAAGCGCATGCGGCGGCGGCGGCATCGGCGGGTTTGAGCATGATGGAGCTCGAAGGGCGGGCGCAGGGCGAGGAATCGTTCGACCTGCTGGACCTGAGTTTCGTGTTGTCTTCGTATCAACCGATCCATGACGCCTATGTCGTGGTGTTGGCGGCGATCAAGGAAGGGGAGGCCGAGGAAAAGGTGCGCACCTTCTACGAGGCGGTGGGAGTGCTCGATGACAAGCCGCGGCGGGTGCGGATCCGGCGGGCGGGTTTCGAGCCGGGGTTCACGGTCGGCGAGGTGAAGGTGCACGTGTATGCGCGTGGGCAGGAGCTGGCGAGCAACCTGTCGGCGAGGCGGATGGAGCTCACCGAAGGGGCGGTACGGGAGTATTTGCTGTTGTCGCACCTGGGCGAACACCGGGGCGAGACGCTGCCGGCGGCGCCGGTGTGGTCGTTGGCGCCGCGGGCCTTGTTTGCGGCGGAGTCGCCGGCGGGCTTCGATCAACCGATCGCGGTGACGATCGATGCGGACGGCCGGTTGCTGAGTATTCACGATACGGTGACGGAGGCGAAGGCCTTTCTCGGCAGCATCGTGAACGAGACGGAGGTGCGCACGCGGCCGGTGGACGCGGCGGCGGCGAAGTCGTTCAGCGAGTCGGTGCGGGTGGGCGGCGGCGAGGTGGCGGTGAACCAGAGCCGGCGGGTCCCGGCCGAACTCGCGGCGATCGTGCAGGAGATGTTTTTTGTGCCGGCGTTGGAGGAAGGCGAGCCGGTCGCGAGCGCGACGGAGATCAACCTGGCGGGGTTTTTTCCGTAGTTTTGTGCGGGCGGGGAGGCGGATCAGGCGCATGGTGATGGCGGAGAGGCAACGCAAACGGACAGGATGTCCGTTCTCCAGGGTAGGGCCGTGCGCGAGGGGAGAATGGACATCCTTGTCCGTTCACGGTGTTGGGGCGGCGAGGCACATGGAACGACGCGGTCCGGAGGCCCACGTCCACCTGCCAGGCACCGGGGTGGACCGTGGCCTCCGGACGCGGCCTGCGTGGGAGTGGTTGCGGCGGATTCGGCCGGACGCGGGCGTCCAAAAAAAATCGCCGCCCCCGGTGCGGGGCGGCGATCATTTAACCAATACTCAGTCCGACCGGGCGGTCAGAAGGCAAAGGTGTTGGTGAGGAAGAACTCCTGCTGCGGTGCCACGCGCACGCTGGCCCAGGTCTGGCCGTCGGGTTGGACGGAGATCGGGATCAGGTCGCGGCCGTCGAAGGCGTTGCGCACGTTGAGCTGCACGCGCCAGTCGATCTTCTCGGTGAGCTTCTTTTCGTAGCTCACCCACAGGTCGAGGGCGTCCTCGGCGGGACCGTAGTAGGGCTTCGTGAGGTCGAAGGTGTACTCCGTGGCCGAGAGCGGCACGAGCGGGTAGCCGATGGCGACCTTGTCCTGCCAGCGGTAGGAGGCACCGATGCCGACGTTCTTCAACAGACCTTCGGAGAAGGTGTAGTTGGTGACGACATTGTAGCGCCACTTGCGGATCTCGGGGGCGCGGGTGCCTTCCTGCAGCTTCATGAGCGCGTAGTTGGCGCGCCAGGGGCCATAGACATTGCCGTAGATGCTCAGGCTGGTGTTGCCGAACTGGGGCATGTTGCCCGCCGGGGTGCCGGTGAGCTGGGTGTCGAGGTAGGCGATGAACTCGTCGAGGAGCGGGCCGCCCACGTTGCTGCGGGAGGACTCGGTCTGCGAAGCGTTGAAGGCGACGCGCCAGTTGGGCGTGGGGTTGGCGGTGAGTTCGAACTCGTAGCCCTTCGACAGGGTGTCGGCCGTGACGGTGAAGCCCTGCGGCTCGGAGGAACCGTAGGCGTAGACCTGGCTGGTGTCCGACGGCTGGTGGGCCGCGGGATTGGCCTCGTAGGTCGAACGGTCGGTCAGGTCGGCGAGGTCGACGGGGGTGAAGCCCCAGGCCTCGAAGAAGCCCTTGGGCGTGAGCCAGGCCTGAATCTCGTTCCAGGTGGTGATGGCGGCGTCCTCGAGGGCGCGACCTTGCTCGGGAGTGAGGCTTTGGTCGGCGCCGTTGACCGGGTCGCCGCGCTCGGTGGAACCGCCCCAGGTGTTGCGGCCCTGCGGGGCGTCGCGGGTGTTCCAGTCGTAGGCACCGAGGTCGTAGAGGAACACGTTGCGGAAGCGCAGACCCTGCCGGATAACCGCGCCGATGCCGCCGGGATTGCTGAGGCCGGAGGAGGCGTTCTTCACCGTGGTCTCGTACTTGATGGCGCGGAAGGAATAACGGCCGTCCTTGGTGGAGAGCAGTACGCCGTAGTCCTCGGTTTGGCCGGTCGGGTTGTCGAGGACGTTGCCGTAGAGGTCACGGCGCGTGTCGGTGACCTGGAAGTTGTTCGACTTGTTGTAGGACAGGCTCACGTTGAGGGGCAGCATGTCGTTGTCGCCGAACAGGCGGTTGAGGTGCACGACCACGCCACCGCTGGTGGACTCGTCCTCGAAGTAGGAGTAGCCCTGATTGGCGGCGATGGTGGAGTCGGTCGGCATCACGTAGGGCAGGGTGTTGTTCACCGTGCTCGAGCTGAGGTTCAGGATGGAGCGGTTGCTCGGCTGCTGCCGGGCGCTGACGCCGAAGCTTTCCACCTCGTCGGAGCGCCAGCCGAGGGTCGGCACGATGGCGTTGTTCCAGAGGAAGCCCTGCCAGGAGACGGCTTGCGATTCGGTCTTGCGCAGGGCCTGTTGGGCGCTGGTGGTGAGCGTGGGATCGGCGCCGTCGTCGTAGCGGAGCAGGGCGATGCCGTAGCGGTTCCAGCCGGCGTAGTTGGCGGGATTGGAGTTCTGCAGCCAGCCGGCGGTCTGGGGCGGCGAATCGGGCTGGTAGACGGTCTCGAGGTTGGCCGGAGGGGTCCAGGGCGCGTTGGGGGCGATCGAGCCGCCGTTCCAGGTGGAGTCGAAGACCCACGCATGGGCGTCGTCCATGGTGACCGATCCGGTGATGCCGGGGATGTTGGCGCCGGCGGCGGAGGAGAGGCTGGCAATGGAATCGCCGAGGTAAACGAACGCCGTGGGCGGGCGGTCGGTGATCGGGGAGCCGCTGCCGTTGTTGCCGTTCCAGTAGCCGGCCCAGTATTGCGGGTTGGCGAAGTTTACCCAGCCGCGGTTTTCGGTCTGGTAATCCTCACTGCTGTAGACGGCGTTGAAGCGGTGCTTGCCGAGGATCTTGGTGATCAGGCTGTCGCGCTCGAACATGTCCTCGGCGCGTACTTCGGCGAAGAGGGCGCCGCGCAGGTATTCGCGATCGCTCTCGTAGGAGGTGCCGCCGCCGCCGTTGGTGGCGACGTAGGGGCGGCCGAAGTTGGCGTTGGTGGTGCCGGCGGTGTTGGGCGCGGTGAGGTAGTAGTCGAGGTAGTTGCGGAGGATGTCGACCGTGAGGGTGGGCGTGCCGTTGAGGAACGACTCACCGCCGCGGGCGTATTCCTGTTTGTCGTAGGTGAACTGGAAGCCGAGACGGTCGTTGAGGAAGGTCTGGGAGACGTCGATGTTGTAGGCGTCCCAGTTCTCGAACTCGCTCTTGTTGTTTCCGTCGATCAGCTTGGTGTAGAAGTCGAAGATGGACGGGTCGGTGAGGGATTCGTTGCGGTACTGGCCGTATTGGCTGAGCGGGAGCTGCAGGCCGTTGGCGGCCTGGGGCAGGCCGGCGACGCCGAAGAACTGGTCACCGTAGGTCTTGCCGGCGATGCCTTGGGAGGCGCCGCGTACGGTCCCATTGGGATTAAGGGCGCCGGGATTGATGTAGCCGCCGATGACGTCGTAGGTCTCGGCGCTCGCCCCGTCGATCAGCCAGAAGGGCTGCTGCTGGTTGACCATGCTGGCCACGTACGGGTTGTAGAGGTCGGAGGCGCTGGACTGGAGAGTCGTGAAGGACTCATAACCGCTGGCGACCGCCAGTTTGCCCATGCCGCCGAAGGGATTGGCCGCACTGACGGCCGCCGGGCGGAACCAGGCGGAGATGTTGTCATTGGGCGGAACGATGCGGGGGCGGTTGGCGTTGATGTCGCCGTGTTCGTATTTGGCCCGGATGGTGGTCCGGCCGTTGGCGAACAGCTTGGGCTCCCAGCGCAGGGCACCGTAGAAGCGCTCGTCGTCTTCAAAGGCCGGATCCTGCTGGAATTTCTCCTGGTCGAACAGGGCCGAGAAACGAACAGCGAGGGTGTCGTTGATGAGCTCCTTGTTGATGTCGAGGGTGCCGCGGATGCTGGCGTAGGAGCCCACGCGGAGGCTGACTTCGCCGCTGTCGCGGAAGGCGGCATCCTTGAGCGAGGAATTCACGATGCCGGCGGGGGAGCCCAGGCCGAAGAGGATGGCGTTGGGACCACGCTGGATGTCGATGCGGTCGACGTTGTAGGAGTCCCACGGGATATCGGTGACGAAGAAGTCACGGGTGTTGTCGGCGGCGGCTAGACCGCGGACGCGTTGGGCACCGCCCGGGGCGCGCAGGCTGCCGGACTCGTCGACGCCGGTGCCGTTGCCCAGGCCGGCGTAGGTGCCGCGGGTGCCGGCGACCTCGGCGTTGGGCGTGTATTGGAGGAGGGTGCTGTTATCGGTGGCGCCGATGTCGCGGAGGAACTCCTCGGTGATGACCGAGATGGCGCCGCCGACGTCGCGCAGCTCGGTGCGGATGCGGGTGCCGGCGAGGGTCTCGGTGGCCGCGTAGCCACTGTCCTCGGTGGCGGTGACCTCGAAGGGGGACAGTACCACGGTATCCTCGTCGTCGATCTCCGTCGAAGGCGCATTGGTTTGCGCCGAAAGGGAGCACAGGCCCGCCAGGGCAAGGGTGCTCACCAGGATGGTGTTGGGTCTTATAGGTTTCATTCCGGTTGGTTCGATGATCCGACCCAGTGCGGCGGCAACGGCCCACGGGCCGATGCGTTCGCTCAAGGACGGGTTCACAGGTGGGGGTTAGGGGATGCGGGCGGGCGCAAAAAAGGCCCGTCCAACGAGGGTTCAGACGAGCGGTCCCGCGATTTCCGTTAAGGATTTCTTTAGGCCGAATTACCCGGATGGGGACGGCTCCACGCCACCGCGTCCGACGCTGTCGGGACGCCGGCGTCCACCGGGCAGAAAGGGTGGACCGCGGTCTCCGGACGCGGTTTTGCGTTGGAGCGGAGAAGCCCCTCGTTCGCCCGGGAGGCTGACGCAGGGAAGACGCCGTCGGGGGCGCCGGCGTCCACCCCCAGGCCGCGATCACGGCAGACCGGCTATTCGGGGAGACGTGAGCTGGCGGCTGAAGCCGCCGCTACGGCCGTTCAGGGGCGGCTGAGGACGAGGTTTTCGCCCTGGGCGTGGGTCTTGATCCCGAAGCCCACGTCGAGCAGGCGGACAAAGGCCTCGACGTTGTCGGCGCGGAAGGTGCCGCCGATGAGGATGTTGCCAGTGGCGGTGTCCTGCACGAGGAGTTGCCGACTGTTGTAGCGGTTGAATTCCTCGATCACGTCGCGCAGGGGCATCGAGGAAAACTCCAGTCGCAGCGACTGCCAGTCCAGGCGGTGCTCGATCTGGGCGGGGGTGAGTTCGTTGACCTCGACCTGGGTTGTCGTGCCTCCGTGGATGAGCGCCTGCTGGCCGGCGATGAGACGAGGCAGCGCGGGCGCGGAAGCGGGGGGCGCATGAGGGGCGCCGAGCTGGACCTGGCCCTCGGTGACGAGCACGTCGACCGCGTCAGCGGACAGGGAAACGTTGAAGGCGGTGCCCACGGCGCGAACGCTGTAGTCGCCGGCGGTGACGACGAAGGGCCGCGCCGGGTTCTTGGCCACGATGAAGTGCGCCTCTCCTTCGAGCAGGCGGACCTGGCGGGTCTCCGCGCTGAACCGGACGTCGACGCGGGCGGCCGCGTTGAGTTCGATCATGGAGCCGTCGCTCAGGGTGAGGCGACGCGGCCCGGGGTGCATGATTACCTCGGGAGCGGAGGTCGTGGTCGACCCGGGGCGCAGCCAGGCGAGGCTCGCGAGCACGACGATCGCGGCGGCGGCGGCGAACAGGAACGGGTGCCGAAGCCAGGAACGACGGTGACGCGGGAGCAGCAGATCGGCGTTGGGGCGCGCACTGTGGGTGGGATTCCACTGATGGAGCGCATCGAGCCGATCCCAGGCTCGGGCGAGGCGGGCGAGCTCGGCGCCATGGGTGGGGTCCTCGCTCAGCCACTGCAGGTATTCGTCCTGTTCGGCGGGCGTGAAGCCGCGATCCCGGCGCGCCATCCACTGGGCGGCGGTCACCTCTGCCGAGGACTTGTTCTTCTCGGAGTCGGCCATCGGGTTCAGGGGAGTCCTTTGTGGGCGAGAAACTTGGCGCAGCGGCGCATGCCATTGCCGATCTGCGACTCAACGGTGTGTTCGCTGATGCCGAGGTGCTGGGCGATCTCCTTTTGCGACAATCCGTAGATCTTCCGCAGGGTGAGTACCTGACGGCATTTGGCGGGAAGAGACTGGATGGCTTGGGTCAAGAGTTCGAGTTCCTGGTCACGGGCGGCGGCTTCGGAAGGCGAGGGTTCCGTATCGTAGACGGGCAGCTCGGCGATTTCCGCCAAAGATTCCATCGGGACGATGCGCTGCCGGCGGATTTGGTCGATGGCGAGGTTGCGCGCGGTGGTGAACAGCATCGCCTGCGGGGACGTCACGTGGCCGAACACGCGCTCGCGCCATACCCGGGTGATGGTTTCCTGCACGATGTTGTCGGCGTCGGTGATCGACGGGTAACGGCTCTGCAGCCACCGGCGCAACGGTTCGGTGTGCGCGACCAGTTCCTCGCGAAACCAGCGGTCTTTGTCGGGGGCTTGGGGCATGCGGGCGCGAAAAGCAGTCACGGGTTCGTCCGCGTGAGTCGAGCGTATTTGCGGTCGCGCCCGCCGCGCAGGGGCTTGTTTCGTCTTATTCCTCGGCAGTCTCGGCGAGCAGGTGCCGGCCGAGGAAGGGCAGGACGCGGGTGGCGAAGCGGCCGTCTGCGGTCCAGGTGCGGTCCCACACACCGCCCGCGTATTCCTCGGCCTCGTGCGGAATGGCGAGGTCGGCGAGACGGCGGCTGAAGCGGCGGCTCGCGAGAACGTGTCCCTGCGTCGGGTCGAAGCGGCCCCAGTCGATCGCCAGTCCGCGCAGGCTGCGCAGGGCCTCGGCGTGGCCGTCGAGCCATTCGTCGAGGTGGACGCCTGCCTGGAGGCGACGCAGCCGCTCGGGCACCGGGCGGGGCTCGCCTTCGACGAGTTCGACGGGGAAGTCGCAATGAAAGGGCGGGTGGCCGGGCCGGGGCAGGAATCCCTGGCTGAAGGCTACGAAGATCCGCTCGCGACCGGGCGGCAGGTCGTCGAAGGTTTTCGCGGCGTGAATGGCGCGCCAGTCGATGCCGAGAGCGCCCCAGGGCAGATCGCCGCTGCCCATCGCCACGGGATGCAGCGCGTAGACGCTGCCGAAGAGCTCGGGATGCTCCATCGCGAGCGCCAGCGCCCCGCGGCCGCCGAAGAAGTCGCCGACCACCGCCCGGCTGGCGCGATGGGGCAGCGTGCGGAAACGTTCGTCGATTAACGGCACGACTTCGGTGGCGGTGTAGTCGAGCCAGCGGCCGCTGACTGGGGAGTTTTCGTAGATGCTGCCGATCGTGGGCGAGGTGTAGTCGGCCACGACGAGGATGAATTCATCGACCACGCCGGTGGCGAAGCCGCGTTCGAGCAGGCGCGGCATGTTGCCGTCGGCAAAGGTCTCGGCCGGGCTCCAGTAGAAGTTGTGGCAGAAGTAAACCACCGGGTAACGGCGGTCTGGGGAGTCGGCGTAGGACGGCGGCAGGTAGACGCGGTGCTCGCGTTCGGCGGCGAGACCGATGTGGTTGTCGCGCAGCACGGTGGAGGTGAAGGGCACGGTGACCACGGTGCCGGCGGGATCGCCGGCCCGCAGCAGGGGCAGCGCGATCCACAGGACCAGGAAAGGGAAAAGCAGCTTGGATTTCATGGGGGAGGCGGGGGTCAGTCGTACATGCCGATGTGGCGGATAAGCTTCAGTTGACCGGCCGGGCTGCGGCGCCAGATGCGCACGTCCTTGCCCGTGCCGACGCCCGACGAGGCGCCGTTGCGCCAGATGGCGACGTGCGCGGCGAATTCGATGACGTGGTCGCCGAGGTCCTCAAAATGGTGGGTGCGCAGATCCAGCTTCTCGAACACCGGCAACTCCGGCACATGCCGGGCAAACCAGTCGCCGATCGCGTCGCGGCCGCGGGTGAGCGGACCGTTGTTGGCGAACAGCCAGGCATCCGCGGCGTAAAGCCGGGTCCAGCGGGCGGCGTCGTGCTCGACCACGGCAGCTTCATGAAACTTGGCCAGGGCGTTGAGCTCCAGGCTCAGATCGGACTCCACCGGCGCATGGGGTTCGTAGGCGAGGATGCGGCCGGGCGGGGCGGTCGGTCGCAACCGGTCGGCCAGCGGCGGCCAGTGGTCGAAGTTCCACGCCAGGTGCGTGAGCCGCGGCCCGCCGGGCTGCGCGGTCGACCAGAGGTCCTGGTATTTGCCGGTGAGTTCGGAGCGGTCGCCGGATGCGCGATCGACCAGGATCAGGCGAAAGGTGCCGTGCTCGACCTGGCGGGATCCGAGATCGAGGACCTCGAGGGTGGTGCGGGTGTAGGCTTCGACGCGGAACTCACGCGCGAGGTGGGCAAAGTAGCCGGCCCCGGCTTCGACGCCGGTGACCGTGGGCGCGTGCGGCGGCAGCAGCCAGAAATCGGGAGGGAGGTGGGGTTCGAGTTGCGAGAGGTCGCCGTCGCGCAGGGCGGCGGCGAAGCCGGCGGCGGCGAGGGCGGGAAGCGCGGGCGGCGCTGCCATTGCAGCGGGGGAGGCCCAGAGGAGGAGGGCGAGCCGTAGGAGACCGGTTGAGGAAGGCATGGGCGCGGGTGGAACAGGGGGCAGCCTCCGGCGCCGACCGGCCGACGGGGACGCGGGCGGTGGAGGTGCGGCGATCCTAGCGCAGCCGGCCCGGCGCGTCGTCCGGCCCGAACGGGCCGAACGGGCTTCGGGTTCGGCCCGGCCCGACCGAACGCCGGAGCCGGTGTTCAGACCTCGAGGGCGGTGGCCTGCGGGCGGATGTTGGCCCGCTCGAATTCCGCGCGGTAGCGGGCGGCGCAATCGGGGCAGACGCCGTGGCTGAACTGCGCGCCGGAGTGTTCGCTGATGTAGGCCTCCAATTGGTTCCAGTAACCGTGGTCATCCCGGATTTTTTTGCAGCTCATGCAAATGGGCAGGAACCCGCTGAGGGTTTTGACCTCGGCCAGGGCGGTGCGGAGTTCGGCGACCAGACGATCGCGCTCGGCCTCCACGCGTTTGCGGTCGGAGATATCGAGAATGACGCCGCTCCAGACGGTTTGTCCGTCGACCTGATGCGAGCCCGGACGGGAGGTGAGTTGGATCCAACGCAGGCCGCCGGACGGCAGTCGAATGCGAACTTCGGCCTGAAACTGATCACCGCTCCGGTTGGTCCGGCCGTCTTCGAGTTGGAGACGCTCGAGGTCGTCCGGATGGACCATGCTCCAAAGCAGGTTGCCGTCGGCCATGACGGCTTCCGCCGGATGCTCGAAGATCGCCTCACACTGCGGGCTGATGTAGAGGAAACGGCAGTGACCATCGGGCCAGCGCGCATAGTCGTAGAGCGCACAAGGGAGGGTGCTGATGAGCCGCTCGAAGCGGCGGGCGTTTTCAGGCTCGGCTCGGGGTCGGCGTTCGGGCTGCACGAAACGATAGTTGCACGAGCGATCGGGTGGGGTGGCAACAGCGCGCGCGATCACAGTGGCGGCCTGCCTCGCCGCCGGGGTGAACGGCGCAGCCCGCGGAGGGTCGGGCGTGCTCAGCCGGCGCGGCGGTAGGCGCTCGGGGTGTGGCCGGTCTGGCGCTTGAAGGCCGTGTTGAAGGTGGACTTGGCGTTGAAGCCCACGGCGAGAGCGATATCGAGGACCGATTGGGCGGGATCGGTGCGCAGGAGCTGGCGCGCATCGTCGATGCGGCGGCGGTTGACGAGGTCGTAGAACGTGGTGCCGAGCTCCTGGTTGATGACCTGCGAGACGTAGTGTGGTTTCTCGCCGAGGGCGCGGCTGAGGGTGCGCAGGTTCAGCAGGTTGTCGTGGTGCAGCTGCTGCTGGGCGAAGGCGGCCTCGAGTTTGCGCTGGATGCGGAGGACATGAGTGGCATCGAGCGCGGACTTGGCGTATTTGGGCGGTTCGGGCAAAGCAACGGCGGCGGCGGGAGGCGGCAGTGCTTCGTCGCCGAGGGGGGCGTGAAACTCGCGCCGCACGATGAGGTAGAGGGCACCGATGGTGACGCTCACGTCGATGCAGGCAAAAAGGGCCAGCCAGGCGGCGGGGGCGTGGGTGGCGCACTGGACGGTGCGCAGGATGCCGAGGGCCCAGTTGGTCGCGACGATGACGAGGGGCAGGTGCAGCCAAGCGCGGGTGGCTGCGGGCGCATGCGTGCGCAGCAGCTTCCGGGTGCGGCAGAGATAGAATGGAGCCTGCAGCGCAAAGAGGCCGACGCAGATCAGCATGGTTTCATGGATCCAGGCGAAGTGCCAGGGGCGGGGCGGCGGGGTGGGATTGATCCAGGTCGATCCGCCGTGGGCGGAGGCCAGCAGCGGGAGGGTGCAGAGCACGCCGCAGGCGACGACGGCGAAGTGAGGCCAGCGCAGTTGGCCCAGGCGCGGGCTCTCCCCGGTGACGATCTCGGTGAGCGCCAGCCAGAGCAGCGGAGCGGTGAGCAGGGAGGTGGCCAGCAGCAGGGCGAGCCACAGGGATTTGCCAGGGGAGGCCGGATGGGCGGCGAGCAGTTCGAGCGCGAACCCGAGGGCTTCCACCCCGAGGTAGGCGTTGAAGAAGCGCAGCGGTCGGCCGGTGCGGGTGCGCCGCTGACTCAGCAGGCCGGTGCAAAAGACACAGAGGGCGAGGGCGATCGAGTAGAGCGAAGGTTGCAGGCCGGCCATGAGAGCGAAGCCTGTGCGGACGTCTCGGCTTGGCAACGCCGCGCGTGCAGAACGAGAGGAACCGTTCACGGGAAGAAGGAATCGCCAAACGGACCGAAGGCGGCAGACTCGCCCGCCATGTTCTGGCGTGTGCTGCTGGTGGGGGTGGTTCCATACGGTGCTTTGCTGGTCATCGCGACAATGGCGCGGCGCTCGCCGCTTACCGCGGCGCAGTGGAGATTTATGCCGCGAAGCAGGACGAAGTGATTCCGAATCATCATGGGCGCCGGCTGGCGGCGCGCGTCGCCGGCGACCGTCTCATCGAGATCGAAGGCGGCCACAACACCTGGCAGTGGGAGGGAACGTTGACGGTGAGAGAGTGAAAGGGATCCGCCTTCGCCAAGGCTACGGCGGACAAGGAGGGAGTGAGGGACAGGCAGAGTGAAAGGGACTGAGGAGCGGTTTGGTGGATCGACGCCTTTGCCCTTTCACTCACTCCCTATCACTGCTCCCTCTCGCGCGCAGGCTTGCCGGCGGGCGACCCGTGTCCGTTTTATCCGGCATGGAATCCGCGTTGCACCTCGATCCTGATCAACTTGTTGCCGGTCTGCCCGATGTGGAGGCCGCGCCCCTGGACCGCGGCCGGCTGGAGATGATCGTGCGGCGACCGGCGACGGATGCACGCGAGCTGCTCGACGAGGCGGTGTTGTCGACCGAGGTGGGCCTGGTCGGCGACAACTGGAGTCAGGGCCGGGCGAATCCGGATTGTCAGCTCACGCTCATGAACGCGCGCGCCGCGCAACTGGTGGCGCAGGCCCGGGAGCGCTGGCCGCTGGCGGGCGACCAGCTTTACGTCGATCTCAACATCGGCGGAGCCAACCTGCCGCCGGGAACCCGGCTGGCGATCGGTGAGGAGGCGGTGGTCGAGGTGACCGCCGAGCCGCACACCGGCTGCACGAAGTTCATCGCACGCTTCGGTCTGGCGGCGATGAAGTTCGTCAACTCGCCGGCCGGGCGGGCGCTCAACCTGCGCGGGATCAACACGCGGGTGCTGCGCGGTGGCATGGTCCGCGTGGGAGACCGGGTGCGCAAGCTCGCCGCGACCGAAGCCTGAGCCTGCGATCGCCCGGGCGCGGCCGGCCGGTCAGTCCGCCGCTTTGGCGCCCCGCGGGGCGGTGAGCGGCAGCTCCAGCACAAAAGTGGCTCCCCGGCCGGGGCCGTCGCTGGCCGCGGTGAGCGAACCGCCCATTTCGCGGGCGTGATTGGCGCCGCTGTGCAGGCCGAAGCCGTGCCCCTGGCTGCGCGTGGTGAAACCGTGGGAAAAGATGCGGGTGAGGTTGCCGGCGGGAATGCCGATGCCGTTGTCTGTAACCGTGAATCGGATACGATCGGGCCCGGGCTGCTCGAGGGTGAGGGTGAGCCGCCGGTCGCGGGGCGGAGCTTCGCAGAGCGCGTGCTTGGCGTTCTGAATGAGGTTTACACAGATCTGCAGGACCTTGTGTTTGTCGATGACCACCGTGGGTCGGGCGCGATACTCGCGCACGATCTCGATCTGGTGACGGACGAAGCCGGTGGCGTTGATCTGCAGGGCGTCCTCGATCACCTCGGTGAACGGCACCGGCTGGAGGAAGCCGGACATGCGGGCGTAGTTCTGCTGCATGGCCACGATGTCTTTGATGTGCTCGACGTTGCGGGTGAGCTGCTCGTGCTCTTTGAGCAGGAAGTCGCGCTCGGCGCCGAGGCGTTCGCTGAGTCGGATGAGGTAGTCGGCGAGCACCTGTCCGCGCGGATCCTCGGCCACGAAGCGCGGGAAGTCGGCGCGGTGCTCCGCCACGAGAGCGGCGAGCCGGGCGAGGGAGCGCAACTGGGATTCGCGCAGGCGTTCGCTGACGAGGGCCGACGACACGTTCACGCTGTTGAGCACGTTGCCGACGTTGTGCAGCACGCCGGAGGCGATTTCGGCCATGCCGGCCTGACGCGAGGTGGTGATGAGCTGTTGCTGGGCGGCGGCAAGCTCGGCGCGGGCCTGTTCCTTGGCCTCGACTTCGGCGACGAGCTCGCGGGTGCGTTCCGTGACGCGTTGTTCGAGGGTGTTGTTGGCCTCGACGAGGGCAGCCTGCGCCCGCTGCCGGGCGATGGTCGCGCCAAACATGTCGACGGCGGCGCGGAGGCTGTGCTGCTCGGCGAGCTCCCACTCGCGATCGCGTTGGCAGTCGTCGAGGTTGACCGTGCCCCAGAGACGGTTGCCCACGAGGATCGGCAGGACCATGATCGATTTCACCCCGGCGGCGTCGAGGACGCGGCGGATCGGGTTCTCGAGCGCGAGGGTGCGGGCCAGCACCGGTTCGCCGCGCTGCAGGCAGTCGTACCAGGGACCGAAGCCGGCGGGGCGCGGCTCGAAGGTGGCGGCCGGCGGTACCCGGTCGGCCGGGGGCAGGTCGGGTGCGACCCACTGGTGGCTCAGCCGGACCTGTTCGGCTCCCGGGCGACGGTCGGTCATCCGATAGACGGCAATGCGGCTGACGCCGGTGGCGGTGCCGAGTTCATCCAACACGGCAGGGATGACGTGTTCCCAATGGTCGGAGCCGACGAACAACTCGGCGGCGCGGCGCACGCTGCCGAGGATACGGTCGCGGCGCAGCAGGGCGTCGGTCATGGCGTTGACCGAGGTGGAGAGCGCGCCGATCTCATCGCCGCGGTGTACCGGCGCGCGGGCGCTGAATTCACCGCGGGCCACGCGTTCCACCACGCCGCGCAGGGCGAGAATGGGCTGCACGAGACGTTTGGCGTAGAGGACCGAGGCGACGAGGCTCAGACCGGTGCAGACGAGCCCGAGCACGGCGGTCGTGCGGTAGAGGGTCGACACATTCTGTTCATAGGCTTCGAGCGACAGGCCGACGTGCAGCCAGCCCCATTCGATGCCGGAGTAGTCAAAGGGCTGGGAGTAGTGATACAGGCGATCGGGGTGTAGCGGCACGGTGCCGATGCCGCCGTGCGGTTCACGGTCGACGGGCCGCCACGCGGGACCGGTGTCGGTCGCGGTACGCCAGCCCTGGCGGTCGTTGATCAGGGAGAAGCCGTCGTTGCGGGTGATGACGAGGTAAACGAGGGAGGAGTCCCCGCCGAGCATTTCCATGCAGTGGTCGACGACGCTGCTGTAATCTTCATTGATGGCGGCACCGGCCACAACGTCGCGCAGCGAGACGGCGACACCATGCGCCTTGGACTCGAGGCCCTGGACGTAGGTCTGCTTCTGCTGCGGAACGATGAAGACGATGAAGAGCCCCAGCGTCATGAGGGTGACGAGCCAGGAGAGCAGAGCGGTACGCAGGGTGATGCCGAGGCTGCGCTGGGGGGAGGGGACACGGCTCATGGCGGGAGGGTGGACAGGCGCCGGCGGTGGCGGTCGAGCAGGGCGCGGGCGCTCTCGAGATGGGCGGGATCGAAGGGGACGATGCGCCGGATGCCGAAGAGGGTCAGGATCTGGCGACCGTCGGTATTGAGATGCAGTTCGGTGATGGCCGCGGCGATGTCCTGCTTGAATGCTTCGGTCGCCCAGGGGGACTCGTTCAGGCAGATCAAGACATCGGCGAGGCGGTCGCTGCGCGCGAGGGGGACGAGGCTGCGGCTCACCTGCGGATTGAGTTCGCCCATGAGTTGAAAGCTGTACTCATCGACGAGGCAGGCGTCCTTGGTGCCGAAGAAAACAGGCAGCACGACGGCGCTGGCTTTGGGCGAGGGCACGATCTCCCCGAAGAACTGCCCCGCCTCGGGCAACTGTTGCTCGTGGAGCAGGGTCGCCATCCAATCGGTCGTCACGCTGGAATGGGCAAACTCGAGCCAAGTGATCGAACGGCCGCGCAGATCGGCCAGGGATTGCCAGTTGCGGTCGCGCCGCGCGAGCACGAGGTAGGCGCGGCCCGGTTGCTCGTTTTCGGTCACCATCCAGCGGGGGTGGATGCTGGGCGGCAGGTCCATCTGCAGGTAGTGCCACGCAATCAACACGCTCAGGTGCAGCGGCCGGTCGTCGCGGTTGAGCGCCTGCTGGTAGCTCCGGTCGTCGTCGTAGATCTCGGTTTCGACGCGGATCTGGTACCCTTTCCGGCGGGCGAGGCGTTCGAGGAAGACCCGGTAGGCCGCGGTGGCGTCGTTGACGTTGGTGTTGCGAAATACATTGGCGCTGAGGGCGAGGCGCAACACCTGTGGTTCGGTGGAGGCGGGCTCCGGGGCCGCCGGAAGCTGCGGCAGGGCCAGACTCAGGCTGCCGCACAGCGCGGCGATGCGGCGCAGGCACCGCTCGATCGGGAGAAAGACGGAGGGAGGAGGGAGGCGCATCATTCCGCGGGAAAGGTGTCGGGATAGATCGGCGCCGAGCCGGATTGGCGCGTGAGCGTGAAATAGCGCTCCAGCAGATGCAGGGTCGGCGCGAGATCCTCCTGCGTGCCGACCGACAATCGGTCCTGCTGGAACAGGGTGAGGATCTGCTGGGCCGCGGCGTCCTCAGAGGCATGTGTGAAGATATCGATCACGCGGTCCACGTTTCGCGAGGTGTAGCTCCCGCGGAAAAAAAAGACGGACGCGATCACGGGCCCGGAGGTGGCGATGGGCACCAACTGCTGGCCGACTTGGGGATTGAGTTCCGCCATGACCTCGAAGCCGGAGCGGGTGACCAGACAGGCGTCGGCCTGGCCGAAGAACACGGGAAGGATGACCTTCGAAAGTTTGTTGTTCCCTTCGATGCGCCCCCAATGGGAAGCAAGATCACCCCATCCCGCTTCGAGCTGTTCGACCTGGAGCCAGTGGCGGATGATCGCGGCGCGGGGCGTGATGACGTAGACGAGCGAGCGGCCTTTGAGTTCGCCCAGGTTTTGGAAGCCGCGATCGCGGCGCACGAGCAGCAGGTACTGTTCGGTCTTTTCGCCGGAGGCATCGGAGAGAACGAAGGTCCCCACCGGCACGCGGGAACGCAGCAGGAAGAACTCGTCGGCACAGACGGCGATGGCCTCGACTTCCCGCTGGTTGATGGCGATTTCGATGTCGCGGTAGTTGTCGTAGGAGAGAACGACGGGCGAGACGGGCACGCCCTGTTCGGTGGCGATCTGGCGGGCCCAGACCTTCATCGAAGCCTGCGCGTCGTTCAGGTTGACGCCCTCGAACATACGCGCCGAAAAGCCGAAACGCATGAGTTCTTCCGGTTCGGCCGAAAGGGTCGGAAACAGTCCGCCGGTGCTGGCGACAGCGACCAGCAGACCGAAGGTTCGACCCGGTCGCCCGCGCCGCAGGGCGATGCGGAAAAGGCGGCGGACCGGAGCAAGGATCGTCATGCGAACAGGCGGTTTAGTCGCTTTCCAGGCGGCTGCGAATCTCGGTGCCGACGACGAGCTGAAGTTGTGATTGCAGGGCGAGATGCTCGTAGAGTGCCTTCCAGTGCGTAGCGGTCAGGAAGGCTTCGGTGAGTTGGGCGCGGATGACCTTCTCGGTTTCCACCAACTCGGCCTGGTAGGCCCGGACGTTGAGATCGCGGTTTTCAGCGGCGGCGGACATGGCTTCATGGGTGGCCTCCCGCGCCAGTTCCGCGGCCGTGAGACTGAGCACAATGTCGCGCACGCGCAGACCGATGCCGTCGCGCAGGAGCAGTTGCTGCTCCTGCAGTTGGGCGAGTCGGGCGCGGGCTTCGGCGACCTCGTGGCGGGTCTTGAAGCCGTCGAACAGGGGCATCTCCATGCCGATTCCGATGCTGTAGCCCTGTTTGTTTTCGGCCGTCGCCATGCCGGTTTCCCAGTCATTCCACCAACGATGCAAACGGCCGGTGACGGCCACCTTGGGCAGGTGCCCGCTGCGGGCCGTGCGGACGGCGCCTTCGGCGGCGCGCAGACCGGCTTCGAGGCCCGCCCAGTCGGGACTGAACTCGTAGGCGGCGGCGACCAGGCTGGCCAGGTTCGGTGTGGCCGGCTGCCACGGCAGGTCGTGATCGGCGGGCATGACGCTTTGGTCCCAGCTACGGCCCATGGTGAAGGCGAGAGCGGCGCCGGCCAGTGCTTCGTTGCGGGCGAGCTGGGCGATCAGGGCGCGCAGCGAGGCCACCATGGCTTTGTTGGCGAGGAAATCGGTTTTCTTCACCGTGCCGGAGCCCTGTTGGTAGAGGGATTCCGTGAGATCGAGTGTCGCCTGCATGCGCTCGAGGGTATCGGTGCCGAGGGTGTGCAGACGGCGGGCGAGCACGGCGCCGTGGTAGAGCCGCGTCACACTATCGATGATTTGGAGGTCGGTGCGGCGGGCGGCTTCGAGCATCGCGTCGCGATAGCCATCCGCCTGTTCCCGGTAACCGCGGCGCAGGCCCCCGTCGTAAACGAGCCAGGTGGCGTCGAGCGCGACGGCGGTACTGTCGCGATCCCGGAGGATGATCTCCTGCGCGGGAACGGGAAAGACGCTCGGGTCGGTGGCAATGGTCTGCGCGGGCGTGGAGACGGGAAGCTGGACCGGGTTGGGTCCGAGCACGCCGGCCGGAACCGTGATGAGCGCCATGCCAGCCGGCACCTGCACCGACTGGGGCGGCACATACATCTGCGTGGCGGGGAAGAGGTAGTTGGGATTTTCGTCGAGCCGCTCATAACCGGCCGTGACCGAGACCTGGGGCCAGTAGCCGCTGAGGGCCTGCCCGTGTCTTGCCTCCGCCACGGCCACGGCGAAGCGTGACGCCGGGCGTTGGTGGTTGTTGGCCAGGGCCTCCTCGATGCATGCCTCGAGCGTCATCAGCGGGTCGGACGACTCGGCGAAGGCCGGACGGGCCAGGATGCCCCAGGCAAGGGTCAACACGCAGGCCGGCGCCAGGCGGGCGAACATCGCGTCGCGGAAGAAGGTCATGACAAGCATCAACGGATCCCGTCGCCCTCGTCTTGAGGGCGAGGCAGGAGATTTCCTCAGGCATAAGGCCAGGCGATACGGCTCTCAAGCCGCGCTTGGGAGGGAACTTACGTAGTCCGCCCTGCGCGTATCCGCGAAGGGCCGGGGGCTTTGCCCGGCTGGCGGGCGCCGTGATGAGTCGGACCTCAGCCGCCGTAGGCGGGGTCGACCTCGAGGCCGAAATAGCTGCGGGCGTTGCCGAAGCAGATGTTCTTCACCATGCCGCCGACGAGTTCGAAGTCGGTCGGGAGCTCGCCGTTGGTGATCTCCGCGCCGAGCAGGTTGCAGAGCGTGCGGCGGAAGTACTCGTGGCGCGGGAAGGACATGAAGCTGCGCGAGTCGGTGAGCATGCCGACGAAGCGGCTGAGCAGGCCGAGGTTGGAGAGGGCGTTCATCTGCCACTCCATCGCCTCCTTCTGGTCCAGGAACCACCAGCCGCTGCCGAACTGGATCTTGCCCGGGACGGAGCCGTCCTGGAAGTTGCCGATCATGGTACCGACCATGTAGTTGTCGGCTGGATTCAGGTTGTAGATGACGACCTTGGGCAACTCGTTGGTGTCGTCGAGCGAGGCGAGGTAACGCGAGAGGGCGGGAGCCTGTTGGTAGTCGCCGATGGAGTCGAAGCCGGTGTCGGGACCGAGGTTGCGCAGCATGCGCGGGTTGTTGTTCCGCATGGCGCCGAGGTGGAGCTGTTTGGTCCAGCCGCGCTTGGCATCCCAGCGGCCGAACTCGAGCATGAGCAGCGAACCGAAGCCGAGTTGTTCGTCGGCGGAGGGCACGGTGCCGTCGCGCACCTTCTGGAAAATGGCGCGGGCGTCGGCCAGCGAGCAGGGCGAGGCGAGGGCGGTTTCGAGTCCGTGATCGGAGAGGCGGCCGCCGAGGGCGTGGAAGTCGGCGTGGCGTTTCTCGAGGGCCGTGAGGAGGTCGTCGAAGGAGGCGATGTCCACGCCGGCGGTGGCGCCGAGTTTTTCGCAATAGGCGTTGAAGGCGGCCGGGTTGCCGAGGGCGTAGGCCTTGTCGGGCCGGAAGGTCGGATAGACGCGGGTGGTGAGGCCGGAGGCGCGGATCTGCTCGTGGACGGCGAGCGAGTCAGCGGGATCGTCGGTCGTGCAGGCGACGGCGACCTTTTGATTGCGCAGGATCTGGTGCACCGACTGGTCGGGCAACTGGGCGTGGGCGATGTCCCACACGTAGCGGGCGGTTTCGGGGTCGAGCAGGGCGTCGAGACCGAAGTAGCGCTTCAGCTCGAGGTGGGTCCAGTGGTAGAGCGGATTGCGCAGGGTGTGCGGGACGGTGGCGGCCCAGGCCGAGAATTTTTCGTAGGGCTCCGCATCGCCGGTGCAGAA
This sequence comes from uncultured Opitutus sp., assembly GCA_965652375.1. Lineage (GTDB taxonomy): Bacteria > Verrucomicrobiota > Verrucomicrobiia > Opitutales > Opitutaceae > Actomonas. The sequence continues at coordinate 112,901 of CBFGUO010000010.1, forward strand.
GCGCTCGGCCACACCGTTGGAGCGCATGGCGCGCCACTTGTAGTGGTCGCCGCCGAGCCAGATCTCGGCGAGGTCGGCGAAGACATGGTCATCCAGGATGGCCTGCGGCGGGAGGTGATTGTGGTAGTCGAAGAGCGGTTCGCCGGCGGCGTAGTCGTGGTAAAGGTGCCGGGCCGCCTCGCTGTGCAGCAGGAAATCGTCGTGGATGAAGGGGCGCATGGGGAGGGAGGAGGGGGGAGTGAAAGGGAGTGAGTGAAAGGGCCGGCGGAGGCGTGATCTTTATTCTTTCCTCTTTCTCCCCGTTGGCCGAAACCCGTTCGCTCGACGGGGATAAAGAACAAAGATAAAGAGGCGGCGGCTTACATCGCCGGGGCGATGTCGGCGAGGAGGGCGGCGTAGGTGGGGAGGGACTGGAGGCGTTCGGTGGCGTTGGCGCAGGTTTCGACGCTGGCGAGGCCGGTGGTTTCGGCGAGGAAGATGAGATAGGCGGCGACGCGGTGGGCGTAGGCGAGACGGGCTTCGTCGCTGATGGCGTAGAACCTCGCGCGCTGGCGGTAGCCGGCGGGCGAGTGGTCTCCCAGGGCGGACTTCTCCGCGCGACCGCCGGCGGCGAGCACGTAGAGGAAGTTGTATTCAAAAAACAATACGCGGTCCGGATGCGCCGGGAGTTGGGCGACCGCGGTGCGGCAGGCGGCGGCGTCGGCAAAGAGCGCGGCCTCGTCCGGCTTCTCGTCGAAACTGGCGACGATGAAGCTGCGGGCGGCGGCGCGTTCGGTGGCGTCCTCGCTGAAGGCGCCGGCGACGGCGAGGTCGACCGTGAAGGCATACCAGTCCTTCCACAGTGCCTGGTCCGCCTTGTTGGTCGAGGCGTGGAGCGCGCGACCCATCTCGTAGGTGTAGCGACCGCTGGTCTTGATCTCGAGATGGCTGCCGGTGAGTTCGCCCATGAGGCGGTAGTTGTCGGCCGACTTGCCCGAGCCGGAGTGGAAGCCGATCGAGACGCCGAACTTCTGGCAGACGGCCCACTGGGCGGCGATGAGTTCGCGCAGGCGGGCCTGGTCGGGGTAGGGAATGTTCTTCTGGAAGCCAAAGGCGGGAGCGACAAAGTTGACGGGCATGTCCATGGCCTCGCAGAGGGCGAGCATGATGCCGGTGGTTTCCGGGGTGGTGAGGCCGGGCAGTTCGTCGATGGAGAGTTCGCGCAGGTAGGCGCGGCCTTCCGCGGTGGTGAAGGCGGCGGCGCGGGCGGCGGCGTAGAGCTCGTCGCGGCGCTTCATCTTCTGCATGGGCGTCCAGACGGTCGCGAGCAGTTGGGCAAAGGCGTCGTCGTCGACCGAGAGCCCCACTTCGGCCATGCGCGCCTTCACGCGGACCTGGAGGGCGGGGTCGATCGTGGCGAGGTCGGCCGGCTGCTTCTTGGCGAGTTCGGGCGAGAGGTCGAAGGTGATGTAGCTGGCCAGAAGCGAACCGCGCACGAGGGCCTCCTCGCGGGCGTCGAACTTGCCGCCGATCGGCTGGTGGTCGGCGTTGAAGGACCAGGCGATGCGGCGCTGGTGGAAGCCGTGCTTGAGCTTGGCGAGGACGGAGCCGTGGCTCATGCCCTCGACGGACTGCCCCTGGTGGCCCTCGGGCACGCTGGCGCCGATGAAGGGGAAGGGCACGGTGTCGAGCCGGTCGGCGAGCATCTCGTCGACGTCGTAGACCAGCTCGCGCGGAATGGAGTTTTGGTTGGCGGTGAGGCCGATGCCGAGGTGGGCCATGGCCCAGTCGACCGCCGGCCAGTGCAGGGTGGTGAAGCGCGCGCCCACGCCGAGGGTGCTCTGGCCGAGGCGGGCTCCGGCGGTGGGGAAGACGGTGGCCTTGGGATCGTGCTCGAGGATGAGGTTTTTGAGCGTGAGCAGGTTGGCCCAGGTGGCCGGGAAGGCGACGGCGCCGGAGGAGAGCACGACACCGTCAGCCAGGACGGAAACGGGGTCGGCGTTGCCGGCGGCGGGCGTGAGCACCCAGGCGCAGTCGCCGGTGCTGCGGTCTTCGCGGAGTTTCCAGGTGCCGGCGGCGGTGGTGAAGCCGCTCTGGGCCCAGACGTGCAGCGAGTCACCGGCGGCGAGCTTCGCGCTCAGGGCCGGCCAATCGAGACAGAAGTCGGGCGAGACGCAGGGATTGGTGGCGATGCGGAGATGGTTCTCCAGCAGGAAGGCGTTGATGGCGGACATGGGAAGGGGAGGGGAGGTTTTGGCCCACGAAACACACGAAAGATCACGAAATGGCGGTGCGGGTTTTCGTGTTTTTCGGGTGTTTCGTGGGCAGGGATTGAGCCTTCGACTGGGGCTCAGATGGTCATGGAGTGGAAGCCGCCGTCGACTTCGATCTCGGCGCCGGTGACGAAGCTGGAGGCGGCGTTGCTGGCGAGGAAGACGGTGGCGCCGATGAGTTCGCGGGATTCACCGAAACGCTTCATCGGCGTGTGGCCCATGATGGTCTGCACGCGGTCGGGCGTGAGGACCTTGCGGTTCTGTTCGGCGGGGAAGAAGCCGGGGACGAGAAGGTTGACGCGCACGCCGCGCGTGGCCCATTCGCGGGCCATGTTCTTGGTCAGGTTGTGCACGGCCGCCTTGGAGGCGGAGTAGGTGAAGACGCGCGAGAGCGGCACGCGGGCGGAGGCGGAGCCGACGTTGATGATGGAGCCGCCGTCGGGCGTATCGAGCATGTGCGCGGCGAAGACCTGGCAGGCCATGAGCACGCCCTTCACGTTGGCGTTGATGATGCGGTCGAACTCCTCCTCGGTGATGTCGAGCAGCGGAGTGGGGGAGTTGACGCCGGCGCCATTGACGAGGATGTCGACGCGACCGGCGCGGGCCAGCACGGCATCGCGCAGGGCGACCAGGGAGTCGCGACTGGTGGCGTCGGCGCTGTGGAACCAGGCCTTGCCGCCGGCGGCGGTGATCTTCTCGAGCCGGGCGGCGGCTTTTTGTTCATTACGGCCGACCAGGACGACCTCGGCTCCCGCGCCGGCGAGGCCTTCGGCCATCGCGCCGCAGAGTTCGCCCGTGCCGCCGATGACGACGGCCACGCGGCCTTGCAAAGAGAAGAGGGAATCAAGGTAGGCGTTGCTCATGGAAATGGGGCGGAGAGCCTAGCAGTGGGCCTGAATGGCACGCAGGCGATAAACCGCATAAGGGTTTACAAAATGCGCAAGGCCGCTTGGCTCGCGCCATGGGTGAACCACGGCGCAAACGGGTCGGCATCATGCTCTCGATCGAGACCGAGCACTGGCACGGCGTGCTGCAGGGATTGGCGGAGGGCTTCCGGGCGGAGCCGGCGGTGCAGGTGGTGAAGATCGCGCGACCGGAGCGGTTCGAGACCGCGCGGCTAAAGCGCCTGCGGCTCGACGGACTGATCACCCGGGTGAGTTCCAAGGCGGACGAGGATGCGCTGCTCGCCGCGGGCCTGCCGGTGATCAATGTCTCGGGCCGGCGGGTGGGCAATCGCTTGACCAACGTCATCAACGACGACCGCCGGGTGGGGGAGTTGGCGGCGCGCTTTTATTTGCGGCGCGGCTTTCGCCGGCTCGGCTTCTGCGGCGTGTCGCGGCACCGTTCCTCGACCCTGCGGCAGGAAGGCTTCGCCGAGGCGGCGCGCGCGGCGGGCGAGGCGGCCGATGAACTGATGCTGCCCGAAATGCCCGAAGGAGATGCGCCGTCGCCGCAGGCGGTCAATCGGATCTCGGAATGGCTCGGCCGGGCGGAGCGGCCGCTGGGGGTGTTCTGTTTCAACGACGCCGTGGCGCGGGCGGTGGCGGAGGCCTGCGCCGACATCGGGGCGGCGATCCCGGACGACGTGGCGGTGCTGGGGGTCGACAACGACGATATCCAGCTCGGCTTTTCCGCCATCGCGTTGTCGAGTATCGAACTGAACCGGCGGCGGGTGGGCTTCATCGCGGCCGAGCGTATGATCGCCCTGCTGGCGCAGCCGAAGCTCGCGGCCGAAACGCTGCTGGTGCCGCCACTCAAGATCGTGGCCCGGGGCTCGACCGACAAACTGGCGGTGAAGGACGAAGTCGTGGCGGAGGCGCTCGACTACCTGGCCGATCATCTGGGCAACACGATCTATGTCGACGAAGTGGCGCGGGCGGTCGGGGTCTCGCGCCGCTCGCTCGAGATGCGTTTCAAGACCGCGCTGGGCACGACGGTGTATGCCGAGGTGCAGCGGCAGCAGCTCGAACGGGCGGAGGTGCTGTTGATGGAGAATCCCAAGATGACCATTGCCGAAGTCGCCTACGCCTGCGGCTTCCAGGACGCGCGCCACCTCAGTGTCGTTTGCCGTCGGCGCCTGGGCTGCACACCCGGTTCATTGCGCACCCCGCGACGGGTACCGGTGCCCGCGGGCGACTGAACCGGTTCAGGTTCCGGCAGCCGGATTCGCCAATCGTCCATCCCTGGGACCGTTCATGGGCGGGACCTTGCCGGATAAGCGCGGCGCGTCCAACGTCCCGCGCCATGAAAATCCAGTTTCGTTTGCTCGCCGCGTTTGCCGCCGCCTGGTCCGGACTGTTCTCCGCTGCCGCCGGTGCGGCGGAGCGGCCGAAAATCACTTCGCAGGACCAGCTGCCGCGTTTCGAGTATCCGGTCGAGGGACCGGTCACCGCCATCCTGACCGATGAGGCCGCCTACGCCCGGTTGGCCGGGCCCCTGCGCCGCGATCTCGAGGCCTTGATCAACGACTACGACATCCAGGATCGCACGACGCTGCAGGGTATCCTCACGACGCTCATGACGATGGACTTCAAGGACGGCGATACGACCGCAGCCCTCGCAAAGCTGGCCAGCATCCGCGAACTCGAGGCCAAGCCCGCGGCCAAGCTCACGACGGGTCTCCTGCTCGAGAGCGCGATCGAGGCGCAACGCATCGACTATGCCTCACCGGAACGCTACGCGGCGGCGTTTGCCGAAATCTACGCGGCCAAGGTCGCGGAGCTGCCCTACGAGGTCGTGGCGGACAATCTCAAGAGCGCCAAGGCCAGTGCCGAGTTCGTGACCGAAGCCCTCATTCTCGGGCAGATTGAAAGCGCCGTGCAGCCGGGCGTGGACAAGACCGGCACCATCAGCGGCGACATCGCGCAGGAACTGGTCTCGGCCCACGTGGGTATCGCGACGTTCATCCCCTTGCGCGAGCAACGGGCGGCGGTGCTCACCGCGTATCTGGACCAGCACTACGTCGAAAAGGCCGACATCTGGGCGGCGCGCAATGTCGCCCTCCAGCCGGCGGCCAACCTGCATCCGGTGGTGATCGGCGTCTGGGACAGCGGGCTCGATGCCGGCGTCTATCCCGATCAGTTGTGGACCAATTCAGCCGAGTCGCTGAACGGGCGGGACGACGACGGCAACGGCTACATCGATGACGTACACGGCATCGCCTTCGACCTGCATGGAGACGTCGAGACACCGGTCCTTTACCCGCTTACCGCCGACCAGCAGGCCGCCTATCCGGAGTTGCGCAGCCTCATGAAGGGATTGCTCGATCTGCAGGCCAACGTCGACAGTCCGGAGGCGTCCGCATTCAAGGCCGAGATGGCCTCCCTGGAGCCGAGCGGGGTGAAGCCGTTCATCGAGAACCTCAATCTCTTCGGCAACTACGCCCACGGCACGCACGTGGCGGGCATCGCCGCGGCGGGCAATCCGGCGGCGCGCCTGCTGGTCGGTCGCATCACCTTCGATCATCGGATGATTCCGGACGTGCCCACGATCGAGCAGGCGCAGAAGGACGCCGCCGTGATGGAGCGCACCATCGCCTATTTCCGCGAGCAGGGCGCGCGGGTGGTCAACATGAGCTGGGGCGGCACACCGCAGGACATCGAGGCCGCCTTCGAAGCCAACGGCGCCGGCGGCACGGCCGACGAACGGCGGGTGAAGGCGAAGGAGATTTTCGACATCTCGTTGCGGGCGATCACCGCGGCGATCAAGGCCACGCCCGACATCCTCTTCGTGGTGGCGGCCGGCAACAGCGACAACGACGCCGAGTTTTCCGACGTGTTTCCGTCGGGCATCAACCTGCCCAACATCCTCACCGTCGGCGCCGTTGACCAGGCGGGCGAGGAGACCTCGTTCTCCACCTTCGGCGCCAATGTCGACGTGCACGCCAACGGCTTTCAGGTGCCCAGCGGCACGCCGGGTGGCGCGGTCATGAATTTCTCCGGCACCTCGATGGCCGCGCCCAACGTGGCCAATCTCGCCGGCAAACTGCTGGCGGTGAAGCCGGACCTGACGACCGACCAGTTGATCAGCCTGATCACGCTGGCCGCCGACCGCAGCGCCGATGGCCGCACCCGGCTTATCCATCCCCGTCGCAGCTTCGCCCTGCTCGAGGCGTTGATGGCGGAATGACTCGGGTAGTTTGTACGTTACCCGTCGAAGGCATCTCGCACGTCAAAATGTAGGGCTGCCGCTTGCGGCATGCCGCAGTGGAGTGGTGGCAGACTTTTCAGACTGAGAGGCAGGTGCGGCATGCCGCAAGCGGCAGCCCTACAGCGCGAGTTATGCGCGCTGGCAACGACCACATCACGCTGCGCTCCGCGCCTGGAATTGCTTCCGGTAGGCGAGGGGACTGGTTTCGAACACGGCGCGGAAGTGCCGGATGAAACTGCTGTGATCGTAGAAGCCGCATTCGTGCGCGATTTCGGTGATGGGCGCATCGCTGCGACGCAGGCGATCGCTGGCGATGAGCACGCGCAGGCGCACGATGAACTGGCGCGGACTCATGCGGAAGGCGGCCTGGAAGCGGCGCTCCAACTGCCGCTGCGAAAACCCGATGCTGCGCGCGAGCGCCGGCACCGACAGGGACTGCGCGTAGTTGGCGCGGATGTGCTGCACCAGTTCCATCACCGGGTCCTGGGAGTTGTTGAGCAGGTCCTCGTAGCTCTGCACTGTCCCGCACAATCCGCAGACGGCGCCGGAGCGGTCGAAGAGCGGCAGTTTTTGCGTGATGAACCACTCCGGCAGGCGCTCGCGGGTGGGAAAAAGCTCCACCAGGTTGAGCAGGGGTTCGCCCCGGGCGAGCACGGTGCGATCGTCGGCGAGAAACTTGCGCGCCATGTAGGCCGGAAACAGTTCCTCGTCGGTGCAGCCCTGCAGATCCTCGGGTGCGCGTTTGCCGCAATGGTGGGCAAACTCGGTGTTGCCGGTGACGATGCGCGAGTCGCGGTCCTTCACGAAGTACATCAGGTCTGGAATGTGGTCGAACAACTGGTTGATGGAACGGGCGGGATCGAGCTGATCGAACCAGGATGCGGCGGGCGTCATGGCGAAAAAATACAATTATTAACCCACTCGATACAAGCTGGCGACGGTGATTCCCGGTAGATTGGGCGGCACTCCCATCGTGCGTGGCGCCAGCCGCGTGCGCGGAAGGGGATCCGCTCCCTTCCCGACCCGTTACCCTTCACCCCAACCGTTTCCCGAACCATGCAATTCGGTGTCAGCACCTGGCTTTGGACCTCACCGTTCGATGGTCGCGATGTTTCCCTGCTGCGGAAGATCGCCGACCTCGGTTTCCAATTCGTGGAGATTCCCGTCGAGGATCCCGCGACCGTCGACGGCGACGCCATCCGGCGCGCCCTGCGCGACACCGGCCTCCAGGCCGTCGTCTGTGCCGCGGTGGCGGGCGACCGCGACCTCTCCAGTTCGGATGCGGCCAAGGTGAAACTGGCGAGCGACTATCTCGCCGGCTGCTTCCGCCTCGCCCGCGATTGGGGCAGCCCGCTCGTCGCCGGGCCCCTGTACGCGCCGGTCGGCAAGTCTCGCCTGCCCACCGTGGCCGAGCGCCAGGCCGAGTGGAACCGCTCCGTCGCCAACCTGCGCCGGGTCGCCGGAGTCGCCGCGGAGCACGGCGTGCGGCTGGCCCTGGAGCCGATCAACCGTTTCGAGACCGACATGGTCAACACCGCGGCCGACGCCGTGCGCCTGGTCGATGACATCGGCAGCGACCACGTCGGCATCTCGCTCGACAGTTTCCACATGAACATCGAGGAGGTGGACTTTGCGCGCGCCATCGAGACCGCGGGAGCGCGGCTCTTTCACCTGCAGGTTTCCGACAGCCACCGCGGCGTGCCCGGCGAGGGCAACAGCGACTGGAGCGGCCTGCGCGCCGGCCTGCGCCGCATCGGCTACGAGGGCCGCATCTCGATCGAGAGTTTTTCCCCCGACGGTTCCAGCCTGGCCGATGCGGTATGCATCTGGCGGCCCTTCGCGGAATCCCAGGACGCCTTTGCGGAGCGCGGTCTCCGTTTCCTCCAACAGTGGCACGCCGGCGCGCCAGCCGGCGGCGCCGAATGATCTCACAGCCCACCTCATAGAAAACCACCATGAACGTTGCCATCATCGGACTCGGCTTCGGCGCCGAATTCATTCCCATCTACCAGGCCCACCCGCGCGCGACCATGTATGCGCTCTGCCAGCGCAACGCCGCCAAGCTCAATGAGACGGCGGACAAGTTCGGCGTGGCCAAACGTTACACCTCATTCGACGAGGTGCTGGCCGACCCCGAGGTCGACGCGGTGCACATCAACACGCCGATTCCCGATCACGGCCCGCAGTCGATCAAGGCGCTCGAAGCCGGCAAACATGTTGCCTGCACCGTGCCCATGGCCACGACGGTCGAGGATTGCCGCCGCATCGTGGAACTCACGCAGCAGACCGGCCTCATCTACATGATGATGGAAACGGTGGTCTACAGCCGCGAGTTCCTCTTCGTGAAGGAGCTCTATGAGAAGGGCGAGCTGGGCCGCATCCAGTTCCTCCAGGCCTCGCATCAGCAGGACATGGCGGGTTGGCCGGGTTATTGGGACGGCCTGCCACCCATGCATTATGCCACGCATTGCGTCGGCCCGGTGCTCGGCCTCCAGCGCAAGCTGGCCGAGCAGGTGACCTGCGTGGGCTCCGGCCGCATCGCGGAGGCGCAGGCCAAAGTCTATGGATCGCCCTTCGCGATCGAATCCTGCCACATCCAAATGAAGGACTCCGACGTCGCGGCGCGCATCTATCGTTCGCTCTTCGAGACCGCCCGTCAGTACCGGGAAAGTTTCGACGCCTACGGTTCCAAAAAATCCTACGAGTGGCCGCTCATCGAGGGCGAGCACCCGGTGATCCACACCCTCGGCAAACCGGAGCCACAGATTCCCGAGCGCGTTGAAGTGCCGGACTATGCGCATCTGTTGCCGGAGGAGATCCGCCACTTCACCGGCCGCGGCGTGTACGACGCCGACGAGCACCAGCATTTGTCGTTCACCCAAGGTGCCGGCCATGGCGGCTCGCATCCGCACCTCGTCCACCACTTCATCGAGGCCGTGCTCGACAAATCCAATCCCTACCCGAACGCCGTCGAGTCGGCCAACATCAGCTGCGTCGGCATCCTTGCCCACGAATCGGCGATGGCCGGCGGCGTGCCGAAACGCATGCCGGACTTCACGCTCAACGACGCCTCCCGCGCCTGAACGCGAGCGCGACGTGTCGCCACGCACCCGACCCCTTGAACCCATGTTTTTGAACCCATCCCTGAAGCGCCGTGGAGCGCGACTGCTGGCGTCCCTGCTCCTCGGTTTGACCGTCCTCGTCCCGTCCTGGTCCGTCGCCGCGGACGCCGCCAACGCCGCCGACTCGGACGACGGCGTAATCGACCTGCTGTTCCTCGGCCACGGTCAGCGCGAGGGCCGCGGCTATCACCTCTCGCATGTCTTCGCGCCGCTGTTCAATCGCTCGCTCGGCCGGGAAAAGATTCGCATGCGTTACGTGGAGGATCCGGCGGTGCTCAATCCGGACGATCTCGCCGCGACCGACGTGCTGCTGATCTACGCCAACCATCAGAAGCTGGCGCCGGAGCAGGAACGGGCGCTACTCGATTTCGTCGCCAACGGCGGCGGCTTCATGCCGGTGCACAGCGCGAGTGCCTGCTTCGGCCATTCGCGCGCCTACGTCGATCTGGTCGGCGCGCGCTTCAAGAGTCACGGCAAGGAAGCCTTCACCGCGCACATCGTGCCGGCGCAGGCGCAGCACCCGATCATGGCCGGTTTCGAGGAATTCGAGACGACCGACGAAACCTACGTCCACGCCGATCACAACGAGCAGAACCGCACCGTTCTGATGACGCGCGAGGACGAACCCTGGACCTGGACGCGCACCCACGGCCAGGGCCGCGTCTTCTACACCGCCTACGGGCACGACATGGATACCTGGGGGCAGGCCGCCTTTCACGACCTGCTCATCCGCGGTATCCGCTGGGCGGCCGGCGACGACAAGGCCGCCGCCAACCGCGCCCTGGCCGAGTCGTTGCCGACGATCCGTTACGCGCCGGCCGACACGATTCCCAACTACCGCAAGCAGGCGCCCGCCCCGGACCTGGCGCAACCCTTCACGCCGGAGGAGTCGCAGCAACTCAGCCTGGCCGCGCAGGGCTTCGAACTACAGCTCTTTGCCGCCGAGCCCGACATCATCAATCCCATCGCCTTCGCCTGGGATGAGCGCGGACGACTCTTCCTGGCCGAGACGGTCGACTACCCGAACGAGGTCGAACCCAACCAGAAGGGCGATGACCGCATCACCATCTGCGAGGACACCGATGGCGACGGTCGCGCCGACAAGTTCACCGTCTTCATCGAGGGTCTCAACATTCCCACCAGCCTCACGCCGCTGGACGGCGGCTGGATCGTGGCGCAGGCGCCGCACTTCCTCTTCATCAAGGACACCGACGGCGACGACAAGGCCGACCTGGTGTATCCAATCAATGAGCACTGGGGCGTGGAGGACACCCACGCCGGCCCCTCGAGCCTGCGCTACGGCTTCGACAATCGCATCTGGGGCGCGGTCGGCTACTCCGACGCGAAGAAGTCGCTTCACGGCGAATTCGGCCAGGGCGTGTTCCGCATGGATCCCGACAACGGAGTGGTGGAGCCGATCGGGCAGTTCAGCAACAACACCTGGGGCCTGGGCATGAGCGAGGACTTCGAGATCTTCGGCTCCACCGCCAACGGCGCCCCCGCCTGGCACGTGCCGCTGTGGCGCAGCTTCACCTACGGCCGCGACGAGGCGCTGCCGCCGCAACTCGCCGCCAAGATCGACGACTTCACCCAGTTCTTCGCCGCGACCGACAAGTTCCTCCAGGTCGACTGGCACGGCCGCTACACCGCCGGCGCGGGCTTCAACCTCTACACCGCCCGCACCTTCCCGGAGCGGTATTGGAACAAGTCGGCCTTCATCGGCGGCCCGACCGGGCACCTGCTCGGCCAGTTCTTCCTGCGCGAAAACGGCAGCACCTATTTCGGCGACAATCGTGGCAACATCGTGAGTTCGGTCGACGAGTGGTTCTCGCCGGTCTTCGCCGAAGTCGGACCCGACGGCCAGCTGTGGGTGGCCGACTGGTATAACTTCATCATCCAGCACAACCCGCGGCCCTCCGCGCAATCCGCCGGTTTCGAGGCCACCATGGGCAAGGGCAACGCCCATGAAAACCCGCTGCGCGACCGTCAGCACGGCCGCATCTATCGCCTCGTTGCCAAGGGCGGCCAGCCCTCGAAGCAGCTCGATCTGAGCGACGCTTCGACCGCGGACCTCATCGCCGCGCTCGCCAACGACAACCTGTTCTGGCGCATGACCGCCCAGCGCAAACTCGTGCGCGAACTGCGGCGCGACGCGATTCCGGCGCTGCGCGAGATCGTGCGCACCGACCGCTCGGTCGACGCCGTCGGCATCAACCCGCGCGTCATCCACGCCCTGTGGTCCCTGCAGGGCCTCGGTGCCTTCAACGTTGGCACCACCGCGGGCCGCGAGGTCGCCGACGCCGCCCTGAGCCACCCGGCGGCCGCGGTGCGCAAGAATGCCGTGATGGCCCTCACCGAGGCCGGAGGCCTCGACGACCTCGCGCGCGCCGCCGAACTCATCGACGATCCCGACGCCAAGACCCGGCTCCGGGCGCTGCTCGCCCTCGGCCGCCTGCCCGCCTCCGAGGCCAACGCCCGCGTCCTCTTCGGCCGGCGGACCACGCTGCCGTCCGACCCCTATCTCGCGCGCGCCTTCGCTCACGCGGTGCTCGAAAACGAAGCGCCCTACATGGCCGAGTTGCTCACCAACCCGACCCCGGCCGACAAGAGCATCTTCGATCTGTATGCAAAGGTTGAGGACGCCCCCGACTACCTGGTGGCCAAACGCTATTTCGCCAACTTTCGCGGCGACGTGGCGGCCGCGCTGGGCGACCAGTGGCAGAACCTGCCGGCGAGTTCGCTCGAGCCGATCAGCCTCGGCCTGCTCGATGCCTGGAAGCTCCAGGTGCACGCGCCCACCGCTGCCGAGACCGCCCTCCTGCAGCAGATCGTCGACCGCCTCGACGGCGCCACGCAGATGCGTCTGCGGCTCCGCTCGGGCGGCCTCGACCTGAACTTCGGCAACATCGACGAAACCGCCTACGCCGCCTTCCTGGAGGAAAACACCTTCACCCCCGTGATCCGCAACGCCAACTGGGGCGGCCTCGGCGAACGCGTGTTCATGGCCAACTGCGTGGCCTGCCACGGCACCGAAGCCCGCGGCGACCAGAGTGTCGGCGCCCCGGCGCTGCGCGGCATGGAGCACTGGTATGTGCAGACGCAGTTGCAGAAGTTCCTCGCCGGGTTGCGCGGCACGCACTTCAAGAACGCCAACGGCATCGCCATGCGCAGCGCCCTCGAGTTCATCGAAAGCCACCCGCGCGCCGAGTTCGTGCTCTCCAGCCTGTCGTTCTACCTGGAAGGTCTCGAACCGGTGAAACCCGAGGTCACGATCACCGGCAATGCCGCCGCCGGCCAGGTGCACTACGCGCTCTGCGCCACCTGTCACGGCCCGGAAGGGCAGGGCAACCGCGAACTCGGTTCACCCAAGCTCACCGGCAAGCAGGACTGGTATCTGTTCCATCACCTGAAGCTCTTCCGCGACGGCGTGCGCGGGTCCGATCCGCGTGACACGACCGGCGCGCAAATGGCCGCCATGGCCAAGACCCTTCCGGACGAGCAGGCGATGCGCGACCTGATCGCCTACATCAATACCTTCAACACGAAGTAACCCATACTTCTTACTTCATCCTTCTGACTTCTTACTTACCCCGCCCCTCCCCATGTCCGACCCCACCATCCATCCCAAACGTCTCCTCTGGGCCGGTTTCACGGCCATCCTCGCCACCGGCGTCGGTTTCGCCGTCCGCGGCGGCATCCTCGATAACTGGGGCGCCGATTTCGGTTTCTCCGCCACGCAGCTCGGCGTGATCAGCGGCGCCGGTCTCACCGGCTTCTGCTTCGGCATCTTCGCCGGCGGTCTCGTGGTCGACAAGATCGGCTACGGCAAGCTCATCGCGGCGTCCTTCGTGCTGCACCTGCTGTCAGCCGTCATCACGCTCACGCCGGTGCCCGGGATGGAAATGGCGGCGGCCTTCAACACCCTGTTCTGGGGCACCTTCATCTTCGCCCTCGCCAACGGTGCGCTCGAAGCGGTGGCCAATCCGCTCGTCGCCCGGCTCTTCCCGGAAAACCGCACGCACTACCTCAACATCCTGCACGCGTCCTGGCCGCTGGGGCTGGTGTTGGGCGGCGCGATCGGCTGGTTCCTCGACGACCGCATGGGCGTGTCCTGGAAGGTGCAGATCGTGATGTTCCTGCTGCCCACGCTGGTCTACGGCGTGATGTTCTTCGGCCAACGCTTCCCGAAGTCGGAAGCCGCCGAGAAGGGGCTCAGCCTCGGTCAGATGTTCAAGGACGTCGGCCTGCTGGGCGGCGTGGTCGTGGCGGGCATGCTCGCCCTGTTCTTCAGCGCCACCTTCCCGGGCATCCCCACCTGGCTGCTCATAGCCGGCGCATTGATCGTAGTCGGCCTGATCGGCAAGATCACCAGTTTCGCGATGGGCTCGGTGGTGCTCTTCGTGCTCTTCGGCGCGCACATCCTGGTGGGCGCAGTGGAGCTCGGGACCGACGGTTGGATTCAGAACATCACCGGCAACATCCTCACCTCCGAGCAGGGCAAGGCCCTGTTCGTCATCACCTCGCTCACCATGTTTGTGCTGCGTTTTTGTGCGGCTTGGATCGAGAAGCACCTCAAGCTCTCGCCGGTCGGCCTGTTGCTGGTGTGTTCGGTGCTGGCCTGCATCGGCCTCAACCTCGCCAGTGGCATCGTGACCTTCGGCGGGGCGGTCTTCGCGCTCTTGATCTACGGCGTGGGCAAGACCTTCTTCTGGCCGACCATGCTGGCCATCTGCGGCGACCGTTTTCCGCGCACGGGTGCCATCGCCATGAGCATCATGGGCGGCCTCGGCATGATGTCGGGCGGACTCATCGGCCTGCCCGGGCTCGGCTACGCCAAGGACCGTTTTGCCAGCGAAGCCCTCGCCGAGCGTGCGCCTCAGGTTTACGAAGCCAACCAGGCGACCGAGCCCAGCAGTTGGCTGTTTTTTGAACCCGTCGCGGCCCTTGACGGACGGGCGCTGGCGGAGGCCAAGGGTATCGATGTTCCCACCGAGGAGCAGCTCGCGCTGGTGGACGCAGACCTGGCCGGCGATCGCAAAACGCTCAAAGTCGATTCGCTCATCCCCGCCACGCTCGCCGTGATCTACCTGGGCTTCCTGCTGCATTACCGCCGCCGCGGTGGTTATCGACGCCTGACCCTGGAGGAAGAGGTCGCCTTGCGCGGCTGACCTGGGAATCGCCGCCATGAAACTGCCGCTGTCGCGCCGTCGCTTTCTCCGCGCCTCGGGCACGGCGGCCCTGGGCCTCGCTGCTGCCGATCTGCTTCCGTCCGTCCTGCGGGCGCAGGCGGCCGGCGCGGGTCTGGCCGTGCTGGTGCCGCCGGAAGAGGCAATCCACGCGCCGGTGGCCCACGCGGTCGACCGGCTGCGCGCGATGCTGCGCTCCCGCGGGGTGGAGGTGTTGCGGGTCGCGGACGTGGCGGATGTCCCGCCGCGGGCGGTTTGCGTGCTGGCGGCGCTGACCGGCTCGGCGACCGGCCGGTCCGTGGGCTCGGTCGCTGGAGTCGTGAAGCCCGACGAAGCTGAAGCGTTTGCCCTGCAGGCTGTCCGCTGGCGCAACCGCGACCTGACGCTGGCGTTCGGCGCGGATGCACGGGGCTTGGCCTACGCACTGCGCGAACTGGCGGATCGGGTGGCGGCGGCCGCCGAACCGGGAGCAGCTGTGGCGGTGGCGGAGCCGCTGCACGAAGCGCCCGCCAACCCGGTCCGCAGCGTCATGCGCTGCTTCGTCAGCGAAGTGGAGGACAAGCCGTGGTTCAACGACCGGGCCATGTGGCCGGCCTATCTGGACCATCTCGCGAGTCAGCGGTTCAACCGTTTCAACCTGAGCCTGGGCATCGGCTACGACTTCCTGCAGAACGTGACCGACGGCTACTTCCTGTTTGCCTATCCCTTCCTGGTGGAGGTGCCGGGCTTCGAGGCGGTGCGCGTGCCCGAACTGCCGGTGGAAGAGCGGGAGCGCAACCTGGCGATGCTGCGCTTTATCGCCGAACAGACCGTGGCGCGCGGCCTCGAGTTTCAACTCGGGATCTGGATGCACGGCTACATCTGGCTCAACAGTCCGAATCCCAACTACACCGTCGCCGGCCTCACGCCGGAGACCCATGCGCCCTATTGCCGGGCGGCCATCCGCACCGTGCTCGAAGCCTGTCCGGCCATCACGGGCGTCACACTGCGCGTGCACGGCGAAAGCGGCGTGGCCGAGGGCACCTACGATTTTTGGCGGGAAGTGTTTGCCGGCGTGGCCGATTGTGGCCGGCCGCTGGGGATCGACCTGCATGCCAAGGGCATCGACCAGCGCATGATCGACAACGCGCTCGCCACCGGCCTGCCGGTCACCGTGGCGCCCAAGTATTGGGGCGAGCACCTGGGGCTGCCCTATCACCAGGCCGACATCCGGCCCAACGAGCGGCCGAAGCCCGGAGCCGAACCGGGCCACGAACTCATGGCGCTGAGCGCCGGCTCTCGCAGTTTCACCCGCTACGGGGTCGGCGACCTCATGCGGGAGGATCGTCGCTACGCCGTGATGCATCGCATCTGGCCCGGCACCCAGCGGCTGCTGCTTTGGGGCGATCCACTCACGGGAGCCGGCTATGGCCGCGCCGCGGGATTCTGCGGCAGCGTCGGCATGGAACTCATGGAGCCGCTCACCTTCAAGGGGCGGCGCGGCTCCGGTCTCGCCGGCGACCGTTGCGGCTATGCCGATCCCGCGCTCGCGCCGCGCTGGGATTGGGAAAAATACCGTTACACGCTCACGGTGTGGGGACGCTCGCTCTACCGGCCCGACACGGATCCGGCGGTTTTCCAGCGCTGCTGGGAACCGACCTTCGGCGCGGCGGGAGCCGCCGCGACCGTCGCCGCCCTCGGCACCGCCAGCCGCATCCTGCCGCTCATCACGACCGCCCATGCGCCCAATGGCGGCAACAACGGCTACTGGCCGGAACTCTACATCAACCAGTCGCTGGTCGACCCCGATGCGCCGCAGCATTACAACGATACGCCGGCGCCGAAGACCTTCGGCAACGTGAGCCCGTTTGACCCGCAGCTTTTCAGCCGCATCAGCGATCATGCGACGGCCCTCCTCGCCGGCACCCCCGACCCGCGCTACAGTCCGATCGAGGTTGCGCAATGGCTGGAGGATCTGGCCGGCCAGGCCACCCGGCAATGGGCGGAAGCGGAGGCGCAGGTTCAGGACAAGTCAGCGATCGACTTTCGCCGCCTGGCCGTGGACCTGCCGATGCAGGTCGGGCTGGGGCGCTTCTTTGCCGCCAAGTTCCGGGCTGGTGTGCTCTTTGCGATCCACGAACAGAGCGAAAGCCAGGCGGCGCTGCGCGAAGCGATCGCCCTCTACCGCGAGGCGCGGGCCGCGTGGGCCGGGGTGGCGGAGCGCGCGAGCGGCGTCTATCAGGCCGACATCACGATCGGCGAATACCGGTTGCTGCGCGGTCATTGGTCCGACCGGCTGTCGCTCATCGATGCCGACATCGCCCGCCTGGAGGCGCGTTACCGGGGCCACGAAAACGTGCCGGCTCCCGCGGGCCGCGAGGCGGTGGCGATCCGGCGGGCGCTGGCCCGGCCCCACCGCCTCCCGGTCGTCGCGCGCCACCAACCCCCGGCGGGGTTTCGTCCCGGCCAGCCGCTCGAACTCAGCTTCGAATCCGATCCCCGGCCGCAGGCCGTGCGGCTGGTCTACCGTCACGTCAACCAGGCGGAGCGTTATATGACTCAGCCGATGGCGGTGTCGCCGGCCGGCGCGTTTCGGGCCACCATCCCGGCGGCCTACACCGACTCCCCGTATCCGCTGGCTTACTACTTCGAGATCGAGCCCGCCACCGGTGATCCGACCCTGTATCCGGGGTTTGCCCCCGACCTGGCCAATGGCCCCTACCACGTCGTGCGGCCCGACGTTTGACCGTCCGGCTCGCCTGTGGCGAACTGGTGCCCGGGGTGGGGGTCGAACCCACACGACCTCGCGGTCGGCAGATTTTGAGTCTGCTGCGTCTGCCAATTCCGCCACCCGGGCAAGCAGGGACGAAGGCCACGCACCGTAGGCGTCGCCTACCCGGTGTAAATCCAAATCTCCGCCTTCACCGCGAGGGTCGCCGGCAGCTTTCGGGCTCGTCGACGCCACCCCTTCGGCGGGCGGTACTTGTCGCCGCTTTGGGCGCCGACCCGGACCCAACGGAAACCGCATCGTTTGGCGAGGAGCGCAGCTGATAGGCTCTACAAGCTGCCGACTAAGCGAATCTTGGTATTCGTTTCCCTGTTGAACGTGCGCGGGGGAACTGGCAAAGCATGCGCTGATCTCCGATGTCTTTGCCCGAATCTCCACAGAAGCGCAGTCGCGCGGTCGTCAGCCAGTTGAAGGAGTCCAAGATTTTCAAGGACTACCAGGATGCGTTCCGCGAAACGACGGGCATGCCGCTCACCTTGCGGGCGGTCGCCGGCTTTGATCTGCCGCATCACGAGGATCCCAAGGAGAATCCCTTCTGTGCACTGATGGCCCGCTCCAACCACACCTGCGCGGCCTGCCTGCAGCTGCAGGAAAAGCTCGAGCAGGAGGCCTGCATGGAGCCGAAGTCGCTCAAATGTTTCGCCGGGTTGTGCGACTCGGCGGTGCCGGTGCGGGTGGGGGAGAACCTGGTGGCGTTTCTGCAGACCGGGCAGGTGCTCACGCACACGCCGACGCGGAAACAGTTTTCCGTCGTGGCGCGGCAGGTCCTCAAATACGGGACCGACGTCGACCTGAAGCAGCTCGAGGAAAAGTGGTTCCAGTCGCGCGTGGTGACCAAGCGGCAGTACGAATCGATCCTGCGGCTGCTCGCCATCTTCGCCCAGCACCTGTCGACGCTCAGCAACCAGTTGATCGTGCGCGAGGAGACGTCCGAATCGCCCGCGATCACGCGCGCCCGGCAATACATCGCCGATCATCATTCCGACGAGATGTCGCTCGAGGAGGTGGCCAAGGCCGTCAACATGAGCGCGTTCTACTTCTGCAAGATGTTCAAGAAGGCGACGGGCATGACCTTTACCGACTACCTCGCGCGCGTGCGGGTGGAGAAGGTGAAGAACCTGTTGCTCAACCCGCACAAGCGCATCAGCGAGGCGGCCTTCGAGGCGGGCTTCCAGTCGCTCTCGCAGTTCAATCGCGTGTTTCGCAAAATCGCCGGCGAGGCGCCCACGGCCTACCGGGAGCGCATCGAAGGCAGCACGCCCGGCGTGCGCCGGGCGGGTTGAATCCACTGTAGGGGCGCCGCTGGCCGGCGCCCGGTTGCGGTGGATCGAGCGGTGGGGTGGTGCGGTACATGGCAGTCGTCGAGGCTGACGTGAATTGACGTTCGCGGGTCGCGGCGAGCGCGACCCCTACAGGATGTAGGGCACGCCTCGTGCGCTCCCGTACGAGAGACAATCAGCGCGTGCCCGTGCCGCTGTCCTCGACCTCGTTGCCCGCGGCCGCGTGCTCCTGCTCGTGCCGCACCCGGCTTTGGCAGACCGCGCAGAACGAGTCGATCTCCCGGCGCGCCAAGGCGTGCAGCGCCGCCTTGAGGTCGTCGAGACTGGCCCGTCGTTCCGAGGCGCTGATGCCGCCCAGATCGTCGGTGTCGAGAAACAGCGTCTCGATGATCGCCTGCTCCGCCGTGGAAAAATAGGCGAGCAGGGGGTTCTTGCCGCACACGCAGCCCGCCCCGATTCCGCGGGCGATGCCGGTTTCGACCTGACGACGGAAGTGGGGCTGGCGCAGTTCTTCGAACAGGCGGTCGAGCGTCCAGCCCATGAGGTGCACGAGGGTGTCGGGCTGGGCCATGGGTGAATTCACCCGCTCGGCGCGCAGCAAGGCTTCCCACCGCTGACGCAGGTCGGGGCGTTGCGTCTGGAGCGCGCGCAGAAAGCCGTCGTGCATGGCCTTTGTTTTGCCAGAAGTTCTTCGAATCTTCTCCGCGTGTGTTGCTCATGGGTGGGCACAATTTGACCGGCGTTATGCCGCATATGTTGCGGCGGCGAAGCGGGGGTTCAGAGGGCGACTGCGCACCTCTTGCCGGCACCGGCAGCGGGGGAGCCACCAATAAATGCGCAGCGCTGGGCAAGGCCCGCGGAGTAAACGCGATTCAGCTTCAGTAGCATGCCGTCGATTCCATCAGAACCTGTTTCCCGTGCCGGCGGCATCTCGAGTCCAAACCTCGCCGCCGGTCGGATGAATCCGGTTCAGCCATCTCCCATTCTACCCAACCAACCTGCCATGTCCGTCATTCCGCTTACTCTTACGATCAGCCTCTGCCTGGTCTTCACCTTCGTCATTTTTTTCCTGCGTGAGCATGGCCGGCAGCGTTTCAGCTCGGCCGAGAGTGATGCCCTGCTGCCATTGGCGGATGAGACGCCGCGCCCCGCCGTCACGGCGCATCGCGACCACGCCTCAGCGGTCCCCTGCGGTTGCCGCAGCGGCAAGCGTACGGCCTGCGCCGATTGCCGCAGCCAGTCCGAGCGCGGCGCGAAGTCCTGAGCCCCTCCACGGCCGCCTCCGCCTATTCAGACCGCCGCATATTTTGCCATGCCAGCCCGCAACCTAACGATCGAATACAACGACAAAGTCGTTCGCCAATTCATGATCGCGTCCATCTTCTGGGGCGCGATCGGCATGTTGGTGGGCGTTCTCATCGCGTCCCAGCTGAACTTCTTTCAGCTCAACTTCAGCACGTCCTTCCTGACGTTCGGCCGCCTGCGGCCGCTGCACACCAACGCGGTGATTTTTGCGCTGGTCGGCAACATGATGTTTGCCGGAATCTACTACTCGACGCAGCGCCTGGTGAAGGCGCGGCTGGCGAGTGATTTTCTCTCTTCGCTGCACTTTTGGGGCTGGCAGGCCATCATCGCGAGCGCGGCGGTCACGCTGCCCCTCGGCCTGACCCGCGGCAAGGAATACGCCGAGCTCATCTGGCCGATCAACATTGCCGTCGCGGTCATCTGGGTCGTGTTTGCGATCAACTTCTTCTGGACGCTGGCCCGGCGCAACGAGCCCAGCCTCTACGTCGCCATCTGGTTCTACATCGCGACCATCATCACCGTCGCGATGCTCTACATCGTCAACCACCTGTCCTGGCCGACCAGCTGGACCCACAGCTACGGCGTCTTCGCCGGCGTGCAGGACGGTCTCGTGCAGTGGTGGTATGGCCACAACGCCGTGGCCTTCTTCCTGACGACGCCGATCCTCGGCATCATGTATTACTACCTGCCCAAGGCGGCGGGTCGGCCGGTCTACAGCTATCGCCTCTCGGTCATTCACTTCTGGTCGCTGGTCTTCGTCTACATCTGGGCCGGCCCGCACCACCTCCTCAACACCGCCTTGCCCAACTGGCTGCAGATGCTCGGCATGACCTTCTCGCTCATGCTCTGGGCTCC
>CBFGUO010000011.1:0-129161 GCA_965652375.1 uncultured Opitutus sp.
GGAAAAATCCGGGAGTGCCGCGCTGAGCAACAATGCGCAGGCGGTCGTTGTGGACATTGCGGAACTCGAGCGGACGACAACGCCGCCGCACGCCGGTGGGTCGCGGCGAGCGCGCCCCCTACAGAAGGGTATGGCAGATGGAACGACGCGGTCCGGAGGCCCGCGTCCACCCACCAGGCCCTCCACTGGCGCGCACGCCGTCGGCCAAATTTCTGCGGAATTTTTGAACGAAACCGCCCATGCTTCGTCTCTCCCCCTGTAAGTCCTTTGTTCTTTTTGCCTAGTTCATAGTTTGTAGTTTGATAAGTCGGCAAGGGCGTCAGGTATTCCTGGCGCCCTTACTGTTTGCAGGAGAACAGGCAGCAAAAACTGGACGCCCCGCCCCCGGTGGCGCAGCGTGAGGCGCGTTCCGCATCCGCAATGCCCGACTTTCGCGTCCACTGCCCTCCCCCCGCCGATTCGGCGGCGGACATCGTGCTCAGCGCGTCCGAGTCCCATCACCTCGTAACGGTCAATCGTGCCCGGAACGGCGATCCGGTCGTGGCCTTCGATGGGCAGGGCCACGAGTGGACCACCCGGCTGCAGGTCGCCGATCGCCGCGCCGCCGTCCTGCGGATCGAATCGCATCGCACCGCCGCCCACCGGCCCTGCCGCATCACCCTGGCCCAGGCGGTGCCGAAGGGCGCCGTGATGGAGTCGATCGTGCGTCACGCCACCGAAATCGGCGCGCACCGGCTCGTGCCTCTGCACAGCGAACGCACCCAGGTACAGTGGGACGAAAAGCGACAGGGCAAAAAACGGGACAAATGGGCCGCCACCGCCCTCGAAGCCGCCAAACAATGCGGCAATCCCTGGCTGCCGCACATCGATGAACCCCTCGATTTTACCGCCGCCGTCGCCGCCGATCTGGTCGCCGCCCACGAGGTGAGTCTTGTCGCCAGCCTTCATCCCGGCGCCCGGCCGCTGCACGCCGTGGTGGCCGCCTGGACCAGCGCCGCCGCCACCCCACCCCGCAGCCTGCTGTGGTGGGTGGGGCCCGAAGGCGATTTCACCCGCGCCGAAATCGATCGGCTGGTGGAACTCGGCGTCCAACCCGTTTCCTTGGGTTCACTCGTCCTGCGCTGTGACACGGCCGCCACTTACGCCCTCGCGGTCTGCAGCGCGGCCCTCAACCCGTGAAACCGCCCGCCCGCCTCTCCGAACTTTCGTTTCGCACCTGGCTCATCATCGGCACCGGCGCCTGGTCACTCATCGTCGCCAGCGCCACGGGTCTTCTCATTCAACGCGCCACCACCGCCTCGACCGCCATCACGGTGGAGGTCAACCTCCGCGACCGTCTCGACCGCGCCGCCTTCCGCCTCGAGCAATTGCTGCGAGCCGCCGAGATGAGCATCGCCTCGACCGCGCGCTTCACCCCCGCAGCGCGCACGCCCGATGAAGCCGCCTGGCGCGACCTCCTCCAGCGTGCGATCCCGGTCTTCGAACAGCGCCCCGAATTGACGCGGCTCGGCTTCAGCAGCGCGACGACCGCCGAATTCGCCTACCTCTGGCGCGCGGCACCGGATCGAATCGTGCTGCATCTGGCCGTCCGCCAACCCGACGGCTCCCTGCGCCAGCAACGCTACCTCTCCGCTGCCCCCGGCTCCCCCACCCCTTCCGAGACCCTGCCGGCCGACGCTCCGCTCGAAAGCGTAGCCTTGCCGACGGATGGTCCCGGCACCGACGACCCCGCCGTCTACTGGAGCACCGTGCATCACCTGCGCGGCATCCTGCCCGCCATCGGCATCACCTGCGTCATCCCCGCTCCCACCTCGGGCGGGACCGCCACAGCACCCGGGTATTGGTGGGCTGAATACGATCTCGCCGCCCTTCACCGCTTCGTCGGCACGCTCGAGAAGGAAACGGGCCTGCGCGTCTCGCTGTTCGACCACCAGCGCGACCCGCCCCTGTGGGTCGGGCACCACGATCCGGCGGCCGTGACGAACCTGTCCAATATCAGCGCCCTGGCCCACCTCGCTGCCGCGGATCCGCTGCTGCGGGCACTCGGCCCGGACCAGGCTCAGGCGACGACCGCAATCGGCGACGAAACCTGGATCGTGCGACGCCAACGCCTCGCGCCTCCGTTCGAGCGCTGGACCCTCGTCGGCGCCCTGCCCCGCCTCGCCGGTCTGCCGGCCGGGATCACCTCGACCGGCACCTACATCGGTCTCGCGCTGGTCGGCAGCATCCTGAGCATCCTGCTCGCCTGGGGCATCGCGACCGTGCTGTCCCGGCCGATCGAGTCGCTCTCCCGCTCGCTCGACGAGTTTGCCCACACCGGCCGCATCCAAATCAGCGATTCAGCCGCTCCGCGCGAGATTCAGGAACTGCGGGCCGCCCTCCGCGAGCAGGGGCGCAATCTTCTCACCCGCCAGCAGCAGCTCGCCGAAGCCAACGAGGCCCTGCAGCGCCAGATCGCCCAACGTCTCAGCCACGAAGCTACGCTCACCGCCATCTTCGACAACACGCCGTTCGACATCTGGACCACCGACCGCGACGGCGTCTACACCTACCAGAACCGTTTTGCCCGCGAACTGCACGGCGACGTCGTCGGCAAACGCGTGGACGGGCTCGACCTCGACCCCGCCCTGCTGGCCGACCGTCTCGCCCGCCACCGCCGTACCCTCGCGGGGGAGATCATCGGCACCGATACCATCGAACACACGCCGATCGGCCGCCGCTATTTTCA
The DNA here is from genome assembly GCA_965652375.1 of uncultured Opitutus sp. Lineage (GTDB taxonomy): Bacteria > Verrucomicrobiota > Verrucomicrobiia > Opitutales > Opitutaceae > Actomonas. The sequence goes on from CBFGUO010000011.1 coordinate 2,729, forward strand.
CATCCTCGAGGCCCCCATCCTGCAGGATCACCAGGTGGTGGGCACCCTCGGCGTAAAGATCGACCTCACCGAGCAGCGACGAGCCGAGGAGGCTCTGCGTGAAAGCCAACGCCGCATCAGTCGACACCTCGAAAACACCCCGCTCGGAGTCGTCGACTTCGACGAGAAGTTTCGCATCCGCAGTTGGAACGCCGCGGCCGAAACCATCTTTGGTTGGCAGGCCGCCGAAGCCATTGGCCGGCTCGGCAGCATCATCGTCGCGCCCGCCGACCGCGCACCGGTGATGGATGCCTGGAAAGCACTCATGGCCGAGCCCGCCAGTTCCCGGCACTTCAATCAGAACGTGACCAAGGATGGTCGCATCATCGACTGCGAGTGGTACAACACCCCGATCAGTGACGCGGACGGCCGCACCATCGGCGTTTCCTCGCTCGTGCTCGACGTCACCGAGCGCCTCACCGCCGAACGGCTCTTCCGCGAATCGGAAGAGCGCTTCCAACGCGTCTTCCACCTGTCCCCCAATCCGCAGACGATTGCCTCCTTTCCCGACGGCCGCATTCTCGACGCCAACCAAGCCTGGCTGGAACGATTCGGCTACTCCCGGGAAGAGGCCATCGGCCGCAACGGCCTGGAACTCGACCTCTGGGTGGATCCCGCGGAGCGACGTCGTTTCCTCCGCACCCTCGAAACCCAGGGCAGCTTCCCCGCGGAACTCATCCAGATGCGCGACCACGCGGGCAACCCCCGCACCATCCTGCTCAGTGCCGCGCGCGCCCGGCTTGGCGAACACGATGGCATTGTCATCTCGCAGCCGGATGTCACCGAACGCATCGCCACCGAAAAAGCCCTCCGCGAGAACCGCCAGCTGCTCGAGACCCTCGTCGACCAGCTTCCCGGCCTCTCCTTCCGCTGCCTCATCGACGAGAAGTGGACGATGCTCTGGGCCAGCCGCGGAGCGCACGATCTCACCGGCCACCCACCGGAAGACTTCGTGCAACAACGGGTGGTATTCGAAGATTTTATTCTCCCTGCCCATCGCGAGCATACCCGCACCACTGTGGAACAGGCCCTGCACCGGCGGCAGGGTCAGCGTCGCTACTCCCTCGAATATCGCATCAAACATCGCGACGGCCGCATCCTCTGGGTCTGGGAACAGGGCGAGATCATCCGCAATCCCCACACCCACATCGACGAGATCGTCGGCTTCATCTCCGACATCACCGAGCGCAAGTTGGCCGAAAAGGAACTGCGCGACCTCAACGAGACCCTCGAGCTGCGCGTCGCCGCCCGCACCGCCGAACTCGAGGCCGCCAACGCCAAGCTCACCGAACTCGACCGCCTCAAGACCGAATTCCTCGCCACCATGAGCCATGAGCTGCGCACGCCCCTCAACACCATCATCGGTTTCTCCTCCATCCTCGAACGCGGCATGGTCGGCCCCCTCAGTCCCGAACAGGCGCTGCAGATCGGTCTCGTCAACAAATCCGCCAAACACCTCCTGGAACTCATCAACGACCTGCTCGACGTGTCGCGCATCGACTCCGGTCGCCTGGAGATTCTGCGGGAGCCCATTGATCTTCCCGCCCTGCTCGCGGTCGTGGAGAAGGAACTCGCCCCGCGCGTCGACCCCGCCCGACTCACTTATGTCACCGAGTGCGCGCCGGATCTGCCGGTCCTGGTCAGCGACCGCCGCCGCCTGCAGCAGATTCTCGTCAACCTCGCGGGCAATGCCGTCAAGTTCACTCCCGGCCCCGGCGGGCGCGTCATCGTTTCCGCCCGCCCCCACACCGACGGCGGCGTCACCCTCACCGTGCGCGACAACGGCATCGGCATCAAGACCGAGCACCTGCCCCAGCTCTTCGAAGCCTTTCGCCAGGTCGACGGCTCCGCCCGCCGTGTTTACGAAGGCGTCGGACTCGGCCTCAATCTCGTGCGCAAACTGACCGCCAAGCTCGGGGGCCACATCACCGTTGAAAGCGAATTCGGCCGCGGCTCCTGCTTCACCGTCACCTTGCCACCGGCCTCCCCGGGCGCCACAACCTGAATCCGCCGCAAACCCCTTTCGGCAACCTTCCGCCCCGCTCCAGCCCGGCCATGCCCACCGCCCTCCTCATCGAAGACAACGACTCCAACCAGCACCTGGCCACCTTTCTGCTGCGCAAAGCGGGCTTCACGGTCAGTCACGCCGCCAACGGCGCGCTGGGTCTCGACGCCGCCCGCCGCGACCGGCCGGACATCATTGTCCTCGACATCGAGATGCCCGAGATGGACGGCTACGAGGCCCTCCAACACCTCCGCCGCGACCCGCGCACCCGCGACATTCCCGTCCTCGTCGCCTCCTCCTACGCCATGCCCGGCGAGCGCCAGCGGGCGCTCGAACTGGGCGTGCAGGACTACCTGGAAAAGCCCTTCGACCCCGACGACTTCATCAACCGCGTCCGCCAACTGCTTCCCGCATGAGCCTCACCATCCTCATCGTCGAAGACAACCGCAACAGCATCTACCTCCTCGAGCAGATGCTGTTGGACGCCGGACACACCGTCTGGAAGGCCGCCAATGGCCGCGAGGCACTCGACGCCATGCGGATCAAGGGTCTCCCCGACCTGATCGTTTCCGACGCCCTCATGCCGCAGATGGACGGCTTCGAGCTGTGCCATACCCTGCGCAGCGATCCCCAGCGCTGTCACCTGCCCTTCGTCATCTACACGGCCACCTTCACCGACACCAGCGACGAACTCTTCGCCCACGAGGTCGGCGCCGACTGCTACCTGATCAAGCCCTTCGACCCGGAGAAGATCGTCCAACGCCTCGAACAGGTGGTCGCCGAGGTACGCGCCAAGCCCCCGCGACCGGTCCGCCGCCCCGCCTCGCGCGAGAACTTCTTCGAAGGCCACAGCCGCCGCATGTCGGTCAAACTCGAGGCCAAGGTCGACGAACTCTCGGCCACCAACGCCGCGCTGGCCGCCAGCGAAAGCGAGATCCGCCAACTCAACGACCGGCTGGTCGAAACCATTCGCCAGCTCGAAGGCGAGATCGCCGAACGTCGCCGCGCCGCCAACCAACTCAGCATCGCCTTCCACGTCGCCGCCATGGGCAGCTTCGGCTTCGATTTCGATCGCGGCACGAGTTGGTGGACCCGCGAGGCCCTCGACCTGCTCGGCCTGCCCAAGGAGGTGAAGGCGCTCAAATGGGACCACTTCGCCCGCCAGATCCCGATCGCTCACCGCGCCGCCGTCGCCGCCGTCTTCGCCCCCGACGCTGCCGACCCACAGCCGCGCGAAGTCGAGTTCACGCTGGAAACCGAGTCCGGCGAACACCGCCATCTCTTCGCCCGCAGCGAACGCGTCGAGGTCGGCGAGTTCGGCGAGAACCGGCGGATCGGCGTCGTGCGCGATATTTCCATCCGTCGCCAGGCGGAATCCGCCCGCCTGCGGATGGAAAACCGCCTGCGCCAGGCCCAGAAAATGGAAGCCATCGGCAACCTCGCCGGCGGCATCGCCCACGACTTCAACAACTTCCTCGCCGTCATCTCGGCCACCAGCGAACTCCTCGAGATCGATGCCCGCGACTCCAGCCTCTCCCACCGCTGGCTCGAGGGCATCGGCGACATCCGCAAGGCTTCCGCCCGCGCCAAGGACCTCGTGGGCCAGATCCTCCTGTTCAGCCGCAACGAGCGCACCAAACGCGAACCTCTCGACCTGCGCACGGTCATCCGCGACGCCGTCAGTCAGTTCAACAACACCGTCCCGCCGCACATCGTCGTCGCCACTGAACTGCACACCCAGCGCCTCGCCCTCGCCAATCTCGGCCAGCTGCACCAGATCATCCTCAACCTCTGCAACAACGCCCGGGACGCCATCGGCGCAAAACCTGGCGAAATCACGCTGCGCCTCACCGATGCGCCCCTCGATGCCGAGCAGGCGCGCCGCCGGCCTCCGCTCACCCCGGGCGACTACCTGCTGCTCGAAGTAAGCGACAGTGGCAGCGGCATGGATGAGGAAACGCTGCAACGCATCTTCGAACCCTTCTTTTCGACCAAGCCCGCCGGCCATGGCACCGGCCTCGGCCTGGCCGTCGTGCATGGTATCGTGGCCAGCCACGACGGCGGCATCTTCGCCGAGAGTACTCCCGGCCGGGGCACGACCTTTTCCATTTACCTGCCCTGCGCCAGCGCCACGCCCACCCCGGGTGCCCAGGCGCCGGCTCTGGCCGGCGTGCCGACCGGCTCCGGCGAACGCATCCTGGTGGTGGACGACGAACCCGCCGTCGCCAAGGTCGCCTGCTCCCTCATCGGCCGGCTCGGCTACCAGGTCGAATCGATGAACGACTCCCGCGCGGCCCGCGACCGGCTCATCCACCACCCCGGTGAGTTCAGCATCGTGGTGACCGACTACTTCATGCCCGGCCTCACCGGCGCCGACCTCGCCAACGCCGTCTGGGCCCACCACCCCGACCTGCCCATGATCATGATCGTGGGCTTCGGAGGTCAGATGGATGCCGGCCGCGCCCACGCCGAAGGCTTCAAAGCCTTCGTCAGCAAACCCTTCACCCTCCAGACCCTCGCCGAGGCCATCCACCGGGCGCTGCAGGGAAAGGCCGACCGGCACGCGTAGAGGCGTGGCTTGCCTGAGGTACCACAGGCATTCCTGCCTGTGCCCAGTGGAGCCGCGCAGTGAGGCAACGCCACAGACAGGAATGTCTGTGCTACAAAGTCCGCCGCGGCCGCGGGACACGCCCCGTCTTTGTGCTCCCGCCCCTCACCACACCAGCAGACCGCCGGCGTAGGTCAGGCCGGCGCCGACACTGCAGAAGATGATGCGGTCGCCCGGCTGGAAAATTTCCTCCTCGGCGCCCCAGCCCAACGCCATCGAAACGCTCGCGCCGGAAGTGTTGCCGTATTTGGAGATCGTCACCACGAAGCGATCGAAGGGGATGCCCACGCGTTTGGAAACCGCCCGCAGGATGCGTTCGTTGGCCTGGTGCGGCACGATCCAGGCAATGTCCTCGGGCTTCAGATTGTGGCGCTGCAGCGTCGACTCGATCTCGTTGGCGAAGGCGATGACCGCGTTCTTGAACACCGTGCCCCCGTCCATCTGGAGATAAAAATCCTTGATATCGATGTCCTCCGGCTTGGGCCAGGGCTTGTTCGCGCCGCCTCCGGGCCGCTGGATGGCCGCGTAGTAGGTGGCGTCGCCCGACAGCGCCATGCGATGCAGGCGATGCCCCCCTTCCGCCGCCGTGAGCACCGCCGCCCCCGCACCGTCGCCGAAGAGGAAGGCGGTTTCGTGATCCTTGGGATTGGTGATGCGCGACAGGAGCTCCGCCGTCACCACGATCAAGGTCTTCGCCGTGCCGCCCCGGATGAGCGACCGGCCGACCTCCAGCCCGTAGAGCCAGCCCGAGCAGGCGGCGTTCAGGTCAAAGGCCAATGCCCGCGGAATGCCCAGCCGCCGGGCCAGCGCACTCGCCATCGCCGGCACCGGCTGGTCGGGAATGATCGTCGCCATGATGACGCCGTCGACCGTGGAAATATCGATGCCCGACTGCGCGACCGCATGCTGCACCGCGATCGTCGCCAGATCGGTGGCCGACTGTCCTTCGTCGGCATAACGACGTTCGCGAATACCGGTGAGCTTGATCATCTCCTCCTCGGTACGGCCGGGAAATTCCTTCAGTACGTCCTTGGTCGAACGCACGTTGTTGGGCACCGCGAAACCCACGCCGGCGATGCAGACCGTCTCGTCGATTTTCGATTGGGGAGTCTCGAATTTGGATTCGGCGGTCGGCGCCACTGCGACGTCACGGCGGGCCAGGTAGGCGGCGACGTCGTCGCCCGACACCCGTCCGCCCGGACCCGTGGCGCCGATATCGGTGATCGTCGCCGGATCGAGCCCGGCCTCCTTGACCAGCTTCACCGCCCGCGGCGTCCACTGGGGCCCGCCGCCCCCGCCCGTAGCGGCGGCTTCAGCCGCCGGCTTGGCCGCGGTGACCGGGGCTGGCACCGCCGGCCGCGCCTCGGCCTTCGCGACTCCCGCCGCCGCCCCCCCCGCGTCCTTCGCCTCCAAATGCCGCAGCGAAGCATCCGCCGTCTCGATGCGCAGGAACGCCGCGCCGGAGGGCACGATGTCGCCCGGCCGCACCTGCAGCGCCACCAGGGTTCCGTCGCAGGGGGCCTCGTATTCAAAGACCGACTTGTCGCTCTCCAGCTCGGCGATCTTGTCGCCCTTGGCAAAGCGGTCGCCCGGTTTCACCGTCACATCGATGACGGTGAGTTCGTTGACGGTCGCGCCCATCGACGGAACCGGCACATCAATCACGAAGAGTTGCTCGAGGGAATCGGCCATGATGAAGGCCAGCACGCTGAGCAGACCGCGGCGGCGGGTCAATGCCCCTCCCACGGCCTCCTCAGGCCACCGCCGGGGCGTCGTTGGGGATCAGTCCGCGGGTCTGGCGGCGCACGAGCGAGGCGTAATAGCCGTTGCGTCGCAAAAGGTCCTGGTGACCGCCCAACTCGTCGATGCGGCCGTCCTTCAGCACGACGATCCGGTCCGCATGCACCACCGTCGACAGGCGGTGAGCGATCACGAAGGTGGTGCGGCCGCGCATCAACGATTCCAGCGCGTCCTGCACCAGGCCTTCCGACTCGGCGTCGAGCGACGAGGTCGCCTCGTCGAGCACGATGATCTTCGGATCCTTCACCAGCGCCCGGGCGATCGTCACCCGCTGCCGCTCGCCCAGCGACAGCCGGCTGCCGCGCTCGCCGACCACCGTGTCATAACCGTCCGGCAAACGTGCGATGAAATCATGTGCATTGGCCGCGCGCGCCGCCTGCTCGACCTCGGCCGCGGTGGCCTCCGGACGCCCGTAGCTGATGTTGTCGCGAATGCTGTCGTTGAACAGCAGGGGATCCTGCAGCACCACGCCGATGCTCCGCCGCAGCGAACTCTGCCGCAGGCTGCGCAGGTCGACGCCGTCGAGCAGGATGCGACCGTCGACCGGATCATAAAAGCGCATGAGCAGCGCCATGAGCGTGGTCTTGCCCGACCCGCTGGGGCCCACGATCGCCACCGTTTCGCCGGCCCGCACCTCCAGGTCGATGTCATGCAGCAGCGGCCGCTCCGCCTGTTCATAGCGGAAGGACAGGTGTTCAAAACGCACGTCGCCGGCCACCTGCTCCAACTCCCGCGCGTCGGGCGCGTCGCCGAGGTGCTCCTGCACGTCGAGGATGGCAAAGATCTCGTCGAGCGACACCGACGCCCGTTGCAGGGTCGAGTAGATGCCGGTCAGGCCCTGCACCGGGCCGAACAGCCCGCCCACGTAGCCGAGGAAGGCGACGAGCGTGCCGATCGTGACCGCGCCCTGCACCACGAACACCCCGCCCACCGCGATCGCTGCAAAACGCGCCAGCGCCACGATCAGGTTGCTCGCCGCCCCCAGTCCGGTGTCGCGCGCGACCCCGCGCTGCACCACGCGGTTGGCCGTGCCCACACTGCCGAGGAAACGACGCTTCTCCGCGTCCTCCATCGCGAAGCTGCGCACCGTGACGATGCCGCTGAGCACTTCGTTGAAGCGCGAATAGATCCGGGCCCATTGCTCCAGCAGCTGCCGCTCGCGCCGGGTCTGCTCGGGCGCGGCGAAGGCCGCCAACAGGGCCGGCAAGGGCGTGAAGGCAAATACCACCAGCGCCAGCCGCCAGTCGAGCCGCAGCATCACCGCCGCGGACAACACCAGATACACGATCGACGGCAGCACGTTGAACAGGATCTGGGTCACCGCGCCGATGAAGCCCTGGATGCTGCGATCGAGCCGCGTGATGGTCGCGCCCACGCCCTCACTGCGCTGCATGCGCAGCGGCATCCGGTGCAGGCGCTCCACGGTGTTTTCCAACAGGGTGTAATGAATGCCCAGCCGCGTTCGCCAGGTCAGCCAGTTCGACACGCCGCTGGCCGCCTCCCTCAGCACCCCCAGCGCCACGAGCAACAACACCGGCGCCAGCAACGGCTCGACTTCGCGCCACCCCGCCAGTCCGTCGAACACGTATTTCAACACCAGCGGCTCGGCCGCTCCCAGCGCCGCCACGAACAGCGTCGCGACCGAAATCAGCAGCACCGCCCCCCGATGCGGCGCCGCAAAGGCCAGCGCCCGGCGCAGTCGTCGCCGGCGCACGGCGGAATCCGATCCGGCGCCCGGCGACGTTCCTGCGGCAGAGCCCTGCATGGGGCGAACTCATGCGCCCGCCGCCGCCGTCACGCAATTCTGCGGCCGTCGAAACGGGCTCCCGCCCGATGGCCCGATCGGAGTTCCACACCGCGAGGCTTCCGCCAAACGACGCGCCCTTACCGCACCGCCCGCCACACGCGCAGGCAGCGTTCGATCAAACCGTCGAGTTCGTCCAGCGGCACCATGTTGGGTCCGTCACTGATGGCGTTGGCCGGATCGGGATGCGTTTCCAAAAACAACCCGTCCGCGCCCGCCGCCAGCGCCGCCTTGGCCAGCGGCTCCACGAACTCGCGCTGCCCGCTGCTCTTGCCGCCGCCCGCCCCCGGCAATTGCACGCTGTGCGTGGCATCGAGAATCGTCGGCAAGCCGTTTTGCGCCATGATGGGAAAGCTGCGCATGTCGACCACGAGGTTCTGGTAACCGAAGGTCGTGCCGCGATCGGTTTGCCAGATCTCGGCCGCGCCGCCTTCCCGCAGCTTGCCGACCACGTGCTGCATGTCGGTCGGCGCCAGGAACTGGCCCTTCTTGACATTGACGGTGCGTCCGGTTGCCGCGGCCGCCAGCAACAGGTCGGTCTGGCGGCACAGGAAGGCCGGGATCTGGAGCACGTCGACCACCTCCGCGACCGGCGCGCATTGGTCGGCGGTGTGAATGTCGGTCACCACCGGCAGGCCGAACGCACGCTTCACCATCGCGAGCAGTTCGAGGCCGGCCGCGAGGCCCGTGCCGCGGTCGCCGGCGATCGACGTGCGGTTGGCTTTGTCGAAGGATCCTTTGAAGACGATGTTCAGCTCCGGGTGCGCCTCGCGCAGCGTCACCAGCCGCGTGGCGACAGCGCGGCAGACGTCGGCGTTTTCCAGTGAGCAGGGACCGGCCAGGAGGAGGAGGCGGGAGGGATCGAAAATCATACGACGCTACACGCCTTTTTTGGCCCGCTTGGTTTTGGTTTTCGGCGCCGCCTTGCGGGTGACTTTCCGGCCCGGCTTCGACGCCGGCGCACCGGCCTTGCGCTTCATCGCCGCCTTGATGAAGGCGGCAAACAGCGGATGCGCCTCGCCCGGCTTGGACTGAAACTCCGGGTGAAACTGCACCGCGAGGAACCACGGGTGGTTCTTCACTTCGACGATTTCCACCAGGTTGCGGCGCGGGTTCACGCCACTGATCACGAGGCCGGCCTTCTTCATGTCTTCGACGTAGGCGTTGTTGACTTCGTAGCGGTGCCGATGGCGCTCCCGCACGCGGTCCGTCCCGTAGGCGCGACGCGCGAGCGTGCCGGGCTGCAGTTCGCATTCGTAGCTGCCGAGACGCATGGTGGCGCCCTTGTCCACGATCTTCTTCTGCTCCTCCATCATCGTGATCACCGGCTCTTTCGCGTCGGCGTCGAACTCCAGGGAATTGGCGCCCTTCAGCTTGAGAACGTTGCGGCAGAACTCGATCACCGCAATCTGCAGGCCGAGACACAGGCCGTAGTAAGGCACGCCGTTTTCGCGGGCAAAGCGGGCCGCGGCGATCTTGCCCTCCGTGCCGCGGTCACCGAAGCCGCCCGGCACCAGGATGCCGTCGAGATCCTTCAACAGGTCGAGTCCGTTGCGCGCCTCGAGATCCTCGGCGTCGATGCGACGCACATTGATGCGGCAGTGATTGGCGATGCCGGCGTGCGTGACCGATTCATAGACCGACTTGTAGGCGTCCTGCAGCTCGATGTATTTGCCGACCACGCCGATCGTGACCTCGTGGCGCGGATTATTGATGCGCTTCACGATGTCGTCCCACGGGTTCTTCGCGGGCATCGGACGTTTCATGCCGAAGAGTTCGACCACGAGCTCGTCCATGCCTTCGCGCTGCAGGGCGTGCGGCAACTCGTAAATCGAGGCCACGTCGCGGCATTCGACCACCGCGCGCACCGGCACGTTGCAGAACATCGAGATCTTGTCGCGCATGCCCTGGTCCATCGCGTGTTCGCAACGGCAGACCACGATGTGCGGCTGGATGCCGATCTCGCGCAGCTTTGCGACCGACTGCTGCGTGGGCTTGGTCTTCAGTTCGCCGGCCGCGCCGAGGTAGGGCACCAGCGTCACATGGATGAAAATGCAATCGCGCGGTCCCACCTCGAGGGCGAACTGGCGCATGGCCTCGAGGAAGGGCAGGCCCTCGATGTCGCCGGTCGTGCCGCCGATCTCGGTGATCAGCACGTCGACATCCTTTCCGCCCTGGTAAATGCGTTCCTTGATCTCGTTGGTCACGTGCGGGATTACCTGCACGGTCTTGCCCAGATACATGCCGCGGCGCTCGTTCTGGATCACACTCTCGTAAACCTGGCCCGAGGAGAGGCTGTTGAGCCGCGAGAGCTTTCCGCTGGTGAAACGCTCGTAGTGGCCCAGGTCGAGGTCGGTTTCGGCACCGTCCTCCAGTACATACACCTCGCCGTGCTGATAGGGGCTCATCGTGCCGGGATCGACGTTGAGGTAGGGGTCGAACTTCTGGATGCGGACGCGCAGGCCGCGAACCTCCAGCAACGCTCCGAGAGCCGCTGCGGTAAGGCCCTTGCCCAAGGACGAAACCACCCCACCCGTCACGAAAATGTATTTCATTCAAATCGGTTAAGGGGCGCCCCCGAACACTGACAAGAAAAAGCTCCCGTCGCGCCCGAATCAGCCCTGGCCCAAAAACCACCACACCCCGCCCGCGATCACCGCCAACGCCGCCAGCGCCACGACCACATAGAGGGTCCACTTGAGCAGCTTGCCCAGCACCCACAGCGCCGCCAGCGCCACGATCACAACGCAGCTGGCCACCAACCAGCGCGGGTAGGCGTGAAGATTCTGCAGGGCGGCTTCCAGATGCTCGGTCACGTTACCACCACCAAATCGCCAATTCCCCCGGCGCCAAGCAATTCCCCGCTTGCCACAATTCGCCCCCCGCCGCCCACTGCCTGCCCGTGCACTCCAAACCACAAGTCCTCGTCTGGCTCACCTGCGACGGCGTCCACATCGACCCCGCCACCGGCAAGCACACCATTCTCGGCGTCTTCTCCAACATCTGCGGCCGCCAGTTCCCCTTCGTTCATCCCTACATGGTGTGGTTCCTCACCGTCAGCGACATGCAACCGGGCCAGCACGTGGTGCGCATCTCCATGGGCATGGACCCCACCCAGATGCAGCCCCTCATCGAACGCCCCTTCGAAGCCAAGAGCCCCCTGCAGCGCATCAACCTCATCAACGAAGTGCGCAACCTCACCTTTCCCGCCACCGGCCAATACGACCTGCTCATCGAGATTGATGACGAGCCGCTCCTCGCCACCAACATCCAGGTCACCGGCAACGCCTGACGCCTCCGCTCCGCTTCATGTCCGAGTCCGCCTCCCCTGCTCCCGCCTTTGATCTCATCGGCGTCGGGTCCCCCATCATGGACCTGCTCGCCCCGGTGCCCGACGCCTTTCTCGCCGCCCATGTCGCCGGCGAAAAGGGAGGCATGGTGCTCGTCAACGACACCGAGATTAGCGGCATCCTCGCCCACCTGCCCACGGCCCCCGCCACATCCACCGGAGGCTCCGCCGCCAACGCCACCCTCAACGCCGCCCGCCTCGGCCTGCGTGCCACCTTCCTCGGCAAGCTCGGCAACTGCTCCGTCGCCGCCGCCTACCGGACCCGCTTTGCCTCGCTCGGCATCGACACTTCGCGCTTCAAGACCGGCAGCGTGCCCAACGCCCGCTCGCTCATTCTCACCACGCCCGACGCCCAGCGCACCATGCGCACCGATCTCGGTGCCGCCATGACCCTCTCGCCCAACGAGATCAGTCCGGCCGATTTCGCCGGCTGCCGCCACGCCCACATCGAAGGTTACCTGGTCTTCAACGAAGCCCTCATCGACGCCGTGCTCGGCGCCGCCCGCACCGCCGGCTGCACCGTCTCGATGGACCTCGCCTCCTTCGAGGTCATCAACGCCACCCGCCCCTGGATCTTCCGCCAGCTCGCCGCCGGCATCGACATCGTTTTCGCCAACGAGGACGAGATCCGCGCCCTTTTCGAGGACGCCACGACCCCGTACGACCAACTCGCCCGTCGCCTCGCCGGCTGCGGTGTGATCGCCGCCGTCAAGGTGGGCAAGGACGGCGCCTGGATCGCCCGCGGCGACGAACTTCACCGCATCGACCCCGTGCTGGTGGAGCAGGTCGTCGACACCAACGGCGCCGGCGACAGCTGGGCCGCCGGCTTCCTCAGCGCCCACCTTCGCGGCAAATCCCTGCCCGAGGCCGGCCGCATCGCCAGCCACGTCGGCGCCGCCACGGTCCAACACCTCGGCCCCATCCTCCCCGACGACGCCTTCGCCGCCCTCACCACCCGGCTGGCCCAGCTCCCGTAGAGCCGGTCTTCAGCCGGCCCTCTGTCCTTCTCTTTATTCTTTATCTTTATCTTCCCCCCGCCCGAGCGGAATTGGGCCGGCTTCCGGCCCTCGGGGAGAAAGAGAAAGATAAAGATAAAGACTAAAGAGAAAGAGGGCGCTATGGCGCCGGCCCCTCCCCTTCCGCCAGGGGTACTGCGCGCAAAGCCGCCTCCAGATCCGCCGGCCGGATCGGCTTCACCAGGTAGTCATCCATCCCCTGCCGCAGCGCCGTGGCCCGCTCATCCGCCAGGGCATTCGCCGTCAGCGCGATGATCCAGGGACGGCGACGCTCGCCGCCCGACGTCAGCTCCCGGATGCGCCGCGACGCCTCGTAACCGCTCAGGCCCGGCATCTGCACGTCCATGAAAATCACGTCGAAGTCGCGCGCCGCCACCGCCCGCACCGCCTCCTCGCCGTCGGCCACGATCATCGGATCCGCCCCCAGCCGCTCCAGCAGCCGCCGAATGACGAGCTGATTCACCAGGTTGTCCTCCGCCACCAGTATCCGAAAACCCAGCACGGGAGCCGCCGCCTCCGCCGACCGCGCCGCCTCGGACACCGGCCCGCCTTCGTTCAACACCCCTTCCACCGCCGAACGCAGCCGCGAGGGCCGGATCGGCTTCAACAACAGCCGCCGTACCCCGGCCGCCCGCGCATCGGCTTCAATCTCGTCGCGCAACAGCGGCGAAAGCAGAATCGACCGCGGCCGCAGCTCCGCCGGCAAATCCTCCGCCCGGCGACATAGGGCGAGCCCATCCACTCCCGGCAGCTGCAGGTCCGCAATCATTACGGCAAACGGCCCCGCCTCGCGCAGGTGCCGCAGGGCCTGCGGCGCATCCTCGACCACCGTGCAGACCGCCCCCCAGCGCTCCAGCGCCACGCGAATGACCCGCGCCGTCACTTCATGCGGCTGCACGACCAATACGTTCAAGCCCCGCAGGTTCACCCGCGGGGCGCCCGATTCCTCCGGCTCGAGATCCGCCAGCACCTCCGCCTCGAAGCGGAAACGGAAGGTCGATCCGGCCGCCGACGACTCGGCCAGCTCCAGCGTCCCGCCCATCAGCTCCGCCAGGCTGCGCGCGATCGCCAGGCCCAGCCCCGTGCCGCCATGGCGCCGCGCCAGCGAGGAATCCACCTGACTGAAGCGCTGGAACAACCGGTCGCGCTTGTCCGCCGGCACGCCGATACCCGTATCGATCACGTCGATACGGATCGCCGCGCGCGGGTTGGCGTTGCCGGCTCCGCCCTCGTCGCGCACCGGCCCGGGATCCACTCGGCCGTCGACCGTTACCCGCACCACGACGTCGCCCTTCGGCGTGAACTTCACGGCGTTGCCCACCAGATTGGAAACGATCTGCCGGAAACGGTTGGCATCGCCCAGAATCGCCGCCGGGCAATCCGGCGCGATGTCCGCCACCAGATGCAGGCCCTTCTCCACCGCCCGGCCGGCAAAAAGCTGCACGCAGTCCTCCACCGTCTCGCGCAGCGCAAAGGGCGCCGACTCCAGGCGCATGCCGCCCGACTCGATCTTCGAGTAGTCGAGGATGTCGTTGATCAACACGACCAGCGTTTCGCCCGACGCCCGGATCGTCTCGACCATCTCCTCCTGCCGCACATCCAGCGGCGACTCGCGCAACAGGTGCGTCATGCCGATCACACCGTTCATCGGCGTACGGATCTCGTGACTCACCGTCGCCAGAAACGCACTCTTGGCCTGCGCCGCCGATTCTGCCGCTTCGCGTGCCGCGATGAGGTGCGCCTGATAGGAACGACGCTCGGTGATGTCCTCGACGATCCACACTTCACCCGGCGCATAGACGTGCGCCGTGAACTCCAGCCAACGCTCGCTCCCGTCGGCATGGCGCGCCCGCACTTCGCGGCTTTGCGCAAAGCCCGCCGTCCGATCCGCCTCGTAAGCCGCCCGCGCCGCCGGCGCCTCGTCGCCATATACGGCGGCAAACCACGCCTCCACCGTCGCCACCTCCTCGCGCGGATGCCCGAGCAGCGCCACCAGTTCGTCGTTGATCCACAATTCGCCGTCCTCGAGATGCGCCGCGGGCTTGGGCAGCGTCTCGACCATGATCCGCCAACGGCGCCGCGTGCGCTCCGCCTCCTCGATCGCATGCCGCCGGGCCGCCTCCGCCCGCTCGCGCCGCACCATCGCGATGCCCGTGCCCAGGCCGGAGAGAAAGCCGCTCGCCAGACACAAGACAATCTGCAGATACCACGCCCGCCGGATCCCCGCCAATCGCTCCGCATAGGTGTCGGCATACCAGTCGACCCCCACCGCACCGGCGAGCCGGCCCTGCGCGTCGAAAAACGGCGCGTAGCCGCTTACAAAAGTTCCCCACTGGTCGGTGTAGGGCAGTTCATCGGCATGCGCCAAACCGGTCCGCAACGTGGCGATCATCTTCTCCGACGCCCCGGGATAGGGTTGCATGATGTGCGACTTTTGATCGAGGCCCGTCTCCGGATCGATGGCCGACTCCGTCGGATCGAGCACGAAGAACACCTCGTCGTCCACCATCACGCAGGTGTAGATGAAACTGTAGTCGTTGCGCCGTTTTCCGGTGCGATCCCGCCAGTGCAAGGCCCGCCGCAGCGGCGCCAGCGCCTGCGCGTAGGCGGCCGTGTTTTCCTGCGTCCGGTCCCGGAAGGTCCGGTGCAGATCGCCGTCGATTTCACCGGCAATCGCAAGCGCCGTGCGCAGGAGCTTGTCCTGCACCTCGTGCTTGAGCGCCGCCATCGCCCGATGATGCAACACCGCCGAGCAGAGGATCGTTGCCACCAGAACCAGCAAGCCGACGAAGGTGCCCTTCCAATGGGCGGAGGAAGCGGACGGGGCGACGGCAGGCGAGGACATGGTCGGTCACGACATCGGCATGGGGCCGAAAGGCTAAGGGCTGGCGCCGCTCGATAGGCCCGTTCCCGCAGCCTTGGGCAATGCTTAAATTGCCGCTCCCCTCCGAAGAGGTCCGCCGGGGGCCTCCGCCCCCGGGCGAGCTATCCCGACGGCCCGAATCGCCGGCGTGGCGTTCCGTCGATCCGTTACTTGACATATCAACTATTTACTTGACCTATCAAGTTTCCCCGACTCAACCTCGTCCCCATGTCGATCGCGTTGGACGTTTTGCTCACCGCTCGCGCGCTGGAAAAAGCCGCCGCCGTGCTCTTCCAATCGGCCGGTCTCACGGCCGCCCAGTTCAACGTCCTCAAGTTGCTCGATCTCCATCCCGAGGGCCTGGCCGCCTCCGCCCTGGCGACGCGGCTGATCGTCGATCCTTCGAATGTCACCGGCCTGATCCGCCGCCTCAAGACCGCCGGCTGGATCGAGTCGATCGACAACCCGGCCGACCGCCGCCAGCACGTCGTGATCATCACTACGCAGGGTCGGCGCGTGTTCAACCGTGTCGCACCGGCCTACGAGGCCGCTCTTACCCGCCTCGACAACAGCTTCAAACGCGCCGAACGGACGGTGCTCAGCGACCAGCTGCACCGCCTGCAGGAAGCCGCCGATGCCTTCCACCCTTAATCTGCTCGCCGGCTGGTTCGGCTTCCTGCTCGGCGCCGCCTCGGGCGCGCTCATCGGCCTGCGCTTCCACCGCGCCGACTGGCTCGGCGGCTACGACGCCTTTCCGCGCCGCATGGTGCGCCTGGGCCACATCGCCTTCTTCGGCCTGGGCCTCATCAACATCCTCTTCGCCATTTCCGTCGGCCCGACTTCCTCCCGCTGGTCCGATTTCGCGAGCAGGTGCCTGCTGGTGGGACTCGCGACCATGTCGACCAACTGTTTCCTCACCGCGTGGCGCCGCGGGTTTCGCCACGCGTTTTTCATCCCCGCCGGAGCCACCCTGCTCGGCATCTCCGGCCTCTTGCTCCACCTGAGCCAAGGGCTCTGAACCGTCTCCTCCTCCGCCATGAAAATCGCCCTGGTCGCCCTCAGCGGCGTGCGCGTCGTCGACCCTGAACTGCAGCGCGTCGGCCTCAATCTCCCCGGCTTCGTCGAACGCAGCCGAGTTATCGCCTCCCTGCCTTCCCTCGGCCTGCTCACCCTCGCCGGTCTCACGCCCGATCACCATGAGATTCACTACCTCGAGATCGCCGAGGTCACCGCCTCGTCCCACGAGGCGCTGCTGCAGGACAACTTCGACCTCGTCGCCCTCTCGTCCTTCACCGCCATGATCAAGGACACCTACCGCCTGGCCGACGCCCTGCGCGCCGCGGGTGTCACCGTCGTGCTCGGCGGGTTGCACGTCACCCTCTGTCCCGACGAAGCCGCCAGCCACGCCGACGCGATCGTGGTGGGCGAAGCCGAACCCTGCTGGCGGGACCTGCTCGAAGACGCCGACAACGGCTGGCTCCAGCCCCGCTACCGGTCCGCCACCCCCTTCGACCTCGCCCAGGCTCCGCTGCCGCGCTTCGACCTCCTCGACCCGCAGCGCTACAACCGGCTCACCGTCCAGACGTCCCGCGGCTGCCCGTGGAACTGCGAGTTCTGCGCCGCGTCGATCCGCCTCCAGCCCCGCTACCGCACCAAACCGGTCCCGCGCATCATGGCCGAGCTCGATCGCATCCGCGAGATCTGGCCGGTCCCCTTTATCGAGTTCGCCGATGACAACACCTTCGCCGATCTCCGCCACGGCCACGCCCTCATGGACGCATTGCAGGGGGAGCACCTGCGCTGGTTCACCGAGACCGACATCTCCGTCGCCCGCGACGAAACGCTCCTGCGCAAGATGGCCGGTGCCGGTTGCGCCCAAATTCTGATCGGCCTGGAGGACCCCGGTGCCGGCACGGAGGGCCTGGAGTTGAAGGGCAATTGGAAGGCGCGGCAGACCGCCACCTACCTCGACCACATCCGCCGCATCCAGGATCACGGCATCACGGTAAACGGCTGCTTCATCCTCGGCCTCGACCAACATACGCCCGATTCGTTCGAGCGCATCTGGGAGTTCATCCAGCAAAGCGAACTCTACGAAATTCAGCTCACCGTGCTGACCCCCTTTCCCGGCACGCCCCTCTATGACCGCCTCGCCCGTGCCGGTCGCCTCACCGATCCGGGCTCCTGGGAGAAATGCACCCTCTTCGACGTCATGTTCGAACCCGCCGGCATGACCGCCGACCAGCTCCGCGGCGGCCTCCTCGACTTGGCGACAAAGGTCTACAGCGACGAGTTCACCAACCAACGCCGCCGTCGCTTCGCCCGCCGCGCCCTCGATCGCCGCCTCAATCCCTCGACCGAATTCGCCGCCCCATCTCTCAATCCCAGCACGCGCCCGAGCCACCCGTGACCCGGTGACGGCAAAGCTCGCTCGTCGACGATCCGGCCATTTTACCTCCCCCCACTCGTGCTCTCTTGCCGGACCCAGGTGAGCCGGGTAGGCTTGGGTTCATACGTATGCCCGGCCCCTACCCCCTTCCTTCGCTGCGATGGACGGCGCGTCTGCTGTCGCTCCTGCTCGTCCCCGTCGGCCTGATGGCCCAATTGCGTCCGTTCACGCTACCCTGGAACGACGACTCGGCCACGATCACCGATTTTTCGCACCTTAACACGCCCATCACCACCGCTTCGCCGCGCCTCGCGATCAACAGCGCCGGCCAACTCACCCGCAACGGCGAGCGCGAACGCATGCTCGGCGTCAACGTCACCGCCGAATCCGCCTTCCCGTCCGCCGCCGACGCCGCCGCGGTGGCGGGACGCCTCGCCAAGTTCGGCTTCAATGCCGTGCGCTTCCACCATCTCGAGGCGCCCTGGGGCGCGCCGAATGTGTTGGTCGACTATGCCGGCAACACCTCGCGCAACCTCAGCTCCCCCCATCTCGACCGCCTCCACCGCTTCATCGCCGAGCTTGCCGACGAGGGCATCCACACCGACATGAATCTGCTGGTCTCCCGGCAATTCTATCCCAACGACGGCTTTCCGGCCGCGATCGCCGAACTCGACTGGAAATCGCAGCAGTGCCTCAGCTTTTTCAATGATCACATGATCACCCTGCAGCAGGAGTATGCCCGGAAGCTCCTCACTGCACCCAACCCCCACCGCGGCAACACTCCGCTCGTCGACGACCCGGCCGTGGCCTTCGTCGAAATCCTCAACGAATACGGCTTCCTGCACGCCTGGCACGACGGCACGCTCGACGACCTGCCCGCCGTATTCGCCGACCAATTACGCGCCCGGTGGAATGCCTGGCTCGCCACCCGCTACGCCGATACCGCCGCGCTGCTCGAAGGCTGGGACGCCGTCGACGAACCGCTCGGCCCACAACTGCTCGCCAACGCCGGCTTCGCCAGCGGCGCCGCTTCCTGGAATCTCGAAGAGCACGACACCGCCGCCGCCACCGCCACGGGCGTCACCACCTTCACCGGCAACGCCCCCGCCCTGCGCATCAGCGTCACCACGGCCGGCTCCGCCAACTGGCACGTCCAGCTCAACCAGGCCGGCCTGAGTCTCACCGCCGGGCAGATCTATACCGCCTCCTACTGGGCCCGTTCGCCGGACGGCCTGCCGCTCTCCGGCTCCGTGTCCCGTGCCTCCGGCGATTTCGCCGGCCTCTACCCCATCGGCAACGCCACCCTCGACAATACCTGGCGCGAGTTCACCACCACCTTCGTCGCCTCCGCCGCCGAGTCGCCCGTGCGCATCAACTTCAACGGCTTCGGCAACCGCACCGGCGTGGTCGAACTCGCCGCCGTTTCCTTCACCACCGGCGGCTCGGCCGGCGCCATGCCATCCGGCACCTCGCTCGAGGCCCGCAACGTCCCCTCCCTGCGCAAGAACGGCGGCACCGCCACCAGCGGCCAAAGGACCGACTGGCTGCGCTACCTCATCGCCGGCGAACAGGATTACTGGGACACGATGTATTCATACATCAAGGACACCCTGGGCTTCGAGGGCATCGTCTTCGGCACCATCGTCTCCAACAGCCCCGCCGGCAACCAGGCCCGCCTCGACGCCGTCGATTCCCACTACTACTGGCAGCACCCGATCTTCCCCGGCACCGAATGGGACCCGGTCAACTGGTATATCGAAAACACCTCCGCCGTGAACTCGACCACGGGGCACGTCGGCGGCTTCGCCCGCCAGCGCGTCGCCGGCAAACCCTTCTTCAATACCGAATACCAGCACCCTGCGCCCAACGATTACCGCGCCGAAGCTCCGCTCATTCCCGCGGCCTACGGCGCTTTCCAGGATTGGGACGGCTTCTGGTTCTTTGAATACGGCGCGGGCTCCGCCGCCTGGAACCGCGGCTCCGTCAACGGCTTCTTCGCCATGGATACCGATCCGGCGAAGATGGCCAATGTCCTGCTCGCCGCCGCCCTGTTCCGCCGCGGCGATGTGTCCCCGGCGCACTCCACCGTCACCGTGGGCTTCGATGCCGACGCC
Organism: uncultured Opitutus sp.; assembly: GCA_965652375.1. Taxonomy (GTDB): domain Bacteria; phylum Verrucomicrobiota; class Verrucomicrobiia; order Opitutales; family Opitutaceae; genus Actomonas. The sequence continues at coordinate 22,716 of CBFGUO010000011.1, forward strand.
CAGCTCGAGGCCGCGCTCGCCGGCAGCGCCTGGTCGGTCGGCGACGGCTCCCATCTCGGGCTTTCCCCGCGCCACGCCTTCGAATCCCGCGTCGAACTCGATGTCGATGCCCCGCGCAACGCCGTTCCGGCCGAGCCGACCGGCAACGTGCTTACGGCCGACACCGGCCAGCTCGTCTGGGACAACTCCATCTTCAACAAAGGCGTGGTCACCGTGGATACGCCCCGGACCAAGGCGGTCTTCGGGTTCGCCGAGGGTCGCAGCTTCGACCTCGACGGCTGGATCTTCACGCCCGGCAACACCCGCCTCGACTGGCTCACCGCCGGCGTGACCACCGTATCCGGCGAGTCCTTACAATCCGCCGCCGGTCTGCGCGCCCTGCTCATCGTCACCGGCGAAAACAGCAACACCGGCACCACCTGGACCGATGCCACCCGCACCAGTGTCGGAGCCAACTGGGGTAGTGCGCCCACGCTCATTGAAGTCGTGCCGCTCACCCTCGATCTCCCGCACCCGGCCTCGCGGGTGACCGCCTGGGCGCTCGATGCCACCGGCGCCCGCGCCGCCGCGCTCCCAGTGACCGCCCGGGGCAGCGGCGCCCGCCTGCAGCTGGGGCAAAGCGGCGACACCCTGTGGTACGAAATCGCCATCGCCGCCGACCCCGCCGTCGCCGCGCCCACGATCGATCTCCATCCCAACGCCCGCCTGCTGGCCCCCGGCGACTCCACCACCCTCGATGTCACCGCCACCGGGACCGCCCCGCTCGCCTACCAATGGTCGCGCAACGGCACTCCCGTCACCGACGCCACCGCCGCCACCCTCACGTTGAATACCGTGACCGCCGCCCAGGCCGGCAGTTACACCGTCACCGTCACCAATGCGCACGGTTCCGTCACCAGTCGCGCCGCCGCCGTGGTGGTCGACGCCAGTCCCCCGACCTTCACCGGTCTGAGCAACCTCTCCACCCGCACCGGCACCGGCGCCGGCTCCAAGGTGCTCTCCACCGGTTTCGTGCTCAGCGGCACCGGCACCAAGGAGGTGCTCGTGCGCGCCATCGGTCCCGGGCTCAAGCAATACGGCCTCACCACCTTCCTGCCCGACCCGCTCCTGGAAGTGTATCAACGCGTCGGTGACGATAACATCCTGCGCGAAACCAACGACGATTGGGACAGCGCCGCCATCGGCAGCGCCTTCACCGACGTCGGTGCCTTTCCCATCGCGGTCGGCAGTCCCGATGCCGCGCTGCGCATGGCCATGGACGCCGGCGTCTACAGCGCGCTCATCACCAATCCTGCCGATGACGGGAAGATCATCCTCGTCGAGCTCTACGACATGGCCAACGGCGCCGCGGGCCCGCGCATCGTCAACCTCTCCAGCCGCGGTTTCGTCGGCACCGGCTCCGACCTGCTCATTGCCGGCTTCGTCATTCCCGGCAACGTGCCGCGCCGCCTGCTCATCCGCGCCATCGGACCCACCCTCGGCGGCTTCGGCGTCGGCGGCACGCTCGCCGATCCCGTGCTCGAGGTCGGCCAGGTCGACGCGCAGCAAACCTTTCAACGCCTCGCCCGCAACGACGACTGGTTTCGCGCCGCCAACGCCGCCGAACTCGACGCCACCATGGACGCGCTCGGCGCCTTCCCGCTCGGCGCCGCCTCCCGGGATGCCGCGGTCATCGTCGAACTCGAGCCCGGCCCCTACAGTGCGCTGATCCGCGGCGCCGGCAACACCACCGGCATCGCTCTCGTCGAGATCTACGCGATGGATTGATCACGCCGCGGCTTTTTGCGGTGACGCTGCGCCGCCCGCGCCTCATCCCTTGGCGGCGTGGATCCCCTGCCCCGCAACACCGTCTCGATCGGCCGTGCCTGTGGCATCGCCGGCCTGTTTCTGGCCTTTCAGATCGCATGCACGATCCCCGTCACCGCCCTGGTGGTGCTGATGCAAGGCGGCGACCTGACCGCCACCATGCAGCACATGCCAGTGCTGCTCATCATCGGCAACACCGGCGCCACCGCCTGCGTCCTCGGCCTGGAACTCCGTCGCCAAAAGCTGTCCTGGCGCTTCACCCCGCCCGCCCGGGCCTCGTTTGCGTGGATGCTGTTGCCCACGCTCTTTGCCACGGTCGGCACAGCCCTGGTCGGTGGTGCGGTGCTCGAAGGACTCAGCTCGCTGCTGCCCTTCCTGTTCGAAAGTACGGAATTGATGGAGGAACTGTTTGATATCGTCGCCCACCCCGTGGCCATCCCGCTGATCCTGGTGGTGGTGGCGCCCCTGACCGAGGAGGTGATTTTCCGCGGGCTGATCCTCGGCGGGCTCCTGCGCACGCGGCCGCCGGCGACCGCCATCCTGCTCAGCGCCGTGCTGTTTTCCGCCATCCATCTCAACCTCGCGCAGCTCCCCAGCACCTTCCTGATCGGTCTCGTGTACGGCTGGATCTACTACCGCACGCGCTCGCTCCCGCTGTGCATCTTCGCGCACATGCTCAACAATGGCATGGCACTGCTCGCCACCGCCCATGAACTGAGCTTTGACGCCGCGCGCGGGATCCCTCCTCCCGAACCTGTGCCTGCTTCCCATATCTTCCTCATCGGCGCGAGCGCCCTCGCCCTCGGCCTCGGCCTGTTGCATCGCTTCACGACGCGACCGGCCCCGGAAACGCCTCCCCCGCTCCCGCCCCCGCCGCCCCTTGTCACCCAATAGGTGACAAATCGGCCGCCAGGCGGGCACGTTTTTTTCCGTGTCTTCCGCAGGTCACGCCGACACCGTCGTCGCTCCCGTTTCCGTCATGTCCGCCGAACTCGCCCACCAGGTCATCGCCCTCGCCCAAAAAGCCCGCGCCGCTTCCTACGTGCTGGCGACGGCGCCGACGGCGCAGAAAAACGCCGCCTTGACCAAGCTGGCCGAGTTGCTGCCCGCCGCCGCTGACCGCCTCATCGCCGCCAACCGGCTCGATCTCGATGCGGCCGAGGCCAACGGCCTCACGGCCGCCCAGATCGACCGGCTCACCCTCACGCCCGCCCGCCTCGAGCACCTCGCCGAATCCGTGCGCCAGGTCGCCGCCCTGCCGGACCCCGTGGGCGCCGCCCTCGAGACGACCACCCGGCCCAACGGCCTGGTCATCGAAAAGCGCCGCGTACCCATCGGCGTAATCGGCATTATCTACGAGGCCCGCCCCAACGTCACGATCGACTGCGCCATCCTCTGCCTCAAATCCGGCAACGCCGCCATCCTCCGCGGCGGCAAGGAGATCTTCCATACCAACACCGCCTTCGCCGCCCTGCTCGCCGAAGCGCTCGCGCACGCCGGCCTGCCCGCCGAGGCGGTGCAACTCGTGCCCACGACCGACCGCGCCGCCCTCAACACCCTGCTCAAGCTCGACCAACTCATCCACTGCATCATCCCCCGCGGCGGCGAGGGTCTCATTCGCTTCGTGGCGGAGAACAGCACGATCCCCGTCATCAAGCACTACACCGGCGTGTGCTGCGTCTATCTCGACCAACACGCCGATCCCGCCCTCGCCGAGTCCATCACGCTCAACGCCAAGACCCAGCGCCCCGGCGTCTGCAACGCCGCCGAGCAACTGCTGGTGCACGCCGCCGCCGCGCCCGTCCTGTTGCCCCGCGTCGCCGCCGCGCTTGCCGCCGCCGGCGTGGAACTGCGGGCCGACGCACGGGCCGCCGCCCTGCTCGCCGCGGCCGGCATCGCATCCCAGTCCGCCGAGCCGGCCGATTTCAAGGCGGAGTTTCTCGGCCTCGTCATGGCCGTGCGCATCGTCGACTCGCTCGAAGACGCCATTGCGCAGATCAATCGCGACAGTTCCGGCCACAGCGAAACCATCGTGACGGCCGATGCCGCCGCGGCCGCCCGCTTCCAGGCGGCCGTCGACAGCTCGGCCGTGTTCTGGAACGCCAGCACGCGCTTCAACGACGGCTTCGAGTTCGGCTTCGGCGCCGAGATCGGTATCAGCACCGATCGCCTGCACGCCCGCGGCCCGATGGGCCTGCCCGAGCTCTGCTCTTACAAATACGTCGTCACGGGAACCGGCCAGATCCGCGGCTAACCTTCCTCCCAGGGCGCTCCGTGTCCCCGGCGATCAAACCAGGCCCCTTCGCCGATCAAGTCGTCTGGATCACCGGCGCCTCCTCCGGCATCGGCGCCGCCTGCGCCCGGGCCTTTGCCGCGGCTGGGGCGCGGATCGTGCTCTCGGCCCGTCGCGAGGCGGAACTGCGGGCCGTGGCCGAGTCGCTCTGCGGCGGGGTGGAGCGCCACCTCGTCCTGCCGCTCGATCTCACCCGGCTGGCCGACTTTCCCGCCGCCGTTGCCACAGTGATCGGCCACTTCGGCCGCATCGACCTGCTCTTCAACAACGGCGGGCTCGGCCAACGCGGCTTCGCCGCCCAGACGCCGCTCGAAGTCGACCGGCGCATCATGGAGGTCAACTACTTCGGGCAGGTTGGACTGACCAAGAGCGTCCTCCCGCATCTGCTCGAGCGACGGGCCGGCCACATCGTCGTCGTGAGCAGCGTCGTCGGCTACGTCGCCACACCGCGCCGCTCCGCCTACGCCGCGGCCAAACACGCGCTGCACGGCTTTTACAACGCCCTGCGCGCCGAGCTGCACGCCGACGGCATCCGCGTCACGCTCGTCTGCCCCGGCTACGTGCGCACCGAACTCAGCCTGCACGCGCTCGACTCCACCGGCAACCGGCACGCCCGGATGGATTCCGGCCCGGCCAGAGCGATGAGCGCGGACACCTTCGCCGCCCGTCTCCTGCCCCGCTTGGCCGCCGGCCGGGAGGAAATCGTGATCGGCGGCCGCGAAATCTACGCGATCCACCTGCAGCGATTCTTCCCGCGGATCGTCGCCCGGATCTTGCGCCGTTACCGAACTTCCTGAGACTGGCCGGCCTGCGCCGGTTTCATCCCTGTTCCCGCAGGTGGAAATTGAACTCTTTCTCCCCAAAATTGTCCTACCTCTCATGCCAGCCGCCCGCCCAGCCCTGATTGCCCTGCTCGCCCTGACCACGGCCTTTGCGTCTGTGGCCCAGGAGGATACCGCCGACCGCAAGCGCGGTATTTCCAATAATTTGGCGTCCGCCTTGGCGGAAACGATGCCGAAGTACAGCCCGCCCCCCATCGAGGAAAAATCCGCGGACGAAGCGGACGAGGACGATGGCGTCGATGAGGATCTCATGCTCAAGCCGAAGAACGGCATCGTGCGCCTGCCCCGCGTTGTGGTCGAAGGTTCGCGCCCGCCCATCTTCACCGAGCGGCAGATCAATACCGACAAGGGCCTCGCCGAACTCGCCACCAAGCGCTACTTCGCCGACGCCAGTCAGGCGCTCAACAAGTTCAATGTTCCCTTCCTGAGCATGTCGCAGGAGGAACTGGCCATGACGATGTGGGAAGAGGACGAGCGGCTGCGCCTGCTCAGCGATTTCACCGATCAGGCCGACAACGAACTGCTGCTCGGCAACGAGGAAGAAGCCAAGGAACTGCGCCGCATGACCCAGGAGGCGCTCGGCCGCTCCTCCTACCTGCCCGAAGCGTCCGCGCTCAATCGCGAAAGCTCCTTCAGCATGCCGCGGAAATCCAATCCCTGAGTTCCCCCTCCCCTTTCGCGCCATCCCATGCGCCGGCCCCGGATCATCGCGCTGTGTTGCCTGACGATCGCCCTGTTGACCGCCGGCCGAGCCGATGATTCTCCCCCGGCCGAGGCCGAAACGCCTTCGCCGGCCCGCGCCAACGCCCTCTCGCCGGATCTGGCCGCCGCGCTCACCGCCTCACTGCCCAGGTTCACTCCGCCTCCCATGCGTGAAGGCGACGGAAGCGGGGCGGAGGCGGAAGCCAATGACGACGACCTCTTCGCCGATCTGCCGAAGCCCAAAAACGGCATTGTGCGCCTGCCTCGCGTGGTGGTGGAGGGCAGCCGCCCGCCCGTCTTCAGCGAGAAGGAAATCCACACCGCCAAGGGGCTGGCCGATATCGCAGTGAAGCGTTATTTCGATTCGCAATTCGCGCTAGCGCTCAACCGCTACACCCTGCCGCTCGTCGGCATGGGCAAGGAGGCCTACGCGCTGATGCTTTACGAGCAGGATGAGCGCCTCCGCCTCCTGCGGGAGTACGGCGAGGAAGCCGACCTGCTCGAAGCCGGCGGCGACGATCAGCGCGCCGCCGAGCTGCGCGATCTGTTGCACGACACCCTCTCGCACGAGCCGCTGTTCCTCAGCCCCGCCCACGCCCCCTACCGCGACGCCCGGGGCCAGTGAAGGCCCGGCCTTGTTGTCTTCTTCGTTTGCTTCGTTCGCTTCTGTAGAATCCGAATTATTCTGGCTGGTTGGTATCAACCGTCCGCCAACAGCGACGTCGCAATCGCCTCCCACTCGCGCTCGAGCGATACTCCGGCTGGTTGCGCCGGTTTGCCCGCCCGCGCATACCAGTAGCCCGCGTTGCCCAGATCGCCTTCCTTGCGATGCAGGTAGGCGTGCACCCAGTCTCCGGCCGCGCTGCCGGCCCGCTGCGCCTCGGCGTGCGCCTGCTCCCAGTCACCGCGCGCGTCCCACCACAAGGCCTGCAATGCCACCGGCAGCCCTTCCGGTTTCTCCAATGCTTTGAACTTCTCGATATCCATGATCCCGAAGGGAAGCCCGCCCGCTGTCCGACGCAACCCTTGCTCCGTTCCCACTCGCGCCTTCTGCTGATTGCACCTTCCCCTTTTCCGATGCCCCGACTCCTTTCCTGCGCCTTCCTCGCCCTCGCTCTCGCCGGACCCGCCGCCGCCTCCCCGATGCCGCTCGCCCCGCCCGACCTGGTCTTTGCCGAATCCGAAGGCGTCGTCGCGGTCGAGGCCGAGCACTTCATAGCCCAGGATCTCACCCAGACCCGCGCCTTCCACGTCGTCTCCACCATCAATGATCCCGGCATCCGGCCCGACGCCGACACCTCCCACGCCGCCGACGCCTCCGGCCGCGCCTACGTCGAAGTGCTCCCCGACACCCACGTCACCGAGAGCGATCCCGCGACCGAGGGTATCAATATCTCCAATACGCCGGGCCAGCACGCCGTCCTCAGCTACCGCGTCAGCTTCAATCGCGGCGGACGCTACTACTTCTGGGCCCGCACCTTTTCCACCGGCTCATCCGACAACAGCCTTCACGTCGGCCTCAATGGCGAATGGCCGGAGAGCGGCCGCCGCTGGCAGTCCGTGCGCCGCAATTCCTGGCACTGGGCCTGTCGCCGTCGCACCAGCCAGGTTCCGGCCGGCGAAGCCTTTTCTTCCTTCATTGAAGTCCCCGGCCCCGGCGACCACCTCGTCCAGATCAGCATGCACGAGGACGGCTTCGAACTCGACAAGTGGATCCTCGCCCGCGGCGTCGTCTTCGAACCCGAAGGCGAGGGCCCCACCCCCATCGTGATCGCCGGAGCCGCGCCGCCGCCCTTCCCCGCCGCCACCCGCCTGCCCGCCGGCGGGCTGACTTCGCACGGCACCCAGCTGCCCTTCCCGGCCCACTGGGGCGAACCCCCGCCCGTGCAAACCCGCGACCTGCGCCCCCTGCCCGCCGGCTTCGGGCAGGGCAGCAGCACCCTCGCCCGCTGGATCGAACAAAAAATCACCGACGACAACTCCCGGGAAGCCGCCGGCACCCTGCTGGCCGCGAGCGCCTTCGAATTCCCGCCCGCCGACCTGCGTCTGGTCGACGACCAATGGCTCGCGCTGGCGGAGTCCGGCGTCCGCACCGGCACCGCCCGCGCCGCCACGCCGGTGGCCGGCGGTCGCTACCACCTCACCCTGCATGCCGTGGGCGAACGCAACGGCCCCTCCACCTACGAACTCATTGTCGGCGGCCGCTCCGTGGGCGTCTACGAAACCCCGGTGGCTGTTGACGACCTCGCCGAAGGTCCGGCCTTCAACAAGGTCTGGGAGTTCGTCGAGATCAACGATGGTGAATTCCTCGAACTGCGCGCCACCGCCGGCTCGGTGGACGGCGAAAGCTACACCCAGGCCCGCTGGTCCCGCCTCGTGCTCACGCCCGTCGGCTACGACCCCTCCCGCCCGCCGCCGCCCCCGGCACCGGCTTCGAGCAGTGCCACCTACACCCGCCGCGACACGGGCACCGGCGCCAGCGGCAATGTCGTTGCCCGCGTGCCCGACGGCGACGGCGCGATCACCGTATCCGGAAACCTGATGCAATGGCACCCGATCACGCTCGACCTCGACGGCCCCTTCGCCCACGAGGACGACGTCGCGCCGAATCCCTTCACCGACTACGCCTTCAGCGTGACCTTTGCCCACGCCTCCGGCAGCCCCCGCTACACCGTGCCGGGCTTCTTCGCCGCCGATGGTCGCGCCGCCGAGTCCTCGGCCACCTCCGGCCGCGTCTGGCGTGCGCGCTTCACGCCCGACCAGCCCGGCGAGTGGATCTACACGGTCACCTTCCAGCAGGGCCCCCACGCCGCCACCTACCACGGCGGCCGGCTCGTCGCTCCCTACGACGGCCTCAGCGGCACCTTCACGGTTGCTCCGACCGACAAGAGCGGGTCCGACCTGCGCGCCCGCGGCCGGCTCACCTACACCGGCGAACGCTACCTGCGTTTTGCCGGCGACGGCAGCCTCTTTCTCAAGGCCGGGCCCGACGCCCCGGAGACCTTTCTGGCCTACAACGGCTTCGACAACACCCACGCCGGCCGCGAAAACGTGCCGCTCAAATCCTGGACCGCCCACCTCCGCGATTGGCGTCCGGGCGATCCGACCTGGCGCGACGGGCGCGGCCGCGGCATCATCGGCGCGCTCAATTACCTGGCGGCCAAGGGCGTCAACACCGTCTCCTTTCTCACCTACAACGCCGGCGGTGACGGCGACAACGTGTGGCCCTTCGTCGACCGCGACGACAAGCTGCACTACGACGTCTCCAAACTCGCCCAGTGGGAGATCGTCTTCGCGCACGCCCAGCGGCTCGGCATTCATCTGCATTTCAAGCTGCAGGAAACCGAGATCGACGATCAACGCGCCGGCCACAACCGCACGCCCGTCATCATCCCCGAGGCCATGGACGGGGGCGACACCGGCCCCGAGCGCCGTCTCTATTTTCGCGAGCTGATCGCCCGCTTCGGCCATCACCTCGCCCTCACCTGGAACTTCGGCGAGGAGAACACCCAGTCCTACGAGGAAGAGGTCGCGATGCTCAACTACGTCGCCTCGATCGATCCGCACGGCCACCACCGCGTGCTCCATACGTATCCACAACAGCAGGACGAGGTGTACACGCCCCTCCTCGGCGACCGCTCGGTCCTCACCGGCGTTTCCCTGCAGAATGCCTGGGATGCCGCCCACGGCCGCACCCTGCACTGGGTGCAGGCCAGCGCCGCCGCCGGCCGCGCCTGGGTGGTCGCGAACGACGAGCAGGGTCCCGCCAATCTGGGCGTACCGCCCGACCCCGGCTACGACGGCGGCAACGGCCTGGCGACCGCCGACGACGGCTCCACCTATGATCTCCACGACGTACGCGCCCAAACCCTCTGGGGCAACCTTATGGCCGGCGGCGCCGGCGTCGAATACTACTTCGGCTACCAGCTCCCGCAAAACGACTTGCTCTGCGAAGACTACCGCAGCCGCGACCGCTCCTGGGACTACGCCCGCATCGCGCTCGAATTCTTTCGCGCGCTGCCGGTCGACCTTACCCGCCTGCAACCGGCCGATCAACTCGCGGCGTCCGACTGGTGCCTGGCCTACCCCGGCAAACTCTACGTGGTCTTCCTGCCCCGCGGCGGAGAAGCCACCCTCGATCTTACCGCTGCGCCCGGCACCTACGAGGTCGAGTGGTTCGACCCGCGCACCGGCGACCGCTTTCCGGCCGAAGCGATCCAGGGCGGAACCGGTGTCTCCCTCGGTACCGCTCCCGACCTCCCGCACGAGGACTGGGCCCTGACCGTCAAACGAATCGACTAACGGAAGACCCGAAAAACACTTCCTCTTCCTTTCACTCCTCCTTTTCACTCTCCCTTTTGCATGTCCGCCCTCTTCGATTCCCTGCTGCACCGCCTCGCGTGGGACGACCTCGACGTCGTCCACCTGCGGCGCCTCATCGAGATGGCGCGCGATGAAGATCTCACCGGTCTCGGGTTGCGGCGCCGGCCGAGCGAAGCGGGCGATTTTTCCACCGGCAGCATTGCGGCCGCGCCCCGCACCGGCACCGCCCATCTGGTCGCGCGCCAGCCCTTGACCGTCTGCGGCCTGCCGCTGCTCTCGCTGATTCTCGCAAGCTACCGCGATCCCACCGCCGCGCGTGCCGAAGTCCAGCTTCGCACCCGCGACGGCGCCCGCCTGGAGCGGGGTGACGTGTTGGCCACGCTCACCGGCGACCCGCGCAGCCTGCTTTCCGCCGAACGCGTCGCCCTCAACTTCCTCCAGCGCCTTTCCGGCATCGCCAGCCTCACCCGTCGCTATGTCGACGCACTCGGCGAGGGCCGCACCCGCCTGCTCGACACCCGCAAGACCACCCCGGGTTGGCGCATGCTCGAAAAATATGCCGTGGCCTGCGGGGGCGGCTGGAATCACCGGCTGGGCCTTTTCGATCGCGTGATGCTCAAGGACAACCACCTCGCCCTGCTCGGGTCGATCGACGATCTGGCCGGCGCCGTCACCCGCGCCCGCCGCCATGCCCCGCACCTGCCCGTCGAGGTCGAGGTTGACCGCCTTGAGCAGATCCCCCCCGTGCTCGCCGCCGGAGCCGACGTCATCCTGCTCGATAACTTCACCCCGGCTCAGCTCGGCGAAGCGGTCGCCCTGATCAATGGCCGCGCGCTCACCGAGGCTTCGGGCGGCATCACCCTTGATCACCTGCCGAACCTCGCCCGGCTGGGCCTCGATTTTGTCTCCACCGGTGCGCTTGTCCACCAAAGCACCTGGGTGGACATCGGCCTCGACTGGAATGTCTGACCCCTGCGCCTCCTTGAAATCCCACGTCTCCAAATCCAAGGCGGATCTCACCATCATCCGCACCCTGCTCGACGCCGGCGATGCGTTTGTCTCCGGCAGCGCCCTGGCGGAAACGCTCGGCATGTCGCGGGTGGCCATCTGGCAACACATGGAAAAGCTCCGCGACCAGGGCTTTTCGTTCGAAGCGGTGCGTTCCCGCGGCTACCGGCTCAACGCCAAGCCCGCCAAGCTCAACGCCCTGCTCATCGAGGCCCGCCTCCCCGCTGCCGCGCAATGCACCATCATCGCCCTCGACACCGTCGACAGCACGAATGACGAGGCCATGCGGCGCACCGCCCAGGGTGAATCCACCCCGCTGGTCGTCATCGCCCGCGAACAAACCCGCGGCCGCGGCCGCATGGGCCGCAGCTGGCATTCCGAAGCCAACGGCAACCTCTACCTCACCTTCGCCCTGCGCCCGGACGTGCCCCCCGACCGGCTCGCCACCATCACCCCCTGGATCGGACTCAATCTCTGCTCGCTCTTCGCCGGCTACGCCCGGGTCGAGTCCCAGATCAAGTGGCCCAACGACATCCTTCTCCACGGCCGCAAGGCCGGCGGCATCCTCACCGAGGCCCGCATCGATGCCGACCACATCCGCGACCTCGTTATCGGTTGCGGCCTCAACCTCATGCCCCCGCGGGGCGGCTGGACCGGTGAACTCGCCGACCGCGCCATCGCCCTGGGCGAAGTCGCCGCCGCGCCCATCGACGTCAACCACTTCGCCTCCGCCGTCATCAGCCGCGTACTCACGGCCTGCAACACGTTTCAGGCCGACAAGCATACCGCGCCCCTGGCAGAGCAGTGGCCGCGCTACGACGCCCTGCGCGACCGCGAGGTCACCCTCCTGCACGGCCGCGAGGAGATCACCGGCCGGGCCTCCGGCATCGCCGCCGACGGCTCCCTGCTCCTGCGCACCGGCGACGGCGAGACCCGTTCCTTCCGCGCCGGCGAGGTGACCATCGCCAAGCGTTGAGCTGCCATGCTCGCCTGTATCGACATAGGTAATACGCATACCCACTACGGTTTCGTGCCGCCCGGCGGTCTCGAGCCGGCCCGCGACTGCGGCGAGGTTCCCACCGAGCGGATCGAGGACCTCCTGCCGCGCCTCACCACGACCGCGCCCGTCACCGCCCTCGCCTTCTGCAGTGTCGTGCCCGCCGCCGTTCCCCGCCTGCGGGCGGCCCTCGCTCCGCTCCGTCAACCGCTTTGGCAACTCACCCACACAGCCCGACTGGGAGTCGCCATCACTTATCCGCAACCGGCCGAAATCGGCCAGGACCGCCTCGCCAACGCCGCCGGCGCCGCCGCACTGGGACCGTTGCCGGCGATCGTCATCGACCTGGGCACGGCGGTCACCTTCGACATCGTCACCCGGCGGGGCGGTTACGAGGGCGGCATCATCGCGCCGGGTCCGGCCCTGGTGACGCGCTACCTCCACGAACACACCGCCCAGCTGCCGCTGGTGGAGGACGTGGTCACGCCGGTGGCGCGGGCCATCGGCAAATCCACCGTCGAAGCCATGCGCATCGGCGCCGTGCTCGGCTTCACCGGCCTGCTGCAGGCCTGTCTCGACGGGGTCGAAGCCGACCTCGCCGCCGCCGGCGAGCCCCCCGCACGCATTCTCACCTGCGGCGGCGCCTACGCCATCGTGCGCGGCCGTCTGCGCCAGTCGACGACCGACATTCCCGACCTGACGCTGCGGGGCCTGGCCGCCGCCTGGGCGCTCGAACACGGCTGACGCCCTACCGGCTTCACGCCGGGTCCGGCTGGCCGTCGATGAGCTCGCGCAGGGAACGCAGCAGGTTCTCGGCGACAAAGGGCTTGTTGAGAAAGTGCTCCACGCCGAGGTCGCGGAGCTTCGCTTCGACGCCCGCGGTGGCCAGGCCCGAGGTACCGATCATCCGCACCTCCGGCGCGATGGATTTGAGGGCGTGGGCCATGGCCAGACCATCCATCACCGGCATCGCCAGATCGGACAGCACCACCGCGATCTCATGCCGGTGCAGGACGTAGAGCGAAACGCCTTCCGCGCCGTTGGCCGCCGTCAGCACCCGATAACCGAACGTTTCCAGCGTGCGGGAGGCAACGCGCCGGATGGCCGCCTCGTCGTCGACCAAGAGGATCATTTCCCCGCGACCGCGCAGGTTCTCCAGCTTGCGGGGTGCCTCGGCCGCCGCAGCAGCCAAGTCGGCTTCGCTCGCCGGCAGATATACCCGGAAGGTCGTGCCGCGGCCGAGTTCGGAGTAGAGGTTGATGAAGCCGCCGTGGGAGCGGACGATCCCTCGCACCGTGGAGAGGCCGAGTCCGGTGCCGCGGCCCGTTTCCTTCGTGGTGAAGAACGGCTCGAAGATCCGATCGCGGATCTCGGGCGGAATGCCGGTCCCCTGGTCGCCCACCGCGATGCATACGTGGGGACCGGGGCGGGCATCGGGATGCATCTGGGCGTAGGTCTCGTCCAGCCGCACATTTTCCAGCTTGAGTTCGAGCCGCCCGCCCCCGGGCATCGCATCCCGGGCGTTCACGCACAGGTTCATGACGACCTGGTGGATCTGCGTGGGATCGCCGTGGAGGAGCCAGGCGTTTTTGACGCAGTCGACCTGCACCTCGATGGATTTGGGAAACGTATCCACCGCGATGTTACCGATCTCGTTGAGAATGTGCGCGGGCTGCAGGATGATGCGCTCCCCGTCGAGTCCGCGGCTGAATCCGAGCACCTGCCGCACCAGATCCTTGCCGCGATTCGCGCTGGTCTCGAGCATCTGCAGCAGCTTGTCGGTCTCCTCGTCTTCGTGCCGGATGCGCAGCAGGGCGATCGCCATCATGATTGGCGAGAGGACGTTGTTGAAGTCGTGGGCAATGCCGCCGGCGAGCGTGCCGATGCTCTCCAGGCGCTGCGCCCTGAGGAAGCGGGCCTCCAGGTCCTTCTGCGCGGTTACGTCGGAGTTGATGCTGAGGATCGCCTCCGGCGCGCCGCCACCATCGGCCAGCAGGGTCCAGCGGGTGTGCACATGTATTTCCCGGCCATCCCGACAGGTCTGCACCAGCTCACCGCTCCATTCCCCGTCGCGAATCAGTTCCGCCCGCGGACCCACGATCACCTCGGGATCCTTGAACAGATGGGCCGTCAGGTCCCGGCCCATCGCTTCCTCGGCGCTCCAGCCGTAGAGGCGTTCGGCACCCTTGCTCCAGAACTGCACGCGGTTGTCGAGGTCGCGCAGGATGATGGCGTCGCTGGCCCGATCGAGCAGATCGGCCTGCCGGCGGATCCGGCGCACGGCCTCGACCCGGTCGGTGATGTCCTGGATGGAGCCGCGCAGACGCACCACCGCGTCATTCTCGATGACCGGATGACCGATGGTGCGCACCCATTTGCGCACGCCTCGGGCGCTCACCAGCTCGAGTTCAAGATCATAGGGCTGGCGATCCCGGACCGCCGCCTCGATCGCGGCTTCGATCCTTGCACGGTGTTCGCCCTCGAAATGCTGCAGACCCAATTGGGCGGAGGTCGCCGAGGCGGAATCGATGTCGTAGATGCGCGCCACCTCGTCGGTCCAGAAACCCTCGCCGGTGCGGGGATCGAAGGACCACCCGCCGACCTTGGCAATCCGGCCGGTTTCCTTGAGCACGGACTCGTGCAGCCGCAGGCGTTCCTCGGTGTCGCGCCGATCGGTGATGTCGATGATCCAACCCACCATGCGATGCGCCACGCCCTCTTCGTTCCACAGGGCCTGGGCGCGGCTTTGCACCCAGCGGATCTCCCCGCTGCGGGCGAGGACCCGGAACTCGACGTCAAAGGGCGTGCGTTGCTCGATGTGCTCGATCCGGCTGGTTCGCATCCGGGCCCGGTCGTCGGGATGAATGCGCTCGAGGTAGGCATTGAGTTCATTGGGAAAAGCATCGGGGTCGAAGCCGAGCAGGCGTTTGAAGCGCGCCGAAAAATACACCTCGTCCGTGAACAGGTTCCAGTCCCACAAGCCCGCGGCCGAGCCGCTCAGCGCGAGTTGAAACCGTTCCTCGCTCTCGGCCAGTTCGCGCGCGCGCTGCTCGAGTTCCGCGGCGACGCGATGCCGCTCGATCGCGTAGCGCACCGAACGCACCAGGAGCGGCGCCTCCATCCGGCGCTTGACGAGGTAGTCCTGCGCCCCGGCCTGCAGGGCGTTGACGCCAACCGATTCGTCGTCGAGGGCCGTGAGCACCAGGACGGGCACGTCAGGGTGACTGCGATGGAGACGGATGAAGGTTTCCATGCCTTGGCAGTCGGGCAACCCGAGGTCGAGCAGCACGATGTCGAAGCGGCTCCCGCGGAGACAATCGAGCCCGCTCTCGAGCCGCTCCACATGGACCAGTTCGCTGTCGATCTGCGGAAGCTCGGCAAAGACTTCCTCCAACAGCAGCACGTCCGTCGGATTGTCTTCGATCAACAGGATGCGCAAGGGCGGGCAGTCGCTGTTCATGACGAAGCAGGCAGGGTGACGACGGTGAACCAGAAGGCGTCGATGGTGCGGACGACGTCGGCGAACTTGTTGAACTCAACCGGCTTGATGATGTAGCAGTTCGCGTGGAGGCCGTAGGAGCGCACGACGTCCTCCTCATCCTTCGAGGTCGTGAGCACCACCACCGGGATGGTCTTCAGGGCGTCGTCCTGTTTGATTTCCGCCAGCACCTCCAGGCCGCTGAGGCGCGGCAGGTTCAGATCGAGCAGGATCAAACCCGGGCGCGGCCGCTCGGCATACTGGCCCTCGCGGCGCAGGAAGGCGAGAGCCTCCACTCCGTTTTCAACGTGGTGCAGCTCGTTTACGACCTTGGAAAAGTGCAGCGCCTCGGCGGTCAGCAGGGCGTCGGAGGGACTGTCTTCAACGAGCAGAATCTGGATCGGCTCGACCGGTTTGTCGGCGGATGGGTTCATGAGGAAATCGAATCAGAGGGGAACGTGTCGGCGGAGGAAGTCGCGCGGCCCGCCCCGGACACGGTTGCCGGCCCGCCCTCGGGCGGCGGAAAGAGGCAGCGGAAGGTGGTGCCCTCGCCGGGGACGGAATGCACGTCGATCGTGCCGCCGTGCCGCTCCACGATCTTCTTGCTCAAGGCGAGGCCGATGCCGGTCCCCGGATACTCGCGCCGGGTGTGCAGGCGTTGGAAAATGGCGAAGATACGATCGAAGTAGCGCGGTTCGATGCCGATGCCGTTGTCCGCCACGGAAATGACCCAGCCGGGCTCGGTGCGCTCGGCGCCGATATGCACGCGCGGCGCCTGCTCACCGTGAAACTTCAGGGCGTTGCCGATGAGGTTCTGGAAGAGTTGGGCGAGTTGCTGCACGTCTCCCGCCAACTCGGGCAGCGGATCGCGGGTGATCGTGGCCGCGGTCTCGCGAATGGAGACGCTGAGATTTTTGAGCGCGAGGTCCACCGCCTCATCGCACGCCACCCGCACCAGACGGCCGCCGCGCGTGCCGACCCGCGAAAACGCGAGCAAGCCCTCGATCAAGGCCTGCATGCGCGCGGCACCGTCGACCGCATGGCCGACCAGTTCCTGGCCGCGATCATCCAGCCTGCCCTCGAGGCGTCGTTGCAGGACCTGCAGGCAACCCGCCACCGCGCGCAGGGGTTCCTGCAGATCATGCGAGGCCACGTAGGCAAACTGCTCCAGATCGCGGTTGGAGCGCTTCAAATCCTCGGCCTGGCGCCGCAGCGCCACCTCCGCCTCCTTGATCGGCGTGATGTCGGCGCGGATCGCCACGTATTGGCGGGGTTTGCCCGTCGCTTCGTCCAGAAAGGGCACGATGGTCGTATCGACCCAATAGAACGAGCCGTCCTTTGCCCGATTCTTGATCTCGCCGTGCCATACCCGGCCGCGACCGATCGTGCTCCACAGCTCCTGAAAGAAGGCCTGGGGATGATGCCCCGAGTTGATGATGCGGTGATCCTGGCCGAGCAGTTCCTCGCGGGCGTATTGTGAGATGGCGCAGAACTTCTCGTTTACATCGGTGATGCGTCCCTGCGGATCGGTGATGGCCACGATCGCATGCTGATCGAGCGCGGCGCGCACCTCGCGCAGTTCCTGTTGCGACGCCTCCAGACGGCGATCGATCTCCGGGTCGCCCCTGGTCCCGCCGCCGGCCGACCCCGCCCCTTCGTCACGGCCCGGCATTGCCCGGAGACGACGCTGCCACCACCAGCCCGCGAAAAACCCCACCCCCAGCAGCACCACCCCGCACCACGCCGGCAGGTGGATCGTCCACGCCATGATGCCGCCCGGCGATTCAAAGCCGATCGGGAGCCCGCCGCCGGTCCACCCCAGCCCTCCGATGCCGGCAACCGGGCACAACAAAAGCGCAGCGTCGCCGGCCGGCGACACCTCAGGGCGGTCGGAGGGAAACAGGGAGGTCGGTTTCAAGGCCGCGACTTCGGACAAAATGCATTGTCAATGTCCGGTGCCCGGAACCATGGTTCACGCCCCAGAGTCGAGAGGGAGTAAATCGGTTCCGGTCACCGTCGCGCAACGGCCAGATTGACGCGAGTGGGTGGCAAGGACTGGTGAAGGCCACCTCATGCCGGTGTAACCTGCAAGTCAATCGAGCTTTCGTCTTGGAGACCGTGCCTCAACCAGTGAATCTCACCGCCTCCGCACCCGACTCCGCCCTCCGCGCGCCGCCCTTCATGTCCGACTCCTCGCCTGCCATCGTTGTTGAAAACCTCGTGAAGTCCTACGCCGGGGTCACGGCGGTCAACAACATCAGCTTCACGGTCGCCCAGGGGGAGATCCTCGGCTTCCTTGGGCCCAACGGTGCCGGCAAGTCGACCACCATGCGCGTGCTGACGGGTTTTCTCCCCGCCACCTCCGGCAACGTCGAGATCTGCGGTCACTCCGTCGCCAGTGATACCGCCGCGGTGAAGCGCATCATCGGCTACATGCCCGAGAACAACCCGTTGCCCGAGGACATGCGCGTCGTCGAGTACCTCTATTATCGCGGCCGCCTCAAGGAGATGCCCCGCGGCAAACTCGCCTCCCGCATCGATGAACTGCTCGAACTGTGCGATCTCAAGCGGGTGCGCCATCGCATCATCGGCAAGCTGTCCAAAGGGTTCCGCCAGCGCGTCGGCATCGCCGAAGCCATTCTCGCCGAACCGCCGGTCATCATCATGGACGAGCCCACCATCGGCCTCGATCCCCATCAGATCCTCATCGTGCGCGACCTCATTTCCCGGCTGCGCGGGCGCATGACCGTCATCATCTCCTCCCATATCCTGCCCGAGATCGAGATGACCTGCGACCGGGTGCTCATCATCAACCAGGGACGCGTTGTCGCCGCCGGCGAACCCGCGGCCCTGAAACGCGAGATCATCGGTCGCGCCCGCTACATGCTGGAGCTCATCGGGGAAAGCGCGGATCTCGCCGCCGTGCTGGCCACGATCGATCCTTCACTGCAGATCACCGCCGAAGGTTCGCCCGACCGGGACGACTTTCGCATCTTCGAGCTTTCCGTCGAACACGACTCCGATTGCAGCGAGGCCCTGCTCAAGGCTCTCGCCGGCGATCCCCGTTTCCGCCTCCGCGCCCTCAGTCGCGCGCAACCGACGCTGGAGGATGTCTTCCTCGCCGCCACCAAACGCAGCTGGGACATCGTCGACGCGCCGGCCACGCCGGCGAGTCGAAATAATGAGTGAAAGAGATGAGTCATACCCGACGACCTCCCGTTCCCGCACCCCATCCCTTTCACTCACTCCCTTTCCCTCCTCCCTCCCCATGCGCCACTTCCTGACCATCCTCGGCCACGAGATCCGCATGCTGCTGGTGAGCCCCAGCACCTACATCGCCGCGGTCATGTTCCTCGCCTTCATGGGCTTCATCTTTGCCGGCATTCTCGCCGAATATACCTCCCCCCAGGAGACCTCCCCGGCCGTCGCGTTCTTCGAGCTGTTCTGGGTGCCCGTCATCTTCATCGTGCCGCTGCTCACCATGAAAAGCATCTCCGAGGAACGGCGCCTCGGCACCCTGGAGACCCTCCTCACCACGCCGATCACCACGACCGAAGTCGTGCTCGGAAAATACGGCGCGGCTTACTTCCTCTATTTCAGCCTCTGGAGCGCCACCGCCGGCTTTTTCTACATCCTGCACCGCTTCACCCGCGACGCCTTCCTGCTCGACCTCGGCCCGCTCATCGGCGGCTACGTGTTTGTTGCCGTATCCGGCTTGTTCTTCGTCGCCATCGGGATCTTCGCCTCCTCCCTCTCCCGCAACCAGGCGGTGTCGGGCATCCTCGGCGTGGTGATGCTATTCGGCCTCATCATCGGCACTCAGCTGCTCGCCGGTGTCTCGGCGCTCAACCTGGAGATCTTCGCGCCGCTCAAGCAGGGCATCGACTACGCCCGCGTCTTCATCCACCTCGACGATTTCAGTCGCGGCATCATCGACGCCCGCCAACTGCTGTTCTACTTCAGCGGCACCACCCTCACCCTCATTTTCAGCATCCTCGGCCTCGAGGCCAAGCTGCTGCACAGCTGATCCGGCATGAGCGCCGCTCCCAACGCCTTCGCCAAAGCCCGCTGGCTGCGCACGATCAACCTCGTGCTGCAGGCCGCGCTGTTTCTCAGCTTCTTCGCCGGACTCAATTACCTCGCCTTGGTCCATGGCGGGCGCTGGGACCTCACCCAACACCGCCGTCACACCCTCTCCGAAGAGACTCAGGCCTACCTGCGCACCCTTGATCAACCCGTGCGCCTCGTTCTCACCGTCGATCCCGATCGGGACGACCCCGACCTCGCCCAGTTCTATCGCGACGTGCGCGGGCTCGTGCGCGAATACATCAACGCCACCGCCGCCAAGCAGTCCACCACGGGTCCGGCGGGCCGGGTCACCTATGAGGAACTCGACATCTATCGGGACCAACGCCAGGTCGCCGCCCTGGGCCTCACCGAAGCCAACCTCCTCGTCGCGCTCTGCAACGACCAACGCAAGGTCATCACCCTCCCCGAGTTCTACGAAACCAAGAACCGCGTCGCCGTCGCCTTCAAAGGCGAGCAGGTCCTCACCTCCGCCATTCTCAGCGTCTCGTCCCCCGAGCGTCCGCAAATCTATTTCCTGCACGGCCACGGCGAGATGCAGCCGGGCGAGGTCGACCTGAGCTCCGGCCTCTCCGCCTTCGCCGAGCAACTGCGCCTCCGCAACTTCGAACTCACGGTCATCGACCTCACGCAGGAAAAGACCGTTCCCGACGACGCGGATCTGGTCATCATCGCCGGCCCCCAGGGCCGCTACGATCCCTACGAGGTCGAACTCCTGCGCCGCTACCTCAGCGATGACGCCGGGCGCCTCATCGTGCTCCTTTCCGCCACCAAACCCCATGGCCTCGACGACCTCTTCTACGACTGGGGTCTGGTGGCCGACGACGTGGTCATCGCCGAACCCGATCTCGCCCACGTGACCGAACGCGGCGAACTCCGCATCTCCAACCTCAACGGCGAGGCCCCCATCACCCGCCCGCTGGTCAACAACCAGTTCCCCCTCTACCTCGGCTTCTCCCGCGTCGTGCGCCCCGATCCCGGCCGCCCCCTCGACAACTCCCTGCGCACCACCATCCTCGCCGCCACCTCCCCCACCGCCTGGGGCGAGCGCGACTACAGCGCCAACACACTCACCTACGATCCCGGCATCGACCTCAAGGGCCTCGCCGGCTTCGAACCCGCCAATCGCCTCGCTGTCGCCGTCACCTCCGAACGCATCACCCCGCCCAAGTCGCTGCCCTTCAGCGTCCCCGGCGGTCGCCTGGTGCTCTTCGGCAACGCCGACTTCCTCAGCAACGCCCGCATCAACCGCCCGGGCAACCTCGCCCTCGGCCTCAACGCCGTCGAGTGGTGCGTCGATCGCGACGTCCAACTCCATACCCTCCCGCGCCCCATCGTGCGTTACCAGATCAACCTCAGCTTGGCCGAACTCGGCAAGCTCCGCGTGAGTCTCCTGTTCATCCTGCCCGGCCTCGCCGCTCTCTTCGGCGTCCTGATCTACTGGACCCGCCGCTCCTGAAACAAATCCGAAACGCTGATCACCGAAACGCTGAAAACTCCCTCATCATGAAAGCGCCGCCCTCCCCGCCTTTCCGCTTTTCAGCTTTTTAGTTTTTCGGCCCCCCCGCTGCCGCCCTCCCATGCGCACCAAAGTCACGCTCTTCCTCCTGTTCCTCAACGTCGCGCTGTTCTTCTACATTTTCGTGCTCGATCCCAGATGGAACACCGAAGACATCGCCCGCGACGCCCGCCGCCAGGTGCTCGGCCCGGAAGCGGCCAACATCCAGTTTCTCGAACTCGCCGGTCCCGCCCTCGACACCCTCATCCGCCTCGAGCGCCAGGGCGATGCGTGGCGCATCACCCGTCCCTACGAGTGGCCCGCCAATCCCTTCGCCGTCGATCGCATCATCAAGGAACTGCAGTTTCTCGAACACGAAACCTCCTACGAGGTCGCCAACCTCGGCGCCACCGGTCTCTCCCTCGCCGACTACGACCTGGAAAACCCGCCGCTCACCGTGACCTTCGGCACGCTCCCGCCCGCGGAGGACGCGCCCGGCGCGGCCGCCGCCCCCGCTGCCCTTTCCACCACCCTCGCCATCGGCAGCCGCACCGCCATCGGCAACCGGCTCTACGTCCTCTCGCCCGACCGCTCCCGCGTACACGTCGTCCCGCAGACCCTTGCCCAGGCCCTCTCCCTCGACCTCGAGGACCTGCGCGCCGACAACTGCTTCACCATCCCCAATCACGAGGTCCGCTCGCTCAATCTCCAGGCCGCCGGCCCCGCCAATGTAAGGGTGCGCATCCGCCGCGAGGGCAGCCGCTGGACCTTCGAGTCGCCCATCATCACCCGCGCCGATACCGCGGCCACC
This sequence comes from uncultured Opitutus sp., assembly GCA_965652375.1. Classification (GTDB taxonomy): domain Bacteria; phylum Verrucomicrobiota; class Verrucomicrobiia; order Opitutales; family Opitutaceae; genus Actomonas. Next base: position 44,560 of record CBFGUO010000011.1, read on the forward strand.
CAGGATGCCCTCAGTAAACTGCGCGATCTCGAAACCCTCGAGTTCATCGGCGACCCCGCCGCCCACCCCGAACGCGCCTCCGCCTCCGGCACCAACACCCCCAGCCTGCGCATCACCCTCGAAGGCAACAACCGTCGCGAAACCCTGCTCCTCGGCAACTCCCCGGGCGAGGCTCCCGCCGCCGACGCCACGACCCCCCCGGCCGAACAGGTCTACTACGCCCGGATCGAAAACCGTGCCGCCCTGTTCACCGTCGCCATCCCCACCGAGCTTCTCAACACCCTGCAGAACGCCCAGGCCCGCCTGCGCGACCCGCTCGTGCTCGATCTCAGCGGCCGCACCGTCGACTCAATCTCGCTCACCGACGGGGACGGCAACGAGGTCATTCTCCAAAAACTCGAAAGCGGCGGCGGCGCCCTCGCCAACGCCTCCGGCTGGCAGGTCGTCCGTCGCGCCGACGATGGCACCCTCCACACCCAACCCGCCGACCGCAGCGTCGTCGAGGAGATGCTCCTGCGCGATCTGCGCGAACTCCGCGCCCAGTCCTTCGTGCGCGACGTGCCCACCGAAGCCCAACTCGAGGACTGGGGCCTCTCCCGCCCCGAACGTATCATCGCCCTGAACTTCAGCGCCGAAACCCCCTCCCCCCTCTCCGCCGACAACCTCACCCTGCTCATCGGCACCGACCAGACCGGCGACAACACCTACGCCAAACTGCGCCGCCAGACCTTCGTTTACGCCGTCTCTCCGGCCATCCTTGCCTCCACGCCGGTCGATCCCCTGCACTACCGCCAGCGTCTGCTGCGCGACCTTCCCGCCGGTGCCCGCATCACCGGCCTCACGCTGCGCGACATGAGCACCAACACCGTGCTCTACCAGCGGGAACTGCGCGAAGGCGAAACGTGGGATCAGGTATTTGCCAATCTGCCCCGCCCGCAGGGCCCCGCCCTCGCCACCCTGCGCAGCGAAGTGCGCACCCTGCGCGCCCGCCGCTTCATTGCCGATCCCTTCACCGAAACGATCATGGTGGAGGGCGAGCAGCGCGCCTGGCGCTACCGGCTCGACACCAAACTCTCGCTCACCGGCGACGCCGGCAACCAGGTGATCGACTCCACGCTCTTCATCGCCGATCGCGCCGGCGGCGACCTGCAACTGGTGGGCTCTCCCGAGTTCAACGTCATTTTCGCCGCCACCCAGCCCTTCATCGAGGCCCTCTGGACCCTCACCTACGCCGAGCGCGATCCGGGACCCATCGAGTTCACCGCCCCGCCCCCCGGCACGCCCACGCCCACCGACCCCGAGCCGTAGGATCCCGGCATTCAGCGTTTCAGCATTTTAGCTTTTCAGCTTTTCAAAAAACCATGCCTGCTCCCCGTTGGCTGAAGGTCTGCTGGCAAGGCACCCACCTCTGCGGGCGCGGGGTGTGCACCTTCGCGCTGTGGACGCTGTGGCTGGCCCTCGGCGCCGGCCTCTGTATCCAGATATACATTATGTCCTCGCGCGAGCTGGCCGTCCCCGGCTTCGTGCTGCGCGAGTTTGAAGCCCGCCTCGAGGCCGCCGGCCTGCGCGTTTCGTTCGGCCGCGCCAACTTCGATCCCGGTGGGGTCATCCTGCTGCGCGACGCCCACATCTCGCTCACGGCCATCGATGAACCGATCTTCCGTGCCGACGCCATCTACCTCGAACTCAACCCGGTCTCCCTGTTGCTGCGCCAAGTCGAGCCGCATCGCATCCGGCTCAGCGGCGCCGCCCTGCTCATCCCGTCGGTCCTTTCCCCGTCGGGCACGCGCACGGCGCTCGTGGAGGATCTCGATACCCTGCTCCGCCCGGGCCTCGACTCGGGTGTCCTCCACATCGATCACCTCACCGCACGGTTCGGTCCGCTCCCGGTCGACCTGCACGGCGCCGTCCAACTGCCCGCGCTCGACCGCCAGGCCGCCCCCCTCGACCAGCTGCTCGCCAGCCTCGCCCGAAACTACCTCGAGGTTTGCCGCCTCGCCGCCGCCCACCTGCCCAACCTGCCGCGCCACCAGCAGCCTCACCTCAGCGCCCGCCTCGAGCCCGACGCCGAAACCCTCGCCCGCGTCACCCTGCGGCTGCAGGCCGGGTCGCTGGAGCTGCCCGCTCCCGACGGCACCGGCGGGACGCTGCGCCTGCATCAACTGGGCGCCACCAGCCGCTTCGACCTGGGTCGGCAGGCCCGTCTGATCGACATCGATTTCACCGCCACCCGGGTGGACCTGCCGGGCGGGCTGTCGGTGGATGATCTGCGCGGCCAGCTCGAGACCATGGCCGCGCCTTTCGCCGGCCGCTTTGAACCTCGACTGCTGAATCTCTCGGCGCGGGCGCTGCACCTGCCGGACTTCAGCGTTCAACACCTGAACCTGCGCAGCAGCGTCGCTTCCCTGCCACAGGTGCAGGCCCGGCTGCAGGCCGACCTGTTCGGCGATCCCTTTCAAGCCCGGCTCGATCTCGACCTTTCCCGCCGCGCCGGTCGCGTGCACCTCACCACCGCACTCAGCTCCGAACTCCTGCCGCTGATCAGCCGCCGCACCGGACTCGACCTGCCCACGCTCCTGCAGTGGACCGAGCCACCGCGCCTCGTCGCGGACCTTGAGCTGGGTGAAGGGGGCAAACCACTGCGCGCCGAGGCCGCGTTTGTCACCGGCCCGGTCACCGCCCGCCACGTCGAGCTCGACGCGACCGCCGCCCGCGTGAGCTGGGAGGGCAATCATCTGGTCGCCCGCGAGATCCGACTCGATCGCGGCCGGAGCCACGCCACCGGCAGCTACGAAATGGACCTCGAAACCCTCGACTTCCGGTTCCTGCTCGGCGGCCGGCTCGAGCCGGCCGACATCGCCGGCTGGTTCAAAAGCTGGTGGCCGCGCTTCTGGGCCCACTTCGACTTCCCCGATGCCCCGCCCGACGCCAATGTTGAAGTCAGCGGTCGGTGGAAGTCTCCCCTGCTCACGCGCGTCTGGGTGCAGGCCAGCGGTCCCAATGCCGTCATCAAGGGCATTGCGCTCAACACCCTCTCCACGCGCCTGTTCGTGCGCCCCGGCTGGGCCGATGTCCTCTCCTTCCAGGCGACGCGCCCGGCCGGCACGGTCCGCGGCTCCTTCACCCGTGCGTGGCGCCTGCCCTATGGCGCGCGCTGGACCCTCACCGAAGTGCATGCCGAAGGCCGCACCGACCTATCGCCGCTGCCCAAACTGCTCGGTGATCTCGGAGCGCGCATTGCCCGCCCCTTCACCCTCACCGAACCGCTCGACCTGCACCTGGATGGCCACGTCGCCCGCGCCGACTGGGGCGCCCCCGTCTCCCTCGACTTCCAGGTTTCCGGCCACACCGACGGGCCCTGGACCTTCTTCGACTTTCCCCTGCACGGCGTGGAGTTCCAGGCGCATCAGACCAACGAACGCCTGCTCGTGGCTCCCTTCAGCGCCGGCGCCACCCGCGGTTCCCTGGCCGGCCGGATCGAACTGAGCGGGCCGCCCGACGCCCGGCGGATCGCCTTCGACCTCAATCTCGACCACGCCCATCTCGGCGAAACCATCCGCACCATCGAAACCTGGACCGCCCGGCGCCGCGGCGAGCCCCCCAAGCCCGAAAGCGATTTTCAGCAACGCATCGCCGAAGGCCTGCTCGACCTGTCCCTCACTGCCGAAGGTCCCGCCGGCCAGGCCTACGCCTTCCACGGCCAGGGCGCCGCCTCGATCGAAAACGGCAATCTCGGCGAACTGAAGCTGCTCGGGCCGCTGTCGACCCTGCTGGGCAACAGCCTGCTCAACTTTTCCAAGCTCCAACTCGACAACGCCTACGGCGACTTTTCCCTCGATGGCCGCGTGCTCGACTTCAGCGACGTCAAGCTCACCGGTTCCCGCGGCTCCATCGACGGGGAGGGCAAATATTACCTCGATACCCGCAACCTCGACTTCCTTACCCGGGTACGGCCGTTCGACGGCGCCGGCGGCAGCCTGCTCGACACCGTCTTCACGCCGCTCACCCACGCGCTCGAAGTCAAACTCGGCGGGAAACTCAACGCTCCGGCATGGACCTTTGTCTACGGTCCCACCAATTTCTTGCGCACGCTCACCGGCTCCGGGCCCCAGGCCGACGCCGCCGATCCGGCGGCCGGCCCCGCGCCTCCTGGCCCGCCCGCGACCGCCGCTCCGCCTGCCTCTCCCCCGGTCCGTCGCCCCGAAAATACGCCTTCCGAACCGCCGCCGCCTCCCGAGTCGTAGATCCACGACTTTAAACAACATTGCCCCGCTACCTGCTTTCCCCCTACTTGAGGTGGATTCCCTATGGTCCAACCTCATAAAGCCCTCAGCGATGTGTGGCCGAAACGAGCCTGTCTCCTTCTGGCGGGCTCCGTGGTCGGACTCATGCTCTTCCCGCTGCTCGGTTGGATCCTGCATGCCCCGGACCTCATCGCGCTCGGCTTCGAGTCGGAGCCCATCCGGGCCAACACCACCCTGGTTGCCTTCATCATCGGCTCCCTGCTCCTCGCCATCGAGGCCGGCTATCGGCGGGCGGCCTGGCTCGGCCTCGTTCCGAGCCTGATCGCCGGGATCACCCTGGCGCAGGATTTTGTCGGCGGTTCCTTCGGCATCGATCACCTGCTGTTCGATCCGCTGCCCCAACAGCCGCCGGGCGCCGGCCATATGACCGTGCCCGTGTCGCTCAGCCTGTTGCTGGCCAGCCTCCTGGTCACTTCGCTCGCCTTTTCCCGGCTGAGCCAGCGCCTCACCCTCATTTTTGCCCTCGTGGCCTCGGCTGTCCTTTCCGTGGGCGCCGCCACCCTCCTCGGCTACGCCCTCGATCTTTCCTCCGTCTACCAGTGGGGATCGGGCGATGCCACCTCCCCCTTCGCGGCCTGGACCATCTCGCTCATCGGCGTCGCCCTGCTCGCCCGCGCCTGGCGTGAACACACCCTCACCGACGCCGGTGCCCCCGTCTGGCTGCCCCTGCCCGTCATCGTCGGCTCCGCCACCCTCACCGTCATTCTCTATCTCGGCCTGGAGGAGCAGGAAATCGTCCGCCTGCGCGAAACGACCGATCGCCACGCCGCCGTCATCGTCAACCTCCTCGACGACGAGATCAACGAACAGACCGACGACCTCGAACGCTACGCCGAAGACTGGTCCGATCCTGCCAAAACCTCCGTGGTGCGCGCCGTCGAAGCCGAAAGCTACCTCCAATACAACCCCAGCGGCATGGTCGTCATGCTCGTCGGAACCGACGACGAGCACGTCACCCGCGAAATCTACCCCGCCGAAGGCAATGAACACCTGGTCGGTTACAAGCACGGTGAGGAAGGCGCCCGCGCCGACGCTCTTCGACGCGCCACGGCCCCGCCCCGCCGCGCCGCCGTCTCCGGCACCCTGGACATCCTGCCCGGGAACCCCGGCTATTCCATCTATGCGCCCGTCGAACGCGAGGGGCAGATCTGGGGCTTCCTCTGCGCCGACTTCATCTACAGCCACGTCATCGGCCGCATTGTCGGCGCCGATGAAACACTGCGTAACGACTACCTCATTCGCATCTCCATCGTCGATCTCGTGATCTACGACACCGCCGGCCCGACCGTGATCGACGACAAGCTCATCCTCGAGCGCGGCGGCATCGACTTCACCCAGACCATCCGCGATCGCCGCATGCGTTTTACCCTCGTGCTCACCGAGGATGCCTTCGCCCGCGAACGTCGCAACCTCCCCGAACTCGCCGCCGCCGCGGGTCTCATCGTGACGCTGCTGCTGGGCGTGTCGGTCCATCTCGCCCGCACCGCCAACACCCTCCTGCGCACGGCCGAACTCTCCAATCGCCGCCTCGTGGCCGAAAACGAGGAACGCCGCCGCGTCGAAGCCATGTTGAAGGTGTCCGACGAACGCCTGCGCCTCGCTCTCGACTCCACCCAGATCGGCATCTTCGAATGGTCGCTGCCGTCCAATCAGGTCTACTACAGCCCCGGCCTGTGGACCATGCTCGACTACGCCCCCGGGGAGATCGCCAACACCCCCGGGGCCTGGACCGCGCTCATCCACGAGGACGACCTGCCCGGCTACCGCGAGGCGGTCGAACGCCAGCTCGCCGGCGAGGAAACCTTCATCGCCCCCGAATACCGGCTGCGCACCGGCAAGGGCGAGTGGCGCTGGATCTACACCCGCTCCAAGACCGTCGCCCGCGCTTCCAGCGGCGCCCCCCAGCGCATCATCGGCACCCTCCAGGACATCACCGAACGCAAGGCCGCCGAGGCCGCCCTGCGCGAATCCCAGGCCGCCACCCGCAAGCTCTCGCTCGTCGCCGCCCGCACCGACAACATGGTGATCATCACCTCGCCCAGCGGCGCGGTCGAATGGGTCAACGAGTCCTTCACCCGCGTGATGGAATACGAACTCGACGAGATGCGCGGCCGTTCGCCCGACACCTTCATGGCCGGACCCGACACCCGGCCGCGCACGGTTCTGCGCATTCGCGCCGCCATGGCCAAGGGCGTCGGCGTCACCACCGACCTCGTCGCCTACTCCAAGTCCGGCCGCAAGTACCACGTCCACCTCGAGATCCAGCCGGTCCGCAACGAACACGGCCACGTCGAGACCTTCATCGCCATCCTGGCCGACATCACCACCCGCGTCGAAACCGAGGTCGCCCTGCGCCGAGCCAAGGCCGAGGCCGACCACGCCTCCCGTGCCAAGAGCGAGTTCCTCGCCTCCATGTCGCACGAAATCCGCACCCCCATGAACGGCGTCATCGGCATGACCAGCCTGCTCATGGACACCAAGCTCGATCCCGAGCAGCGCGACTTCGTCAACACCATCCGCACCTCCGGCGAGGCCCTGCTCACCATCATCAACGACATTCTCGATTTCTCCAAGATCGAGTCGGGCAAGATGGAGCTCGAGCACCTGCCCTTCGACCTGCCCACCTGCATCGAGGAGGCCCTCGACCTCTTCGCCATGCAGGCCGCGGCCAAGAAACTCGACCTCGCCTACCACGTCGACGACAACGTGCCCGCCTGGATCATGGGCGACATCACCCGCCTGCGGCAGATCCTCGTCAACCTGGTCAACAACGCCGTCAAGTTCACCGCCTCCGGCAGCATCACCATCACGGTGCGACGCCTCCCCCCCTCCGCCATCGCCCTCGGCGGCGATCGCGTCATGCTCGAGGTCACCGTGCAGGACTCCGGCATCGGCATCCCCCAGGAGCGCATCAACCGCCTCTTCAAGCCCTTCAGCCAGGTCGATTCCTCCACCACCCGCAAATACGGCGGCACCGGCCTCGGCCTCGCCATCTGCCACCGCCTCACCCAGCTCATGGGCGGCGGCATTCACGTCGAAAGCACGCAGGGCGAGGGCTCGCGCTTCATCTTCACCCTGCGCACCGAACCGGCCCACCCCATCAACATCGAACCACTGCCATCCGCGCCCACCGCCCTGCAGCACGGCACGGTCCTCGGCATCGAGGACAACCGCGTCGGCCAGCGCCGGCTCGCCAGCTTCTTCCGCCAGTGGCAGGTCGCCTACACCCCCGCCGCCGATCTCGCCACCGCCCTGCGCCAGGCCGAGGCGGAAACCCCGCCGGGCCTCGTCCTGCTCGACGATGATGTACTCGAGGGTGACGGCGCCGGCGAACTCCTCCGCACCCTCACCCGCCGCGCCCTTCCCACCCTGCTGCTCCTTACTCCCGGCCGCCCGCTCGCCGACGAAGCCCGTTCGAAGCCGCACATCCTCACCCTCAACAAGCCGCTCAAGACCAGCACCCTCCTGCGCGGCGTGCACACCCTCTTCCGCGCCAGCGACCAACCGGCCCCGGCGACCGAGTCCACCACCAAACGTCGCGTGCTCGCCGAGGAGTTCCCGCTCGATGTGCTGCTCGTCGAGGACAACGTGGTCAACCAGAAGGTCGCCCTCCGCTTCCTCGAACGGCTCGGCTACCGCGCCGACTGCGTCAGCAACGGCCTCGAAGCCGTACACGCCGTCGAATCCCGCCGCTTCGACCTTGTGCTGATGGACCTGCAGATGCCCGAGATGGACGGCTTCGAAGCCTCCCGCGAAATCCGCCGAAAAATTCCGACCGAAAACCAGCCGCGCATCGTCGCCCTCACCGCCAATGCGCTGCAGGGCGATCGTGACGTCTGCATCGAAGCCGGCATGGATGACTACATCACCAAGCCGGTGAAGCTCCACGAACTCAGCGAAGTCATCCGCCGCCAATTCGCCGCCCAAACCGAGGGAAGCGAACTCCCCACCTGAGTCGCCGGCGGGCCGGGCGCGTGAGCGAGAGGAACGGGTTCCCATAGGACCTATGGGACGCATGGGACCTATAGGTATCGCCCGCACCGGTGCGCTCGCCCCATAGGTCCCATAGGTCCTATACGTCCCATTCGTCCCATCCCCTCGCGCGCCCGCCTCCCCCCTGCGCTTAACAATCATCGGGACTTGTTTTCTGTTAAACTCCCCGCCAGCCTCCTCGCTCCCTTCGCCCTCCCCCCGTCCCCTCCATGCGCCGTCACGCCAATACCCCCTCCCTCGGTCAGATCGCCGATCAAGCCGGCGTCTCCCGCGCCGCCGTTTCCATGGCCCTGCGCAATCACCCGCGCATTCCCGCCTCGACCCGCGAACGCATTCAGAAGATCGCCAACACCCTCGGCTGGCGCCCCAATCCCCTCCTCGCCGAGGCCATGAGCGCCATCCGCGCCGGCCAACCCACCTCCGACCGCGTCACCCTCGCCTGGGTCACCGCCGATCGCCGCCGCGACGCCTGGAAAGACAGCCCTTTCCAGGCCCGCTGCCTCGCCGGCGCCACCGCGCGCGCCGACAACGCCGGCTACCGGCTCGAGCAATTCTGGCTCGGCGACGCCGACGGCAACGCCAACCGCCTTTCCGAGATCCTCTACGCCCGCGGCATCAACGGCATGATCATCGCGCCGCTTCATGCCCCCGGCACCCTCGCCATGCAGTGGCACCGCTTCGCCGCCGCCACCATCGCCTACACCCTCACCGAACCGCGCCTCCACCGCGCGACCGACAATCACTCCGCCTCCGCCCGCGTCTGCGTCGCCCGCCTCCACGCCGCCGGTTGCCGCCGCATCGGCCTCGCGCTCGCCGCCCGCATCGATCACCGCGTCTCCGACCTGTGGACCGCCGGCTACCTCCTCGAAACCTACGCCGAGGGCATCGGCACCCCGGCCCTGCTCCACCGCCCCCACGACCTCGATCCCAAGGCCTTCATCACCTGGGTGAAGCGCGCCAAACCCGACGCCATCGTCAGCACCGAACGCCGCATCCCCGAATGGCTGGCCGAAGCGGGTTTCGCCGTGCCCACCGATGTCGCCTTCTGTTCGCTCGATCTTTCGTCCGATGACGGCAGCGTCGCCGGCATCTACCAGGACGCCCGCGGCATCGGCGCCGCCGCGGTCGACATGGTCGCCGGCCAACTGCTTCGTCACGAACGCGGCCTGCCCGACAAACCCCGCACCTCCATCATCGATGGTCGCTGGATCGACGGCGCCACCGCCCCGGTCGCCACCCTCCTGCCCGAACACGAGGAACTCCGCTCGACTTTCAATCTCCTCGCCAACACCGGCCAGCTTGAGGCTGCGCGTCCAGTCGTCTACGACTGAACCCACCGCCCCTTTCCATGCCGCTCCTTCCCTCCAGTTGGCCCGGCCGGTCCCGAACCGGTCGTTCGCGCATTGATGTGCTCGGCTGGCTGGCCGCCATCACCGTCATCACCTTCGCCGGGCTTTATCTGCAGGGTGAGCGCCGGCAGGCCTTCGCCCGCGCCCGGGCCGATCTGGCCACGATCGCCGAACTCAAGGCCCAGCAGATCAACCAATGGCGCACCGAACGGCTCGCCGAGGCCGACTACCTGCAACGCACCGACTCCATCGCCGATACGGTTCTCGCCCTCGCCACCCGTCCCGCCGACCCCGGCCTGCGCCAGCGCCTTCACCCCTGGCTCGAACCGCTCCGGCGCGATGACCGCTACCGCACGATCGCCGTCTATTCCGCCACCGGCGAGCCGCTCTTCGATGTCCCCGCAGACACCGCTCCGGACGCACGCCCCGACGCCGTCGCGCTCCTGGCGTCCACCGACATCGCCGGTCCCGCCTTTTTCGCCGCCTCCACCCCGTTCGCGACCGGCGGTCCGGCGGAGATTCTCGTGCCCTTTTCCTCGGACTCCGCGGGCCCGCCTCCCTTCGTCATCCTGCAAAGCGATCTGCGGACGAACCTCGGCCCGCTCCTTCACTCCTGGCCGGTCCCCACGTCCAGCGCCGTCTCGACGCTCGCGGTCCGCGGCCCGGCCGGATTGCACCTCCTGCTTCCTCATCCGCGCTTTGCACCTGCCGGCGACAACGACGTTTCCGCCGGACCGTCGCCGCGGGAGCTCGATCATCTCCAGGCCGTCGACGGCAGCGACTGGTTCGTCTTCGCCCGCATCAGCCACCGGGAGGTGCTTGCCGCCTATCGACGCAGTCGCATCGAAATCATCGCACTGGCGACCGCGCTTCTCGCCGTCATCTTCCTCACCGCTCGGCTGCGGCACCAGCAGCACGAGCGCGATCTGCTCGCCGCCAACCTGCGGGCCGAGGCCCAGCGACGTTCGTTGACCCACCGCCTCGGCATGGTGATGCAGCATGCCAACGATGCCATCCTGGTCGTCGACGACACCGGCCGCATCATTGAAGCCAACCAACGCGCCACCGTTCTTTACCAACGCTCCCAGGAGGCGTTGCTCGGCCTGCACGCCGAAGACCTGCGTCCCGCCCACGCCCGCACCGACGTGCCGGAACGGTGCGCTGCCCTCGCCACCGGACAAAACCTCCTGTACGAAAGCCTCCACCAACGGGCCGACGGCAGCACCTTCCCGGTGGAAGTCAGCGCCCGCTCCGTGCAGTTCGACGGCCGCAACTGCGTTCTTGCCGTGGTCCGCGACATCACCGAACGCGAGACCCAGCGCCGCCGGATCCTCGGCCTCAACCGCACCTTCGAGGCCATCAGTCGCATCGACCAGATCATCGTGCGCGGCACCGCCTTCGAATCGGTCGCCCGCGACATCTGCCGCGTCCTGATCGAAACCGGCCTCTTCCGCATCGCCTGGTTCGGCTGGCACGACGACAGCTCCGGTCACCTTCGCCCGCTCTTCGTGGCGGGGGATGCCGAGGATTACGTTTCACGCCTGGAAATCACCACGCGGCCCGCACCCGGCCAGCCGCTCTCGCCGGCGGCGATCGCCTTTCTGGAAGGACGCGTCGTCGCCAGCAACGACTTCGCCCACGATCCCCGCACGGAGCCGTGGCACGAGGTCGCCGACCGCCTGCGTATCCGCTCCTCTGCTACACTGCCGGTGCGCCGCGGCGATCGGCCGGTCGGGGTGCTCAGCGTCTACGCCGGCGAAGTGGACAGTTTTGGCGCACCCCAGATCCAGCTCCTGGAACAGGCCGCCAATGATCTGTCGTTCGCCCTCGATCTGTTCGACCGCGAGGCCGAACGCCGCCGGGTCGGCGACGCACTCGCCGCCAGCGAACGACGGCTGCAGACCCTGTTGCGCGCGACGCCCGCCGTCATCTTCGCCTTCGAGGGACGCCCGCCCCATCGGACCACCTTTCTCAGCCCCAACGTCGTCCGCGTGACCGGCCATGAGTCCGCGGTGTATCTGCAGTCGACCGACTTCTGGACCCGGCATGTCCATCCCGACGATCTCGCCGCGGCGCATGCCGCGCTCTCTGCCGGTGATGCGCAGGAAACGATTGGGCGCGACTACCGCTTTCGCCATGCCGATGGAACCTACCGCTGGCTGCACGACGAGCTGAGCCTGATCGCCGACGACGACGGCACTCCGCTGGAATACGTGGGCTTTTTCGTCGATGTCACCACCGCCAAGCGCGCCGAGGAAAAGCTGCGCTCGCGCGAAGCCATCTTCTCCACAATCGTTGCCCAGGCCCGTGAGGCGATCGCCCTCATCGATCCGACCACCCAGCGCTTCCTGGAATTCAATGCCGCCGCGCACGAGGGGCTGGGCTACACCCGCGGCGAGTTTACCCGCATCGACCTGCCCCGCATCCAGGCGCAGTGGGACGATGTCCAGGTCGCGCACAATATCGAGCGCATCCTCCGCACCGGCGAAGCCATCTTCGAAAGCCGCCACCTCCACAAGGACGGGCAGATTCGCGATGTCCGGGTCAGCGCCCGCAAGGTCGTCATCGACGGTCGCCCTCTCATCGTCTCGGTCTGGACCGACATCACCGACGAGAAACGCACCGAAACTCACCTGCGTCGACTGTCCCTCGCCACCGAGCAGAACCCCGCCTCGATCATCATCACCGACCCCAACGGCATCATCGAGTACGTCAACCCCGCCCTCACCCGCGCCTCCGGTTACACCCTCGACGAGCTCGCCGGCCACACCCCGCGCATCTTCCAGTCCGGCCGCACCCCGCGCACCATCTACCGCCAGTTGTGGTCGACCATCACCAGCGGTCAGGTCTGGCACGGCGAACTCATCAACCGCCGGAAGAACGGCGAGCTGCATGAAGAAGACGCCATCATCTCCCCCTTGCTCGGCGACGACGGACGCCCGTCGCACTACATCGCGATCAAGACCGACATCACGGATCGCAAACGCGCCGAACGCGCCCTCGATGCCCACGTGCGCGCGCTGCGCGTCCTCCTGCAGACGGCGGAATGGCTCACCCTGCATCGCGCCGACGAACCCGCCACCCTGCGGCACGTGGCCCAGCTCATCGCCGACGCCACCACGCCCGACGCCCCCACCCATGTCGAGGTTCAGCTTCACGGCATCATCACCACCTCCGGCGCCGCCCTCCCGCCCGACGCCACCTCGCTGACCGAACCCGTGCTGCTCAACGACCGCCCCATCGGCCGCATCATCCTGGCCCGCCCCGCCGACCGTCTCCCCGCCGGCCCTCCCTTTTCCGACTCCGACCGCGAACTCACCTCCAGCCTGGCCCGCACCTTCGCCCTGGCCGTCGCCGAAAAGCACGCCCTCGACCAGCTCCGCGCCAGCGAAGAACGCTTCCGCATCATTTTTGATCATGCCGAGGTCGGCATGTTCGAGACCTCCGCCCATGGGCTGGTCACCCGCAGCAATCCACGGCTCCAGGCCCTGTTCAATCTGCCGGCCGACGCCATCGAGGGCCGCAGCTGGTCCGAGTTCTGTTTTACCCAACGACCCACGCTCGGTCCCCCGCCCACCGACGCCAATGTCGAACTCCCATGGCTGCGCTCGCCCGGCCACCGTTTCCACGGCCTTCTCCGCGCCCGCGCCGAACTCGACCCCACGGGAGCCGTGCGCGGCTACATCTGCATCCTGCTCGACGTCTCCGAGCAGGTCGCCGCCCGCGAGACCATCCAGCGCTTCAACGCCGAACTGGAGGCCAAGGTCGCGCAGCGCACGGCCGAGCTCGCCCGCCGCACCGACGAGGTACAGGGCATCCTCGACGCCGTTCCCGACACGCTCCTGCGGGTGCATCGCGACGGACGCATCCTCTTCCGGCACCACACGTCCGCCGTGCCGGCCGTCGCCGCGGCGCTCGAACAACTCAGCGTCGTCGACGCCGCGCCCGGCGCCGGAAAACTCGCCGTCAACCTCCTGACCGTCGGCCGCACCGCTCTCGAGACCCAGGGCATCGCCGTCTGCGAGTTCGATGCCGGGGATGCGCCGCAGACCGTCTCCCTCGAACTGCGCGCGGCTCCCGTCGCCGCCGAGGAGTTCATGGTCCTCCTGCGCGACATCACCGCGCGCCGGCAAATCGAGCGTGAGATGAGTGAATCCCTCGAGCGCGAACGCGAAATCTCGGAGATGAAGTCCCGTTTCATCTCCGTTACTTCGCATGAGTTCCGGACCCCAATGGCCGCCGCCGCCGGTTCCCTCGACCTCCTCGCCAATCATTTCGACCGGCTCACCCCCGCCAAACGCGACCAACTCTTTGACCGCATCAACACCTCCTTCCGCCGCATGACCGACATGCTCGACGATGTGCTCACCCTCAACCGGGTCGACAGCGGTCGCACCCGTGTCGAGCCCAGCCCCATTGCCCTCCCCCTGTTCCTGCGGAGCCTGGTCGATGAGATCCAGCTGGCCGACCGCGAGGGCCATCCGGTCCACATCGATTGCACCGACCCGGCACCCTCGCTCATCAGCGACGCCACGCTGCTCCACTCCGTTCTCACCAATCTCCTGAGCAATGCCGTGCGCTACTCGCCGACCGGTTCCCCCATCACCCTCCGCTGCACCGCCACTCCCGACGGGGTTCGGATCGAGGTCGCCGACCGCGGCATCGGCATTCCTGCCGCCGATCTCGACAAGATCTTCGAGCCGTTCGAACGCGCCTCCAATGTCGGCACCATCAAGGGCACCGGTCTCGGCCTCAACATCGTCCAACGCATGGTCGCCCTCCTGGGCGGCACCATCTCCTGTCAATCGGTCCAAAACGAGGGCTCTTGCTTCACCCTTGCCCTGCCGCATTCTCCGACCTCTGCCGAACCGTCCCCATGAGCCGACCGACCATCCTCGTCATCGAAGATGACGCTTCCGTGCGTCATACCCTCGTCGATATCCTCGACCTCAACGGCTATGACCCCCGATCCGCCGCCGACGGCTCCGCCGGCCTCGCCGCCGCCCGCGAGGCCCCGCCCGCTCTCATTATCACCGATATCGCCATGCCGGGACTCGACGGCTTCAACCTCCTCGAAGCCCTCCGCAGCGACCCGGAACTTCGCACCATTCCGGTCATCGTCATTTCCGCCAAGGTCGACCGGGCGTCGACGCGCCACGGTATGGAACTCGGCGCCGACGACTACATCACCAAACCCTTCACCGAGGAGGAGGTGCTGCGCTCCATCGAGGCGCGCCTCGAAAAAAAGGAACTCCTCGACGAACTCGACGCCTTCTCCCACACCGTCGCCCACGATCTGCGCAGCCCGCTCTCGACGCTCATCGGCCGGCTCGACCTGCTGCTGTTGCGCCTCGACGCCGAGCACGGTCATGACCTGCGCCGCCAGGCCGAAGAGGCCGGCCGCTCCGCCCGCCGCCTCAACGAGATCATCGACGAGTTGCTCATTCTCTCCGGGGTGCGCCGCCAGTCGGTCGTCCTCGCGCCCCTGGATATGAGCGCGCTGGTCGATGATGCCGTCGATCGCCTCGAGTCCCTGCTGCAGGCGACCGGGGCCCGCGTCAAAAAAACCTGCACGCCCTGCCCCGCGGCCATCGGCCACGGTCCCTGGGTGGTCGAAATCTGGGTCAACTACCTGAGCAATGCCGCCAAGTACGGCGGCGAAAATCCGACGATCGAAATCGGCGGCGAGCCGCTTCCCGGCGGTACCCACGCCCGCTTCTGGGTGCAGGACCACGGCCCCGGCCTCCCGCCCGAAATCGTGGACAAGCTCTTCGTGCCCTTCACCCGCATCAACGCCGTGCGCGCCAAAGGCCACGGGCTCGGCCTGTCGATCGTGCGCCGCATCGCCGAAAAACTGCACGGCACGGTCGGCGTCGACACCGGCCCCGATCGCGGCGCCCGCTTCTGGTTCGAACTCCCCGTCGCGGCTTCCTGAAAAAAATCCGATCCGGCCGATCGGACCGATCAGACCGATCCGGCGCGATTTGCTCGTTCCCCGGGATCGGTCTTCAAATCAAACGCCAGCCAGGCGGAGCCGTCCGCGTTGAACACCCGCTTCTCTGTCGCCGTTCGCCAGCCGTACCAGGCGCGGTCACCCTGATCCGGCAGGTCCACCACGCTCGGCATCGAAATCGGCGCCCGTTCGCGCTCGCAGTGCCAGCGCACTCCCTCCGCCCATGCCTGCGTCATCGCCGGCAGGTCCAGCAGCGAGACCGGCACCTCGCTTACCCCCTGCTCGCCCGGCGCACCCCGCACCACCAAAGGCACCCGCACGCTTTCCTCGTACGGCCAACCTTTGCGGAACCGGCCGTGCGCGCCGTGCATGTCACCGTGCACCGAGGTGACCACCACGATGGCCGTGTCCGGCAGGTCCGCCACCAGCCGCCCGATTGCCCGGTCGGTCGCTTCGATGTGCGCGTAGTATCCCGCCAGCTCGCGCCGCGCGCGGACGGCCGCCGCTCCGTCAGGCACGTTGCCGGCCAGGACAAGCTCCGCGGGTGGGGGCGGACGCACCCCCGCCGCCGGCGCGGCATAGGGCGGATGCGGCGACTCGAGACTCACGACTGCAAACCACGGTCGCGGCTGCGCGCCGGCCTCCTGCACCCACTCGGCCGCCCGCTCGCACAACACGTCGCTCTGGTAGCCGCGGAACTGCATCGGTTCCGGCAACCGCGTGCCGTGCAGCCAGGGGTCGTTGAGCAGAAAACCGCTCTCGAATCCCTCCCAGAATTCAAACCCGCCGCGCCGCCCCGCCGGAACGATCGTCCGGGCATGCGCCTCGCCCACCAAGGGCGCCAAGCGATCGCGCTCGGCGAGATGCCACTTGCCGAACCAGGCCGTGACATACCCACGCCCGGCCATCGCATGAGCAATCGTGGTCGAGTTCGCGGGCAACGGATCCCAATAGTCACACACGCCGTTTTCCGGTGAAGGCACACCGGTCAGCAACGCCGCCCGCGCAAAGGGACCGAAAGGGTGCGGCGTCGTCGCCTGCCGGTAGTCCATGCCCGCCGCCGCCAGCGCGTCGAGCACCGGCGTGCGGGCGTTGCCGTCGCCCATCGCGCCGCGCGCCTGCGCGCGCCATTGCGTTGTCACCACCCAAAGGATACCGGGAGGCTGCATGCGTGACCGGCCCTAGCGTCGCCGTTGTCCGGCCTGCTGCTCCATCCGCCGCAGGAGGGCCTCGATGTTCTGCTTGCTCGTGTCGCCGGTGCGGATCGTGCCGGCGGGCAGAAAATTCTCGATCATCGCGCACAGATCGGCCGTCACCATCACGCCGAGCAACTCGCCGGTCTTCGAGAGCACCAGGTCGCCGCGCCGCGGCGTGTAGTTGCCCGAGAGCCGGCGAATGAGTCGATTGTCCATACGCACGTAACCGGGCAGATCCGCCTCGAGCGTGAAGGGAACCTCCCCGTAGCCCTCACCGCCGTTGCTGATCAACACGGCCTCCGGAAAGCGGAACGGGTCGGTGGTGGTGCGGTAGACCTTCACGCCCAGGGCCTTGGCCTGCGACTCCTCCACCGGGATGGCGACGATGCGCGGGTCGTGCTGCAGGAAGTGCAGGGCGGGGGCGGCCGCGCGCACGCCGTCCTTGGCCAGGGTGACGAACACCCGCGCCCACTGCGACGGCGGCTCGGCGAAATTGAACGGCGTGTCCTCGATGTGCATCACCGCATGCGTCGTGGTGCCGTCGCTGACGAGGATGGTGCGCGGCTCGGCATGGCGCGTAAGTTCATTGCCAAAGGCATTGATCCGCGCCGCGTTGAAGATCGCCGGCACGCGATTGACCAGAAATTCGCTGAACAGCACGTTGGCGTTGATGGGCCGGTTCTCGCGCATCTCCTGCGTGATCTGGGCCGATTTCTCCGCCAGCGCGCCCACGCCTTCCGCCAGCTGCGTGGTTGTCTCCTGTACGCGGATACGTTCCTGGCGTTCGTTTTCCGCCTGCGTCCGATAGGTCTCGGCCGTTTCGCGCAGCAGGGTCTTCTCCTGCTCGGCCACCTTCACCGCCACATTGAGGTTTTCGATCTTTTCCTGCGCCGCGGCCTGGGCGGTCTCGAGCTTCTCCAGTTGCTGTGCCTGCTGCGCCGCCAACCGTTCCCGCTCCTCGAGATCGCGCTGGAGCTGCTCGACCCGCGCCCGGGACGCGGCCGCTTCGCCGGCGGCCGCCGTTGCCTGCTCGCGCAACTCCGCGGCCGTGCGCTGCGTCTGCTCGAGGTTGCTCGCCAGGGCCTCGCGCTCCGACTGCAGGTTCTCCCGGGCCGTTTCCAGTTCGCGCAGAGCGCGTTCGCGCGCGGCCAGCTCGGCGGCCAGTTCGGCCTGCGCGGCCTGCTCCTCCTCGAAGGAGAGTTTCATCAACTCGACGATGTCATCCGTCGCCGTCGCCGCACTATCCTCGTCCTCGGCCTGGACCGGCGTCGGCTCGGCGGGACGCTCCGGCTCGGCCGTCTCCCAGCGCGTGAGCGCCAGCAGCGTGAGCAACAGGAAGTCGCACAGGATGAGTAACAGGGTGCGATTCATGACGGGTTGTGCGGGCTCACGATCAGGCCTTGGTGGCGAGCGGACTGGCTTCCTTCTGCGCCAGAGCGAGCAGCGCCTCCTGGCTCTCAAGGATGAGTCCACACTTGTAGGGGCGCACGTGGCGGATCTTCACCAGCGCCACGCAGGTGATGCCGAACAGGTTGGAGGAATAGGCGGCCAGCAGGTTCGGTTCGATCAGGCCGAGCACCTGCAGCACCAGCGCCGTGGCCGTGCCGCCGATGCCAACGTAGAGTCCGGCGTCGAAGAGGTTTTCCTCGTTCTCCATGAGTTTGAGCTTCACCAGGGGCGGCACCTCGCGGCGGTTGATCTCACCGATCTTCAGCAGACAGATGAGATAGACCGCCACTTGCAGGGCGGCGAAGAGTCCGATCGAGAGCAGGGTGGAGGCATCCATGGTCGTGGTGGGTTTCGTAAGTTCGGCCGAGGTGGTGTCCGAGATGTCGGCCAGCACCGGTAGGGCGATGGAAAACTGGAATTCGGACGGCGGCGCCGCCCGCAACAGAAAGGGTTCGGTGGCGACGATCACCACCCCCGCCGTGAGCATCGCCAGCACCCCGCTGGAGAGATGCGGCAGGGCGCCCCCCGCCGTGCGGGCGGAGAAGCCGCGATCGAGTCCGCGAAAAACGAGAAACGCCCCGGCCAGCATGCCGAGGTATTTGGCGCCGAGCAGCCACCGCGGATGCAACAGGCCGAACGACGCCACGGCGCCGAACGTGGGTCCGGACTCCCGCGACACCGGCACCTGCCGCTCGACGAGTTGGCGCACGGCCCCGCTGCCGGCTGCCAGCGCCAGACGCAGGTCGGCCAGTCCCTGGCGGCCAAAGCGTATCAGGTAAGTGGCGACAGGATCCGCCGTCTCGGTCGCCATCGCCGCGGCATAGACACTCGCCAGATCGTCGGAGGCCACCCGGCTGAGATGGGCGAACTCGGCCACCGTCTGCACGCTTTCGACCAGACGCAGCAGTTCCGTGAGCTGAATCCAGTTGAGCCGCTTGCCCAGTGACAGCAGGTCGAGAAAGAAGGGTTCGATGCCCGCGAGATCATCGGCCCCCGCCGCCGCCTCCGCCAGGTCACGCACTTCACGCTGCAGCGAGTCGGAGAGGTGCTCGCCCTGGTAGAGCAGAGCGGCCAGCAGGATCGTCGCGTCGAGCGCCTGGCCGCCCGGACGCGTGGCTGGCACAAATTGCTGCGCCCGGTCGATGGTGCGCAGCTCCAGCATGGTCCGCACCCCCGCCGAGCGGGAGTTGCGCAAAAAACCCGCGAGCGCCGCACGCGCGTCCCGCGTGACAAAAAACGCCAGCACGGGGGTCGACTCCGGACGGCCCGTTGTATCGGCCCGATCGACCAACGGCTCGAGAAAGGGATCCCATCCGCCCCAGGGCACAAGATCGGGCTGCCGCGCGGCCTCCCGCTCCAGCGCGGTCGCCAAGGCCTCGGCACCCGGCGCCTCCACTGTGCGCGCGGCGGTCAACACCAGGGTCGCCGGCCCGGGCTTTTCGCGCGCCAGCAGGTTCTCGCCGATCTGCGCCACGCCGGGGGTGCCTCGCGCCGCCTCCCGCAGGAGCGCCGGCGGCAGGGCCAACAGGTTGACCGGCAGCATCCAGCACGCCCCCGCCAACACGAAGCCGGCGACGACGAGGACGACGGCCAGCCAGCTGCGACGGGAAGAGGAGGTCGATGCGGACATCTGAATCGGACTATCGAGTTGCGACCCACCGGACGCAAACCCACCTTTGCGCCGTCACAGACCCATGGTTCTCAACATTGTTCACTACAACGACCCGGTGCTGCGCTCGAAAGGCCTGCCCGTTACCGACTTCGACGCCGCGCTCGCCGGCCTCGCCCGCGACATGATCGAGACGATGCACGCCGCCAGTGGCATCGGCCTGGCGGCGCAACAGATCGGCCGGGCCCTCCAGTTCTGCGTGGTCGACCTGTCCAAAACCGATCGCGACTTCGACTGGGAACTCGACGGCGCCAAACCGCCCCTCGATCTCATCATGCCGATGAGTATCGCCAATCCCAAGATCGAGGTGCTCGATAGCGACGACACGATCTATGAGGAAGGTTGCCTGTCGTTTCCAGGCATCAACGGCGACGTCATCCGCCCCGACGTGATCCGCGTCACCTTCCAGGATGCCGCCGGCACCCCGCATACGCTCATATGCAACGGCCTCTTCTCCCGCTGCATCCAGCATGAGACGGATCATCTCAATGGCACCCTCTTCATCGACCGCATGAGCAAGAAGGTCCTCAAATCCATCGAGACCGACGTCAAAGCCCTCGCCAAGCGCACCCGCGAAGGGGCCGCGTCCTGAGCCTTTTCTGAACCACGAATGGACACGAATTCACACGAATCCGCGGGACAACCGGTACGGGCAGCGATGCTCGAAATGGACTCACCGTTTGGTGATTATTTCAAAGAGGCTTTTGGCTCTCAATCCATTCGTGTCTATTCGTGTCCAGTCGTGGGTTAAAAAATAGATTCCGCTCGGTTTTCAGCCTTTCGCTTTCCCAACAATGAGTTCTTCCGACGGCATGACCTACGCCCCCACGGGCAAACCTTCACCCGTGGTGAAACCCGGCGAGTTCACCTTCGCCGCCGTGCATCTCGATCACGGCCACATCTTCGGTCAGACCAATGGCCTGCTCGAAGCCGGCGCCGAGCTGAAGTGGGTCTACGATCCGGATCCGGCCAAGGTGAGCGATTTCTGCCAGCGTTATCCGCAGGCGCAGGTCGCACGCTCACTCGACGAGGTCCTCGACGACCCGGCCGTCCACCTGGTCGCCGCCGCCGCCATTCCCAACACGCGCGGTGCCCTCGGTTGCCGGGTGATGCAGGCCGGCAAGGACTACTTCACCGACAAAACGCCCTTCACCGCCTACGACCAGCTCGCGCAGGCCAAACAGGTCGTCGCCGACACCGGCCGCAAATACGCCGTCTATTTCAGCGAACGCCTGCACGTCGAAAGCGCCATGTATGCGACCGACCTGGTGAAGGGCGGCGCGATCGGCCGCGTCATCCAGGTACTCGGCCTCGGGCCTCACCGCCTGAGCAAGGCCTCGCGGCCCGACTGGTTTTTCAAGAAGGAGCAATACGGCGGCATCCTCTGCGACATCGGCAGCCACCAGTTCGAGCAGTTCCTCACCTTTTCCGGCGCGACCGACGCCACCGTCACCCACGCCGCCATTGCCAACTACAACAATCCCGACACCCCCGAACTCGACGACTTCGGGGAAGCCACGCTCGTGGGCAACAACGGCGCCACCAACTACGTGCGCCTCGACTGGTTCACCCCCGACGGCCTGCGCACCTGGGGCGACGGACGTATGATCATTCTGGGCACGCAGGGTTACATCGAGCTGCGCAAATACGTGAACGTCGGCGTCGAACCCCACACCACCGACCATGTGTTCCTCGTCGACCAAAAGGGCGAACACCACATCCCGGTCGCCGGTCAGGTCGGCTATCGTTTCTTCGGCGAACTCATCCTCGACTGCCTCAATCGCACCGAAAAGGCCATGACGCAGGAGCACATCTTCACCGCCGCCCGCCTCTGCCTCGACGCCCAGGCCAAGGCCGTGCGCATCGCGAACACGTGAGTCACGCGGTCGGGGACGCCCGCGTCCACCTGTCCCGAGGGAGGGCCCGGCTCCGTCCGTGCCGCCGCTTCATCCAAACTCCCCTAAGCGCGGGTCGCGATCTCGTATCCTTTGAACAGGCGATCGTAGGTCACGACCTCGTGTCCCACCCGCCGAGCCTGCGCGATGATGACGCGATCAAAAGGATCCGCATGATGGTCGGGCAACGCCACTGCGGCAGCGAAGTCCTCCGCTTCAACGGGCAGAACCTCAATACGGTAGGTCTTGATTGCCTCAGCCCAAAACGAACGAGCCGAAGTGAACGGCTTCAACGGCAAGGCCCCGCGCTTGTGCTTGAGAGCCAGCTCAAAGAGACTGCATGCGGACACGGCCAGCGGATCGGCTGCCTGGATCAGCTCGAGCGTCGATGCGGAGAGTTTACGCTGCGCGAGCCCCGCCAGGGAAAGCAGGGCACAGGTATCCAGAATCAAACCCATCCCTCGAGGTCCCGGGAGTCGACCGGCGCAGTGGCGGCTTTCGCGCTGATCAGCGGTTTGACGCCACGCAGCGGCTTGATCCGACGCTCCTCCCCTCGATGCGGCACCAGGTCGAACCACGGCTTGCCGTGTTTCGAAACCGTGATGCGCTGCCCTTCGTGAGCCATCTGCCCGAAGCGGCTGAGCTGACTTTTCACTTCGCGTAACGACGCCTGCATGGCCGAAAAATGTAGTCACCGTGACTACAATGTCAATCGCCCCCTTTCGACGCGGCGATCGCATCGTGCTCGCAAGCGACCCGCAACCGTTCGACCGCGAAGCACGCGAAGTAACGCGAAGCCAACAAATTGGAATCAAGACCCCGACGAGACCCTTCTCGCGGTGCGGCATTGCAGACAGGGTCTCGATTTCGACCGCGCCGCTGTGGATCAGCCGTTCATACGGTTTCATCGGCGCAGCGATGCCGGGCGCCGGATCCGCCGCCGGCAGCCCGTCGCACGATCTGAGCGCGAAGCGCCACCTGCTGCGGGATCGAACCGACCTTGATCCATCGGTCCAGCTCACTGGTCTGCTCGACTGCCAGTTGAAGGGATACGCTACGTCGCGGCATCCAACCTCACTGACAGCGCCAAAAATAATGGCACTCAATTGAGGGAGACTACGCTAGCTTTCGCCGCTCTGCCTCTCCGCCCCATCCCGCTCCGGCAGAGTCCATGTCCCGTCCATGATGATCAGCCAGCTGGTGAATCGCATGCCGTCCGAGCCGGAGTTGATGAGTCCGATGCGCTCATCAATGGGGATGCCCCTGAACGCCGCCGTCTCGAACACCGTGAGTTTCATTTCGATGTCCACCATCGAATGGACCAACTGATCGACCCGATCTGCAGCCAGGTTCCCGATCTCGATCTGATCCCGCAGCCTTTTCTCCATCAAGAATCGTCGAGGTTCCACAAACAGCCACGTATCCGGATCCCTGTTCTCGAAATCCATCACCAAGGGCTGATCCAATTCTTCGCCTTCCACGGAAATCACTTTAAGAAGGAAACTACTCGCCGCAGGACCGCGCCCCTCCGGCGGTGAGGAATCGGGCGGAGAGCCAAAATGCAGGTTCGAAACCGCTGGATCGGCAACGAGAGTCGCTTCGACCTGAAGGACCGTGCCGATCGGAAAACCCAACTGCCCCAGAATCGTCACCTGCCTCTCCGCAATCTGCCCCACTTTTAATTCCGAGGATGGTTGAGCAACCACGCCGTGTGCGGACAACAGGACACACCAGAAAAACCTACGCAGTATACCCATAGGAGAAAGCATCATGCCCAAATTGAGCGCCAAAGCCACTCAGGGGTTGAGGATTCGATACCCTGAAGTCGGCACACACCGCACCACAAACGTGGACCTTGATAAATCTGGCGCCAGACCGCTCCCTTCTCCGGCTCCCGCCACGGCGCCTTGCCTTCCCCGCGTAGCCGTTCAGGCGCCGTTTCCTATTTCTCCGGTATTCCCGCTGCCCGCATTGCCTCAAGTCGGTCCGCCCGCGTGGCGTAGTCATGGGAATGACAATACGGCAACGGTGCGCGCTTTTTCGCTGCAAGATCGCGTTGCAGCAGACGCAGTTCCGCGACCAACCGTTCGCGCTCCGCGAGCGGCGCACCGCGCAGCTTACCAAGCTGTATTCGCGCCTGGTCCTGCCCTGACTCCATGCCGAAGACTGCATTCGATGGTCCCGGCACGCTGTGATGCGAATGGCCCGAACCAGTGTAGTTTTCGAACCCCGGCGATGATGCCACCTCCTCTTCCGAAATCGTTAGGATAAAACGCTCCCAAGCGTTGCGATGCGCCGCCCGGTAGTCGGGATCGGCGACCAGTCGCTGAATCCCCGCCGCCAATCCCGGTTGCCTTGCCTCGATTTGCGCCAGGCTCGCGGAGTCGGGCGGTTGCGGTGGCGTGTAAACAACACGGACTCCAGGCTTCGTCGGCTCGCCTACCGCCGCCGGTTCGTTCCCGAACGCCAACACCGAAAACGGCAAACTAGCCACCAGCAGGGATCGAAGCTTCATCCTCGCACGAACTCAACGCGACGCCGCGGGTTTGGCAATCACCACGGGCAGCCAAAATATTCCGCGCTCAGCCGCTCTTATCTTCGCGCCCCTGGCTTTCTTCGCTTTTTTCCCGGAAATGGATTCCGCTCAGAGCAAATCCGCTGCGAGTTCGGCGAGTTTGGAGCGTTCGCCTTTCGACAGCTTCACGTGCGCGCAGAGCGCGTGGCCCTTCATGCGGTTGTGGCAGTAAACCAGACCGTTGCTGCGCGAATCGACGTAGGGGTTGTCGATCTGCGCCGGATCGCCGATCAACACGATCTTCGACCCCTCGGAAATGCGCGTGATCACCGTCTTCACCTCGTGCGGCGTGAGCTGCTGCGCCTCATCCAGGATGAAGAAGCGCCGCGCGATCGAGCGTCCGCGAATGAAACACAGGGCCTCGATTTCGACCGCACCGCTGTGGATCAGCCGTTCATACGGTTTCATCGGCGCAGCGATGCCGGGCGCCGGATCCGCCGCCGCGGAGTCGTTCATACGGCGTGACTTTTTCTTCGCCACTTTCTTGGAGGCAAACTGCGGATCCTTCGGCGGCTTCGAGGGCATCAGCACTTCGAGCGCGTCGTAGTAGGGCTGCAGCCAGGGCTTCATCTTTTCCTCGAGCGACCCGGGGAGAAAGCCGATGTCCTTGCCGAGCGAGATCACGGGTCGGGAGATCGACACGCCGTCGTAACGACCGTGGTCGTCGAGCGTCTGCGTGATCGCACAGGCCGTCGAGATGAGGGTCTTGCCCGTGCCGGCCTTGCCGAAGCAGGTGATGAGCGAAATCGAATCATCGAGCAGCGCGTCCATGAAGAACTGCTGCTCGAGGTTGCGCGCGCGGATCGGGATGCCGCCGGGCGCCTTGACGAATTCCGGGATGCGCAGCCGCCGCACCTGCCCCTTGCCGATATGGCGGGCCGGCATGGTTTTGTCCTCATCGGATCGCAGGAGAACGTATTCATTGATCTCCAAGGGCGGCTGGCCGTCCATGGTCGCGCTGACGTCGAGGTGGCCTTCCGAACAAAACCGCTGCAGCTCGTAGATCGTGACGGGCACCTCGCGGTAGCTCATCTCGTCGTCGTCGATCTCGGGTACCTTGTCGTTGAGGTAGTCCTGCGACTCGAGACCGACTGCCCGCGCCTTCAGCTGCACATTGACGTCCTTGGTCACCAGGATCGTCGGCGGCTGATAGGTCTCCTTGATGAACAGGGCGCAGGCGATGATGCGGTTGTCCTTTTTAAGGGGATCCTGCAGCACGGCGCGGAAGCGCTTCATCGCCGGCGTGTCGTATTCGCCGGATTCATGATAGCGGTTGATCACCACCTGGAGCGTGCCGCCGTTGGGCAGCTTGACGCCCTCCTCCATCGAACGCCGGTCGGGCAGCAGCTCCTGCAGGATGCGATGCACCCGCCGCGCATTGCGCCCGCGCTCGGTGGACTGCTCGGTTTTTATTCGGTCCAACTCCTCCAAGACCTCGACCGGGATGGCCAGGGTGTTGTCCTCGAACTTGAAGATCGACTGGGGGTCGTGAAGGAGGACGTTGGTGTCGAGAACGAACGTTTTGGGACTGACCCTCTGCTTGTCCGTTCGCGCGGGAGATGGAGCAACTGCACCGCCTGGGTTGTTCGCCATTGGTTGGGAATAACCTGTGAACAACTTGCGCCCGGATGTAAACCGGGGATTTCAGGAATTCTAAGGTGTATAAACAATTCTGCTACACCTCGGGTGCTGGCGAATTACCGGACTTAAGGTTCCGTCACCAAGGTCCGGCCGACCTGACCCCGATTCTCCCCAAAGGGTGGGCGGACCGCCTACCCCAGTGCGGTCCGCCCGTGGTTTACTTTTTGAACCCGGCTCTCCACTTCGCAATGGAGAGCGGTTGAAACCCTGCCCTCAAAATCGGCCCGGTCACCGGCCGACTTGAGAAAAATCATCCCGCGATCCTGCTCAGGCATAGGGTTGCCCCGCCGAGCGTTTCTTCGGCCGCGGCTCCACCCACAACCGCAGCCAGTATTCCGCCAGGTTACGCATGCTCGTCGGCCCCAGCCCGAAACGGTCCGGGGCATCCTTGAAGGGTGACACCACCGTCGCGCGTTCCTCGAAGTAACGCCAAAGCTCCTCCGCCAGCCGCGCCGCTGCCGCGGGCTCGTCGCGTTCGGCCTGCGCGACCGACCGGACCTTGTCCTGCCAGAAGCGAAGTTCTTCCGGATTCCGCGCCACGTAGTCGCTCAGCATCTGTTCACTGCGGTTCAGACTCATGTCGCGCCACCCTGCGATGACCGGCCGGTCGGATTCAAACGCAAATCCCTCTTTATCCGCGTCATTGCAAAACAGCCTGCGATGGCCCACGCTTCGGGGCATCATGTGGTCAAAATTCAAAGAACAACTCCCTGCCGTCATCATCACCTTCGCACTCATTGGTGGGCTGGCCTACTGGCTGCACACGGAGACCGTTCGCCAAATGAGCGCGCAACAGGACGCCGAAATGGCCGCCCTGCGCGAGCAGACCCAGACCGAGCTTCGCACCGCCGCCGCCGAGACCCGCCGCCAGATCGACGAGATGAACGCCTTCCTGCGCGACGCCATCAAGAGCCGCAGCTCCGACCTCCTCCTCAGCGACGAGGAATACGCCTCCGCTGAACAGGCCAAGGTCGACCAACTCGTCGAAGCCATCGCCAACCGTCTCCAGCCCTACCAGGAACTTCCCCAAAGTCCCGAGGAAGCCGCCGCCCAGGAAACCGCCCAGATCGACCGCGTCTCCGACCGCCTCAACGACCGCATCCGCCCGCTCCTCGCCCAGCTCTCCGACGATCAGGCCGCCAACCGCAAGATCCTCGAACGCATCTCCGCCGAGATCACCGACCAGCTCTCAGTCGTGCTCACGTCCGAACTCGCGAAGAACCAGACCCTCAACAACAACCTCGCGGAATCCCAAGCCATCGCCCGCGACTCGCTCGGCCTCTCGCAGGAACTCGCCGCCCTCTACCTTTCCTCCTTCGAGGACAAGGGCATCCTCACCCGTATCCTCACCCTCCCGGCCGGTGTGATCAAGGACGCCTCCCAGCTCAGCTTCGTCAACAGCACCGAACGCAAGCAAAAGGAGGAGGAACTGCTCGCCAAGCTCGCCGAGTTCCAGTCCCGCCTCGACGAACTCGAAGCCAAGGCCCCGCCCGGCACGGAGTGATCCTCGGCGCCCTCGCGCCACCGGGCCTCTCCCCCGCGCCGCCCGCATCCCGCCCCTTTTTCCGTTGCGCTCCGGGCCGGGACGATTCCCTTGCCCCATGCGCATTCGTTTCCTCCTCGCCGCCACCACCGCCCTCGGCGTGGCGGCCTCCCTGCTCCTCAGCGGCTGCGGCAAGCGCGAGACCCGCGTCTCCATCGGCAACCGCAATCAGATCTTCCACCTCGGCAACATGTCCGAGCCCACCGATCTCGATCCGCAGATCATCAGCAGCCTGCAGGACTTCCAGATCGTGATCGGTCTCTTCGAGGGCCTCACCAACTACGATCCCAACACCGCCGAACCCGTGCCCGGCGTCGCCACCCGGTGGACCGCCACGGACGACGCCCGTTCCTGGACCTTCCTCCTCCGCCCGGATGCGCGCTGGTCCAACGGCGATCCGGTCACCGCGCACGACTTCGTCTGGTCCTATCAACGCGTCCTTTCCCCCGGTCTGGGCTCCGAGTATGCCTCGATGCTCTACTGCCTCAAGAACGCCCGCGAATACCACGCCGGCGACCTCACCGACTTCAGCCAGGTCGGCGTCAAGGCCCTCGACGATCATACCCTTCAGCTTTCGCTCGACAATCCGGTCCCCTACCTGCCGGGCATGATCGCCCACGCCGTCTGGTATCCGGTTCATCGCGACACCATCCTCGCCCACGGCGCCATCGATGACCGCGGCACGCGCTGGACCCGCCCCGGCAATCTCGTCGGCAACGGCCCCTTCACACTCCAGGATTGGAGTCCCAACCAAGTCATCATCCTCGCGCGCAACCCGCAGTACTGGGACCACGCCAACGTGCGCCTCAACGAGGTACATATTTATCCGATCGACAACTCCTTCACCGAGGAAGCCGCCTTCCGTGCCGGCCAGCTGCATGCGACCGTCACCATGCCGCAGCCCAAGATCCAAGTGTACAAAAACGACCCCGAACGCCGCCACCTGCTCAAGCAGTATCCGCAGCTCGCCACCTACTTCTACCGCCTCAACGTCGCCCGTCCCCCGCTCGACGATCCGCGCGTGCGCCGCGCGCTTTCCCTGGCCGTCGACCGCGTCCAGATCATCGCAGCCGTCGCCCGCGGTGATCAGATGCCCGCCTATTCCCTCACCCCGCCCAACACCGACGGTTATACGCCGCCATCGGTGATCAAGCACGATCCCGCCGCCGCCCGCGCCCTGCTCGCCGAAGCCGGATTTCCCGGCGGTCAGGGCTTTCCCAAGATGGATCTGCTCTACAACACCAGCGAGGGCCACAAGGCGCTCGCCGAAGCACTGCAGCAGATGTGGCGGCAGGAACTCGGCATCGACATCGGACTCTACAATCAGGAAGCCAAGGTCTGGAACGACACCATGCGGGAGAAGAACTACGACATCGCCCGCTACGCCTGGGTGGGCGACTACCTCGACGCCTCCACCTTCCTCGACCTCATGACCTCGGAGAACGGCAACAACCAGACCAACTGGAGCAACGCCGCCTACGATCGCCTCATCGAGCAATCCCGCACGCTCGTCGACAAGGACGCCCGCCACGCGCTCTACCGCCAGGCCGAGGCCATCCTCATGGAGGACTCCCCCATCGTTCCGCTCTACTACTACATGAACAACCAGCTCCAGGTCCCAGAACTGAAAGGCTGGGAGGGCAACCTGCTCGACATCCATCCCTTCAACCGCGTCCATCTCGAAGCGAGCGAGTAGACGCGTCCGCCCCGCTCAAAGAGTATCCGCTCAGGCACTACCGCGGCCACCGTTCCCTCGCTCACCTCCGTGGCTGCGAGCGTGAGCGAGGGGCGAAACCGAGCCTGGCCCGCAAATCTCTCCCTCTGTTCGCTCGGCGCTCGCACATCCCAAATGTAGGGCTGCCGCTTGCGGCACGCCGCATCTGCCTCTCAGCCGACCGTCATCGGCGGGAAGGGGTTCGGCCGCAAATCTACCAGCGCCTGTATTTATTCGTCTGTTACTCTCAAACAGGGCGTTTGTAAGCCTGCATCTTCTAATGGCTTCCGATGCTTCCTGTCCGCCGTACGGCCGCGCCGCCGCCGCTTGCGCCACCGTCTCCGAAACAACCGAAACCGGCCTTGGATTGCCGCCGCCGCCAAAATCGTTTGGTTCACCCCATCACACAACCACCATGTTTCAGAACCCTCCCCCCCTGCGCGCCGGTTTGTTCTCGGCGCTGTCGCTGCTCGCCCTCGCGGCGGGTCTCTCCACCGCGCCCCTCTCTCTCCCGGCCCAGGCGATGAACGACAACCCCCTGCTCCAACCCAGTCCGCTGCCGTTCAGTTTTCCGCAGTTCGACCTCATCCAGTCCGAACATTTTGCGCCGGCCTTCGAAGCGGCCATCGAAGCCAAGCGTCGTGACGTCCAGGCCATCGTCGATCAATCCGCCGAACCGACCTTCGACAACACCATCGCCGCGCTGGAGCGCGCCGGTACTCAGCTCGCGCACATCGACCGCATTTTTTCCAACCTGTCCGGCGCCCACACCAACGAGGTGCTCGACGCCGTCGACGCCCGCTTCGCCCCCCAGCTCGCCGCGCTCGACGACGAGATCTACCTCAACCCGGTGCTCTTTGCCCGTGTCGCCACGATCCACGATCAGCTCGATGCCCTCGACCTCGATCCCGAGTCCCGCCGCTTCGCCGAATACACGTATACGCAGTTCGTGCGCGCCGGCGCCAAGCTCGATCCCGCCGCCAAGGCCCGCATGACCGAGATCAACGCCGAGCTCGCCACCCTCAAAACCCAGTTCCGGCAAAACGTACTCAAGGAGGTCAACGCCTCCTCCCTGCTCCTCGATACCCGCGCCGAGCTCGACGGCCTCTCCGACGCCGCCATCACCGCCGCCGCCGAAGCCGCGGCCAAGGCCGGTCATGAGGGCAAGTTCCTCCTCACCCTGCAGAACACCTCCGGCCAGCCGCCCCTCGCCTCGCTCACCGATCGCGACGTCCGCGCCCGCCTCCTTGCCGCCTCGCTCGCCCGCGGCACCCGCGGCAACGACTACGATACCCGCATGCTCGTCGCCCGCACCGCCCGCCTGCGCGCCGAACGCGCCCGCCTGCTCGGCTACGACTCCTACGCCGCCTACGCCCTGGAGGAACGCACCGCCAAGACCGTCGATGCCGTCAATGCCATGCTCGGTCGCCTCGCCCCGGCCGCCGCCGCCAACGTGCGCCAGGAAATCGCCGCCCTGCAGGAAGCCATCGTCGCCGATGGACACGACTTCACCCTCGCCGCGCATGACTGGGAGTTCTACGCGGCCAAAGTCCGCGCCGCCCGCTTCGACTACGACGAAGAGGAACTGCGTCCCTACCTGGAACTCGAACGCGTCCTCGTCGACGGCGTGTTCTTCGCCGCCCATCAACTCTATGGCCTCAGCTTCAAGGAGCGGCCCGACCTGCCGGTCTATCATCCGGATGTGCGCGTGTGGGAAATCTTCGACACCGACGGCACCACCCTCGCCTTCTTCCTCGGTGATTTTTACGCCCGCCCCTCCAAACGTGGCGGCGCCTGGATGAACAGCTACTCCATCCAGTCCCACCTCCTCGGCGGTCGCCCCGTCATCGGCAACCATCTCAACATCGAGAAACCCGCCGACGGCGAACCGACCCTCCTCACCTGGGATGAAACCAACACCCTTTTCCACGAGTTCGGCCACGCGCTCCACGGCATGTTCTCCGACGTCACCTACCCGAGCTTCGCCGGCACCAGCGTGCCCCGCGACTTCGTCGAATACCCGTCGCAGGTGAACGAGATGTGGCGCGACTGGCCGTCCATCCTCGCCCACTACGCCGTGCACTACCGGACCGGCGAACCCATCCCGGGGGACCTGCTGGAGAAGATCAAGGCGGCCGCGAAGTTCAATCAAGGTTACGCCACCGCCGAGTACCTCGCCGCCGCCATGCTCGACCAGGCGTGGCATCAACTCGCCCCCGAGGAAGTGCCGGCCACACCGGCCGACGTGCTGGCCTTCGAACAGGCCGCCCTCGCCGACGCCGGTCTCCTCATCGAGGCCGTACCGCCCCGCTACCGCAGCACCTACTTCTCGCACGTCTTCTCCGGCGGGTATCCAGCCGGATACTACAGCTACATCTGGAGCGAGGTGCTCGACGCCGACAGCGTGGAATGGTTCAAGGCCCACGGCGGCCTCACCCGCGCCAACGGCGACCACTTCCGCCGGACCCTGCTCTCCCGCGGCGAATCCAAGGACCCGATGCAGCTCTTCGAAGACTTCGCCGGCCGCCCGCCGCGCGTCGAGCCCCTGCTGGAGCGCCGCGGCCTCACCGCCGGTGCAGAAAGCGAATAAACCGTTTCCGGCCGCACCGCCGACCGCGCCACCGGTCGGCGGCGTCGCCCCCCTCTTCCTTCCCCTCGCCCTTTCCTTCTCCGCTCCTCCTCGCCCCATGTCCCTCGCCCTGCGCATCGCCCACGGCCTCATGGCCGTGCTCTTCGCCTTCTCGGCGCTGATCCAATACAACGATCCGTCGCCCGCCCCCTGGATCGCCCTGTACGCCGCCGCCGCCGTGGCCTGCGGCTTCGCGGCGGCCGGTCGCAGCACCAGCTGGCTCGCGCCCGTCATCATCCTCGTCTGCGTGTGGTGGGAAATCCACTACATCCGCCTCGGTGCCTGGCACACGCCCTTTGGCGATCTCACCACGGAATGGCACATGACCAGCGAAGCCATCGTGAACGGGCGCGAGTTTTATGCCCTCATCTGGATCGCCGCCTGGATGGGCCTGATCCTTGTCACCCGGCGGCTCACCGCCCGCAAATCGCCGCCGGACCCGGCCGCCTGAGCTCACCGCCTCGCCGCGTCCGGCCGCGCCGCGCCGCACGCGGCTTTACGCAATTTCCTCCAGCGGACCGGCATTGACCCCATCGCCCCCGCGGGAGTTACTCGGGAACCGGACGCTGAACCGGTTCCCCTCCACCCGCTTGCGTCCTTCACCGCCCATGAACCTGCTATCCCGTTTCAGCCTTATCCTGGCGGTGGTGTTCACCGGCGTGGTGGTGGCCGTCGGCCTGTCCTACCGCTCTTCGAAGCAGAAAATCGGGAGTCTCATCTCCGATCGCACCACGGAGCACGCCAACGCTTTCCGCAACGCCGCCCGCCTGCAGAGCGCCGGCCTCAAAAGCCTGGTTTCCAGCTACTCCTGGTGGGACGACATGGTCAATTTCATGGCCAAGCCCGACCCGGCCTGGGCCTCCGAAAACATCGAGAACATCGTCGGCATGCCGGGCGGCTGTGATGCCCTCTGGGTACTGAACAACGAGCTCGGCCTCGTGCATACCATCGACGTCGACTATCGTCGGCCCGCCGTACCCTTTCCCTCGCCGGAGCAGGTTCGCGACCACATCGCGGGACGCTACGAATTCGGCTATTACACGATCATCGACGGGAGCATCTGGCAGATCTTCGGCGCCGCGGTGCAGGATCCGCGCTTCTGGCGGCACGAGACGCCGGTCGCCGGTTATCTGTTGATCGGCAAGCGCTGGGATGAAGCGTGGCTCGTCCAACTGGGCGATCTTTGCCAGTCCCGTCTCTCCGTGGCGCTCGCGACCGACTCCAGCGCCGACCCGGCGTTCACCGCCCCGCCGCCCCGCCTCTCAACCTCCTCGGGCTATGCCTTCACCGCGCCCATCACCGGGCTCGATGGCCGGCAGATCGCGCTTGTCACCGGCACCTTCGACGCCACGGCCATTGAACAGGTGCGTCAGTCGCTCGGCGAGCAGGCCTTCATCTTCGCCGCCAGCATCGCCACCCTGCTGGCCCTGCTGGCGCTCTTCATCGGCCTCACGATCGTGCGTCCGCTCGGGCGCATCACCCGCTCGCTCGAGTCCCGCAATCCCATCCACCTTGCGGATCTGCTCGTGGCCAAGTCCGACTTCGGCGAAATTGCCCGCCTCCTCTCCTCGCAGTTCCGCCAAGGCCGCATGCTTCAAGAGGAGATACGCCGGCGTCTGGCCGCCTCCGAAGCCGATGACGAAGATCAGCAACGGGAGACCAACGAAGCCCTGCGCCTCCGCCTCGCTTCCGACCTGCACGACGGCCCCCTCCAGTCCCTCTACGCGGCTGGCCTCAAAATCAGTTCGCTCGAAGCGGCCGTCACGGCCGGTCGCCCGCCCACCACCTCCCAACTCGCCGCCATCCGTACCATTCTTACCGAATGTTCCGCCGATCTGCGGAACCTCCTGCTCGACCTCGAACCCGAGGAACTGCGCGACCAGGATCTCGAGATATCCCTGCAGCGCTTCGAACGCTACATGCAGTCGATCTCCCGCCAGGCCGCCCAACTCTCCATCGAGGAAGGCGTACTGGACGGCCTGTCGCGCGACGCCCAGATCCATATTTACTACGTCACCCGCGAACTCATCTCCAACGCCGCCCGTCACGCGCGCCCCGACCACACCTCGCTCTTCTTCCGTCGCGAAGCGGGCTTCCTCGTAATCCGCTGGGAAAACGACGGTTTCACGCCCAGCGATGCCGTGACCTCGGGCCACGGCCTGCGCAACATCGGTCAACGCATTCAACAACTCGAGGGCACGTGGACCTACCGGATCCATCGCGGTCGCACCTGGCAGGTCGTCATCGAGATTCCGTTCACCGCCCTCTGCGGCCCGATGAACGTCAACGCCGTGGTCCAAATCGCGCCCCCCCGCAAATCCTCCCGCTCGCCCTTCCCGCCCTCCGCGTCATCGTCGTCCGAGCATTGACCCCGACGCCCGGGCGGACACCTTCACGTTCACCCACTGGTTCACCGGCTCGCCGCCCCCCTGGCCGCAGGGAACTTTACCCGACGCCTCCGCTCTCAGTCCCATGCCCGCTTTCCTCCGCTTCCCGCGCCTGCTCGCCGTTGCCTCCGGCCTCTGGCTCGGCGTCACCGCCCCCGCACAGTCCTGGACGCCCGGCGGCGATTTTCTGGCCCGCCTGCCGGAAACCGAGCAGTTCGCCACCGGCATCCACGAACTCTCGTCTCAGGAACGCGCCAATCTCGAGAACCTCATCGCCTACGAGGTCGCCTCCGCCCGCGCCGGCAACGTCACCGGCTTCGCCGGCACGTTCTCCTCCCGCCGGTCCGAGGCCGAGCTCGATGCCACCGGCCTGGACCGCATGAGCGACGAACAACGCGAGCGCCTCGACCAGCATATCGCCGGTTACCTCGCCGACACCCCCGCCATCCCCTACGTCTACCACCGCGACCGCAATCGGGCGCGTGCCGCCGGCGACGAATCCGTCACCGACAACCGCGGCCCGCGCCTCGAAATTCATGGCGAAGTCTCCGTCACCGTGGGCAGCGCCGGCGGCGACAGTTTCTACGGCGGCTCCATGACCACCGTGATCAGCGATCCGAAGGGCCGCTTCAGCGCCGCCGTCACCTACAGCACCTTGCGCGGTGGCTCCCCCTACTACGACTACTACGATCGGCGCGACCCGCGCTTCCGCGCCCCCGGCAATCTGCCGCTGCCCCCACCCGTGCCCTGATGCCCGGGCCGCGCCCGCTCGCGCATGGACTCGACCTCCGAGGATACGGCCGTCGCCGACGCCGAGCTGGTATCACGCGCCCGGGAGGGCGACGAGACCGCCTTTGGCGAACTCATGCAGCGGCATTACGAGACGGCCTTCCGGACCGTCTTTGCCATCGTGCGCAATGAACACGACGCCCGCGACCTGGCCCAGGAAGTCTGGCTGAAAGTCTGGCGGGAACTACCGCGCTACCGCGGCGACGCCAAATTCACCACCTGGCTCCACCCCATCGCCACCCGCCGCGCCCTCGACCACCTGCGCAAACGCCGTCGCTGGTTCGACCGCTTTCTACCCTTTTCCCGCGAGGACGAAGACGGCGAAACCCATACCTATGTGGAACCCGTCGACGACCGACCGACGGCTCCCGATCAGCTCGAAGCCGCCGAGCGCCACGACCGCTTCGCCGCGCTGCTCGACAGCCTGCCGCCAAAACACCGCACGGTGCTGGCCTTGCGTGAGGTGCAGGGACTATCCTATGACGAAATCGCCCGCGCCGTCGGCATTCGCCGCGGCACCGTCATGTCGCGCCTCTTCCACGCCCGCCGCCAGCTCGCTCAAAAACTCCGCGAAACCTCATGCGACTAATCCTTTCCCTCCTCTGCCTCGGCGCCCTCCTGTTCAGCGCCATCGCCCCGGCCGCCCACGCGCAGGATCGCAGCCAGGTTGCCCTCCGCGCCATCCTCGTTTCCGCGTCCAAGGACGCCGGCCCGACCGACCGCAGTCTCTCGCCCTACGAAGATACCCTGCGCCGCATCCTGCGCTTCGAAAGCTTCAAACAACTTGGCTCCGGTCGGGCCCGCCTCGATACCCCCGGTTCCGGCACCGTCACCCTCGGCCAGGGCCACCGGTTGGAGGTCAGCTCCGAGGAGGCCAAGGGCGACCGCATCCGCGTGCAGGTCGAGTGGGACGGTAACGGCCGCCGCCTCATGCGCACCGGCCTGGTCCTGCGCCCGGGCGTCCCCGCCGTCCTCGGCGGCCCCTCCCGCAGTGAGAACGAGGTCTACGCCGTCATCCTCATCGCCGACTGACCGCCCCCCCTTCCACCCGTTCCCCTACTCGTTCTCAAAAAACTTTCGATTCGTCTGAATACGCGTCGCGGCCGCTTCGTCCCAAGCTGGTGAACTCAACCAGGAGATCACCATGAACAAAACCCTCACCCTGCTCGCCACCGCCGCCGCGGCCCTCACCTTCACCGCTCGTCCCGCCGCCGCGCTCGGCGACAAGGAAGCCGCCATTCTCGGTGGCGTGATCGGTGGACTCGTCATCGGCGCCGCGATCGACGACGCCCTCGATCATGATGGCAGCGTTGCCGTCGACATCGCCTACGCTCACCGTGACCGCGATCGACACGGCGATCGTGGCCGCGACTGGGACCGCGGGCGCGACCACGGCCGGGACCGCGACTATGGCCGTCATGACCATGATCGTCGGGGCGATCACCACTATGATCGCGGTGACCGCCACCATGACCGCGGCGGTTACTGGACCTATCGCACCGTTCGGGTCTGGGTGCCCAAGCGCGTCTATTTCACCTACGACCGCTGGGGCAACCGCATCAAACACTTCGAACGCGGCCACTGGACCTATCACCGCGAAAAGGTCTGGGTTTCCGGCCGCGGCCGCTGGTAAGCTCGCCCCCCGACCTTCCTCCCTCCTTTCGCCCGCCATGAACTGCCGCCAAGCCCAGGACCTGCTCTTCGCCGCCCGCGACGAGACCGAGGGCTCCAGCCCTCCTGCTGAGCTGGCGGATCATCTCGCTTCCTGCCCGGATTGCCTCCGACTTCAGGCCGGCCTAACCGCCGCGATCGACACCTGGAAAAAGGAGGCCGCCACGGTCCAGGTGCCCGACCCGCAGACCGAGTGGCATGCCGTCCGCCGCCGGCTGCGCCAGGAAGTCGGCGCCCCCCGTCCCCTTTCCGCCTGGGTGCGTCTGCTGCGCATCGCCGCCCCGCTTACCGCGGTGGCGGCGGTGGCATTGGTGATCTGGCAGGCGCGCTCGCCCACTTCGTCCCAGGATGTCGATTCCACGGCGACCAGCCCCCTCGCCTCGACCGCCGTTGCCACGGCTCCGGCGACCAGTCACGAAGCCTGGCCCGAACTGGAACAACACTTCGCCTTCACCGCCCACGCCGAATACGTCGAAACCGACAACGAGGAGGCGAGCCCCTTCGTCTACGTCGACGACGAATCGGGTTGGCTCATCGTCTGGGCCAGCGATCCCCCCGACGGCGCCTCGATCTGACTCCGCCGCTCGACCTACGGCAGGTTCGCCTTCGCTTCGGCCAGCGCCTCTTCGATGGCTTCGCGATACTTCGACTCGTCCGGCGCGCCGGGCAGGTATTCTTCGCCGAGCCGCACGGCGTCGGCCCAACGCCCTTCCTTGTTCGCCGCCCGCATCAATTGCATGGTGGCGATTTCGTCGACCTGGGCCGATACCCGCTTGAAGGCGGCCTGCAGCGTCGCCGACACCTCCCGTTTCAGCAGCGCGCGGGCGGCGGCCTGCGCCTCCGCGAAGGCCCGCACCTTCAGCATGCGATTGAGCCGATCCATCGCTCGATCCAGTTCACGCTGCTCGTATTGGGCCTTGGCGTCACCAATGCGTTCCCGCATCGCCCGCAGCGCCCCCGCGACGGACGGCCCTCCTTCCGCTTTCTCCCAGTTGTCAATCAGGGCCAACGCTTCCTCGTAGGCACTTTCCTTCGTCGCAGTCGTCACCTGCTCGATCAGCGGCGCCAGGCGAATGTCCGCCAACCGGCTCTCGGCGTTGGCCCGCGTCGTCTCGCTCACCTCGGGCTGGCTGATGATCCATTGCAGGTCCGCCACTGCCTCGTCCTCGCGCTCCAAACGATGCAACAACAGCGCCCGGTAGTAGCGCGCCTGAATGCCCCAGAAATCCGGCCCGACCCGTTTCGCCAACAGCTCCAGTTTGCCCGCATCCGGTTCCTTCTCCAAGACCGCCAGGCGACCCAGCAGCTGATATGCCTCTCCCGAGGCCGGGTCCAATTCCAGTGCCTGTCGCACCTCCGCTTCCGCCGTTTCCACCACCAGGGGCACACCGCCGCCGATGCGATCAAGCCGCCCCGTGCTGCGCTCCAGGCGCCACTCCGCCGATGCCAGGTAGGCCGCGGGGTTTTCCGATCCGGCCGCAATGGCCGCCCGATACTTGTCGATCGCACCGGCGAACTCGCCCCGCCGTTTCATCCAGCGCGCTCCCGATTCCAGGGTCGTCGGCGCGTCGGGCGCGAGCGACACCGCCCGCAGGTACCGCAGATCCGCTTCCGCACTCTTCCCCACCGCCGCCGCCACGTCACTTTGCAGGGCCAGAAGTTCCGCCTCCGCCAAGGGTGAAACTGTAAAGGCCTGCTCCACCGCCGCGCCATCGAAGGCAAACCGCCGCACCGGCAGCCGGCCGCGCAGATGCGCCCGGATCTTGTGATCGAACTCGTCGAGTTCGTAACCACTCACCGCCACCACGGCCTCGGCAAAGGGTTGCTGCGAAACCCGGCGCGCCAGCTCGGCGAAACGTTTCCGCCCGTCCTCATCGCGCAACAGGAGCCAGTGCATCAACCCCCAGGCCTGCGCATGAAACACCCCCGGCGCCTTGTCGCCGCGATACTCCGGCGAGTTCCTCCCCACCTCGAAGAACCGTTTCCACCCCAGCATCGCTCCGTCCCTCCAGACCCGCTCGTGGAAGAGTGTCGCCCCCACCTCCACCGTGCCGTCGTCGTCAACCGACGCCGTCGACACCACACTGCCGCTGCCCTGGGCCATCCAGGTGGGCAACGACCAGCCGTAGCGCCGCAACAACCACAGCGTTTCGAATTCCGCCATCATGCGACGCGTCTCCTCCCAGTTGGATCCGCGCGCCAAAGCGGTCACGGCACGACCGTCCACTTCGGTCGAGAAACTGAAGGGGCGCGAACGCGAGTCACCGTCCTCCCGTGCCCCGTAGGCCACGAAGTCCTTGTGACTGGAGTGCAGGATGATGATCGATCGCGGCGTCCGGACGCCCGGCCGCGCAAACATCTGCCGTGTCGCCTCGCGAAACCCGGCAAACTCGATCGCAAACTCCCGCACCACGCTTTCCCGCGCATCGCTCATGACGACGAAGTCCGGCGCCTCCAGCTTGATCCAGTCCCGCGCCATCGCCGCCGGCCCGAGCACCAGACCCGCCAGCAGTCCGAGCCGGGCGAAGTGCCGCCGGGCCCGCCCGCTTCGTAATGATTTATTCAATACCTTGATGTTCATGGATTCCTGTTTCATCGGTCCCGCGCCAGGGCGCGCAGTTGTTCGATCTCCGCCCGAAAGGCCACATCGGCCGGTGCGCGGTCCAAAAACTCGGTCGCGAGGCTCTCCGCAGTCTCCAATCGGCCACGCTGGATGAGCGCCGCGACCTTCTGCCGGGTCACGTTGGCGTCGATCTCGAGCGCGAGCATCGAAAACTGCCCTCGCAAGTCCGGATCCGCGGTCCGCGCCCGCAGGCGTTCGGCCATCGCCATGGCATCGTCGATCCGGCCCTCGCTCAACAGTCCGTTGATGGCTTCCATCGCCGATGCAAATACCTGTTCGCGGTCCCCCTTCATGTAGGCCTGGACCGCCGCGAGCCTCTGCTCCATCGCGCGCCGCTCCACCTCGTCCAGCTCAGGATTGCGCGCCGAAACGGCGAGGTGTTCCACCGCCTCCGGTCGGTGACCACCCTTGGCGAGCAGGATCCCCAGGTAACCGCGCACGCGCGCGCCCCAGAGGTCCGCGCCGATCCGTTGCTGCATCAGCCTCACCAGGTCCTCGCCGACCTCGTCCTGCATCATGGCGACCCGCCCGAGGACATTGTACGCCCGGCCGTTCGACGGCTCCAAGGCGATCGCCCGACGAGCTTCCCGTTCC
This sequence comes from uncultured Opitutus sp., assembly GCA_965652375.1. Classification (GTDB taxonomy): domain Bacteria; phylum Verrucomicrobiota; class Verrucomicrobiia; order Opitutales; family Opitutaceae; genus Actomonas. Next base: position 84,534 of record CBFGUO010000011.1, read on the forward strand.
GCCGCCAGGAGTTCCTGGTGCCTCCTCTCGGGGCTGAGTTGGTCCGCGCTTTCCTCGAGCGTGACGACCCGGTCCTCGGCCGACACCAGCAAGGCGAAGGGGCTGTCACTACCGCGCTCGATCGCCTCCCGATAGTGCGCGACAGCTTCGTCACGCCGGTCGGTCAGCAGGCACCGCCGGGCCTCTGCCAACAGGAGGGCAAGTGGCAGCGGCCGGTCGGCTCGAGCCAGCGCGGCATCGAGGCGTTCACTCGCTCCGGCGGTGTCGCCGCTCGCCAGCATGAGATCCGCCAGCAAGGCGTCGGATTCGGCCCCCGACATCGCTTCGTAATGCATCCGCGAATCCACGACCGCCGGATCGAAACGAAACCGTTCGTAATCGCGCTCCCCGGCGTACCGAAGAACCGCCGCCGACAGTTCCTCCGGATTGCCGACCCCGAAGAACTGCAGCAACTCCGCCGCGGTGGCGCCCCGATCGGTCAGTTCCGCCAGCGCACGCATGCGTGCCGCGGGATCTTCATGACTGAACACCGCCCACCGCACGAGGCCCCATGACTGCGCCCAATACTGGCCGCGCTCCCGCGCAGACATTTCCGCCAGGTCCGGATGTCCCGCCGAAAAGAACCGATCCCAGTCCAGCAGATGCGACTCATTCCAACGCCGCAGATCGAAGGGCAGGTTGCCCACGTCCAGGGCGCCACGGTGACGGAACTCCGCGAAGGCGAACACCGCGCCCACCCCTTGCGAAACCCAGGGCGGAAGATACCAGCCGTATTTGCGCAGGCGCCAGTCCAGCTCGAGGTAAACGGTCGCGCCGATCCGTGAATCCGGGTAGATTCGGCTGAAGTTCAAAACCGTTCCACCCTCGCCATCGATCTCCAGAAAGCCTCCCAGGCTCAACATGCCCGAATCCCGCGGCGCCTCACCCATCACCTCCACGAACGCTCCGCGCGACGGCATCGAAATGATGCGCGCAAAGGGCTTGGGCCATCCCTCACGCGCGAAGTAGCTGTCGAACGTGTCGAGATAAACCTGATACAGCATCGCGAACTCCTCGTGCTCCGAGGCCCGGTTCACCCCCACGATCTCGAACTCGTCGCTACCGTAACGAAACCAGCCTTTCTCGTCGTGTTCGGCTGCGGCTACGGTCCCGGGCAGCAACAGCGCGACTGCGATACACGCAGCGCGGCGATAAGCGCTCAAATACCGTTTTCCCTTACCACGCAGGCACGCGCGGGCACCGTTTACCAAGGCTGTCATAGGCAAAAATAACTGGAGGACACTTGGCCAGTGCGCTGCCCACCCAAAGGCACCGGTTCAGCCACGCCAAGCCCCATTTGCGCATTTGCGCCTCCCCACCTGCCGTCCCGACGCTGTCTCCCGCGCCCGGCAGCGGCAACTCGCGACAGCTTTGCCCGGCCGTCGCCCCGTCGGACTTGACCTCGCGCGCCGCACGTTTCAACGACTGAAACGACTCGGCCCTCGTCCTCCTCCCCCATGCGACATCCTTGTTCGACCCTCCCGGGACCCGCTTCGGCCCGGCTTCTGCGTCAGCTCCTCTCCGTCACTTGGGCAACGGCCCTGCTCCTGCTCGCCACCGGCTGCGAAACCGTCGCACCAGTCACCCATCGCACCCCCGCCCGCGCCGCCTCTCTCGCGCCGACCGCCACCCAGGTGTTCATCGCCCCGCTCGATGTGGAACTCGCCGAACTCACCGCCAGCGGCGCCGTCGAAACCCACGCCGCGTGGACCGAGCAGGCCCGTCGCGACCTGCTGGACGCTTTGCGGGCGCATACCGGCTTTCAGGCCTACCCGACCGAGCCGCTGGCCGACCCCGAGGTCCACGACGAGTTGCAGGAGGTCGCCGCCCTGGTGCGCGCCATGAACATCAACCAGCTTGCCGCCCGCGTGCCCAACGCCGCCGGCCCCGTGCCGCCCAGCGCCGCCACCCACGGCTTCGACTACGAAACCGGCCGGCTCAGCGCCCATGCGGAAAAGGTCGGCGAGGGCGCCGTGCTCTTCGTGTATCTGCGCGAGAGCTACGCGACCGGCGGTCGCAAGGCCCTGGCGGCCCTCGGCATCGTGAGCGCCGCGTTCACCGGCGTCTATGTCGCGCCCGCCATGGGCTCCACCCTCGCCACCGCGGCCCTGGTCGACGACGAAGGCCGCGTTCTCTGGGTCAACCAGGTGGCCGTCGCGCCCGACCTGCGCACCCGCGAGGGCATCGAGCAACTGGTGCGCGACCTGTTCGTGGGTCTGCCCACCGAACTCCCGGCCGCCCCATGACGCGGCGCCACGTCCTGCCCGCCCTGCTGCTGAGCGCCATCGCGTTGCTCGCCGCCGGTTGCGCCAGCGGTCCCGTACCGGCCGTCGGCGAGGAGACCGTCGCGCTCGCCGACGAACCGCTCCTGCTCGACCAGGCGCGCGTCGAGGAAGCCCGCCTCGATGCCAGCGGACTCCTGCTCGACCTGCCGGCCACCCAGGCCTACCTGCAGGGCATTGCGCAACGCCTCGCTGCCGACGATCCGGCGCTGGCCGCCACGATCCGCGTGCACGTGATCCAGGATCCCACCCTCAACGCCTTTGTCCTGCCCAACGGCGCCCTCTACGTGCACACCGGCCTCCTCGCGCGCCTCGACAATGAAGCGCAGGTGGCAACCATTCTCGCCCACGAAATGTCGCACGTGAAGGAGCGACACTCCCTGCGGCGCTACCGCCAGACCAAGGCCAGCCTCACCTTCGCCAACGTGCTCGCCGTCGGCGGCGGATCCTACGGTTCACTGCTGGGCGGACTCGGCGCGCTCGCTGCCGTCAGCGGCTATTCGCGCGAGCTCGAGCGAGATGCCGACGTGCAGGGCTACCAGCGCCTCCGCCGCGCCGGCTACGATCTGCACGCCACCACGCAGGTGTTCGATCTGCTGCAGTTCGAACGCCAGCGCTCCGCGCGCAAGGAACCGTTCTTCTTCGGCAGCCATCCCCGCATCGTCGAGCGTCGCAACTCCTTCGCCGATCTGCTGGTGAAGGAAGGCGTGCCTGAGGAGCCCGGACTCCTTGGCGAAATCCCTTACCGCGCGCACCTCCCCGCCCTCATCGCCGCCGATGTCGCTGCCGCTTTTCGCACCGGCGATTTCGAGGGTGCCGCCCAATTGCTCGAACGGCTCGATACGCTCGCGCCCGATCAGGCGGCCACCGCCCACCTGCAGGGCGAATGGCATCGCCGCCACCCCCGGGACGGCGACCTCGAGGCGGCCATCAACCACTACCGGCGGGCCCTTGTTCTCGACGACTCCCTCGCCGAAGCCTGGCGCGGGCTCGGCCTCGTGCTGCACGAGACCGGCCGCCAACGCGAAGCCGCCACCGCGCTCCAGCACTACCTCGATCTCGCGCCGACGGCCAACGACCGCGCCCACATCACCAGCCTGCTTCAATCATGGTCTCGCGATTCCTGAAACTCCTCCCCGCCGCCGGCGCCGTGCTCCTGCTGGCCGGTTGCCAGTTCTGGACCCTCGGCGGCAGCGTCTTCACCGCTCCGAAGGGCGCCTTCACCATCCGGGTGCCCGCCGGCTGGAGCTATACCCGCAACCTGGGCGCCGATCTGCTCATGACCCGCGACGGCGTGATCATGCAGGTGATCACCCTCAACGCCGTGCCCCTGAAAAAAGCCCTTCCCTTCACCGAACGCGAACTCGCTCCCCATCTCTCGCCATACGAACTCGCCGAAACCATTGCCGGCGACCTGCGTTCCGATGAAGATCGCATCGGCCTGACCGTGTTGACCAATGAGCCCGCCATCATCGGCGGGGTGGACGGTTTCAAGCTGACCTTCACCTACACCGACGCCCGCGGCTTACGCATGATGGAGACCCGCTGCGGGGCCGTGCACGACGGCGAACTCTGGACCCTTTCCCTGCGCGCGCCCCGGCGCCACTACCACCAACGCGATCTGCCCGCGTTCGAGGCCGCCGTCGCCAGTTTCCAATTTGGTCCGGCGGCGGGCAGTGGGTCCTGATTCAGCGCCGCGCCCGGCGCTCAACGGGTCTCCCGCCCCCGCTTGTGCGTCCGTCGGCGGCCTGTTCCATTGGCGGCATGTTTTCCCGCCCCCTGTCCACGGTCATCGCATTTGCCGTCACCCTCGTCCGTCTCGCCGCCGCCCCGCCGGTCGAGGAAAAGGGCCTGACCTTTGCCCGCGTCGATGGCCAGGACCTCCAACTCGATCTGTATCGACCCGCTGGCGACAGGCCGCCCGTCGGCGTCATCGTATGGGTGCACGGCGGCGCCTGGCGTGCCGGCGATCGCTCCGGCGTCGACCTCAAGGGCATGACCGCCCGCGGCTGGGCCGTCGCCAGTGTCGATTACCGCCTCTCCCCTGTCGCCAAGTTTCCCGCCCAGGTGCACGATATCAAGGCCGCCATCCGCTGGCTCCGCGCCCATGCCGACGAGCTGGGCCTGTCGGCCGTTCCCTTCGTCATCGCCGGCTCCTCCGCCGGCGGTCATCTCGCTGCCCTGGTCGGCGTCAGCAACCAATCCGCCGTCCTCGAGGGCCATGTCGGGGATCATCTCCCGGCCGACTCGTCCGTGCAGGCCATCGTCGATCTCTACGGCGCCAGCAACCTGCTCACCATCCTGAAGCAATCGACGCCACACGGTCTCAACGTGCGCCGCCCCGCCCTCGATCTATTCATCGGCGGCCAGCCCGACGATGTGCCCGAAATGGCCAAGCTCGCCAGCCCCGTCTACCACGTCGACAAGCACGACCCGCCCCTCTACCTCAGCCACGGCGATCAGGATCCGCAGATGCCCATCAACCAGGCCCACGAGTTGCAGGGAGCCTACGAGGCCCTCGGGCTGCCGGTTGCCTTCACCGTCATGCACGGCAGCGCCCACGGCGGCCCGGCCTTCACCGCGCCCGAGGAGCTGGACCGCATCGACACCTTCCTGCGCGAGCACCTCGAGCTGCCCGCCGCCGGACACTAAACCGGACTGCGCTACTTGATCGCCGAAAAATCCGCCGCCGTCATGAAGATGGAGTCCACCTTCTTCACCAGGCGACCGTCCTTGATGCTGTCGGCAAAGGCCGCCTTCCACTCCGGGTCGGCCATGAACGTTTTCCAGGCCTCCTTGGCCGCCTCGCGGCTCGGGTGCGCCAGCACGTAATACAGCTTCGGCTCCTCCCCTTCCGCGGGTTCCGCTTCGACCCAGTAGCCGACATTTTCCATGCCCAGCCGCTCGAAGATGCCGCAGGTGTGATCGCGGAATCGCGCGAGCAGCGCATCGATCTTGCCCGGATGCGGATGATAAACCCTCAGCTCGAACACCCGTTGCGCCGCCGCCTCCTGGTGGTGGTCGGCCGACGCCAGCGGCGCAAATGCGAGACAGCACAACAGAAACAGCGGGGTAAGAATGCGGGATTTCATGCCACCCACGATCCGGTTTCAGCGCAGCCGCACAATCCCAAAGACCGCCGGCATAACGGTCCGCCGCGATGACGTTAAATTAATCGTGTCACGTCCCCACGATTCATGGTTAACCCATGCCATGCCCCGAGTATCCCTGCTCCTGCCTCTCGCCGTTTCCCTCGCCAGCGCCGCTACGCCCGACCATGTGCCGGTGGGCCTCTTCAATCTGCCCGAGGGCCTCGAGGCCACCGTCTGGGCCAAGGCGCCCCAACTGCGCAATCCGACCAACATCGATATCGATTACGCCGGCCGCATCTGGGTGACCGAGGGCGTCAACTACCGCGAGCATGTCGAGCGTGATCCCGCCGGCGACCGCGTCGTCGTCCTCGCCGATACCGATGCCGACGGCACTGCCGATTCCTCCCACGTCTTCGTGCAGGAACCCGAACTGGTCGCCCCGCTCGGCATCGCCGTCATCGACAACCGGATCGTCGTTTCCTGCGCTCCCCACCTGCTCGTCTACACCGACGTCGACCGCGATCTGCGTTTCGATCCCGCCGTCGATAAACGCGAGATTCTGCTCACCGGCTTCAACGGTCGCAACCACGACCACTCGCTGCACTCCGTCACCGTCGGTCCCGACGGCCTCTGGTATTTCAACGCCGGCAACGCCGGTGGCTTGTTCACCGATCGCTCCGGCCGCACCTTCCGCATCGGCAGCGCCTACGAATGGGGTGTCGAAGCGCCCGGCGGCCATTCGCCCGCCGACTACGCCGGCGCGAGGTCCGACGATGGCCACGTCTACGTCGGCGGCTTCGCCGCCCGCATGCAGCGCGACGGCACCGGCGTCGAAATCATCGGCTACAACTTCCGCAACAGCTACGAGCAAACCGTCACGTCCTTCGGCGACGTATTTCAGAACGACAACGACGATCCCCCCGCCTCCCGCACGTCCTACCTGCTCGAATACGGCAACGCCGGCTGGTTCTCGCGGGATGGCCAGCGCTTCTGGAATGCCGATCGCCGCCCCGGCCAGGACATTCCCACCAGCCAGTGGCGTCAGGAGGACCCCGGCGCCATGCCGTCGGGCGACGTCTACGGCGCCGGCGCCCCGACCGGCATCGTCTTCTACGAAGGCGACCTCTTCGGCGACGCCTGGCGCGGCACCCTGCTTTCCTGCGAAGCCGCCCGCAACGTCGTCTTCGGCTACCATCCGGAACCCGACGGCGCCGGGTGGACACTCGACCGCACGAAGTTTTTCACCACCAATCCCGACGAACGCCTCACCGGCGTCGATTCGCTCCGCGGTCGCCGCAACAACGAGCTCTACTCGCTGTTCCGCCCCTCCGATGTCGCCGTTGGTCCCGACGGCGCCCTCTACGTCTCCGACTGGTTCGATCCCCGCGTCGGCGGCCACGCCGATCACGACGACCAGCTTTACGGCACCATCTACCGCATCGCCCCGCGCGGCGCCGAGCTCACCGTGCCCTCCTTCGACCTGGATACCACCGAAGGCCAACTCGCCGCGCTGCGCAGCCCCGCCGTCAACGTCCGCCCGCTCGGCGCCGGCCGCCTCGATGCCGCGGGCGAGGCCGCCGTGCCCGCGGTCGCATCCCTGCTCGATGAGCCCAATCCCTATGTTGCGGCCCGAGCCATTTTCCTGCTCGCCCGCCTCGGTGAAGCGGGTCGCGCGCGCGTCACCGCCCTCACCCAGGACGCCGACCCGCAGATTCGCATCGCCGCCCTGCGCGCCCTGCGCCGCGTCGGGGCGGATGTCTCCGACCTTCTCGCCCGCCTCGCGACCGACGCCTCGCCCGCCGTCCGTCGCGATGTGGCCGTTGCCCTGCGCGACGTGCCGGCCGCCACCGCCGTGCCGCTGCTCGTCACGCTCGCACGCGGCTTCGATGGGGCCGACCGCACCTATCTCGCCGCCTGGGGCATCGGTGCCACCGGCAAGGAGGAGGCGCTCGCTGCCGCCCTGCCCTCGGCGGCCGCACTCGGCCTCTCCCCCGAGGCCCGGATCGATCTCGTCTTCACTCTCACGCCGGCGGATTCCTGGCAGCTGTTTCGCGAGCGGGCCCTCGACGGTGACCTGCCGCTGGCCGAACGCCTGCAGGCCGTGACCGGTATCGGTTTCAATCCGTCCGCCGCCGCCGCGACCGCCATGCTCGAAATCTACCAGCAGACCCCCGACGGACTGGTGAAGGACAACGCCCTGTGGTGGTTGCTCAATCACATGAATCTGCGCTGGGGCCACACCGATCTGGCGGCCCGGGTGAAGGTCGCCGGCATCTATGATCCCGACGCGGTAAGTATCACCCCCAGCATTGTGCCGCAGGCCGAACCCGATCAACGCATCCCCCTGGCCGATGTCCTGGCCGCCCGGGGCGACGTGGGGCGCGGGGCCGAAAAAGCCGCCGCCTGCCGCCTTTGCCACAAGATCGGCGAAGAAGGGCCCGATTACGGGCCCGACCTCAACGGCTGGGTCTCGCGCCAAGGCACCGAGCAAGCCGTCTGGGCCATCATCGATCCGTCTCGCGACATCGCCCACGGCTACGACGGCCGCAACGTGGAGCTGAAGGACGGCACCGAAGTGCACGGCCTCGTCCTCGCCGAGGCCGACCCGGTCGTGGTGCGCTCCATGGGCGGCCTCACCCAGATGATTCCCCGCGACCGGGTGAAGAACATCCATTGGTACGGCCGCTCCCTCATGCTCAGCGCCGACCAGCTTGGTCTGAACGCTCAGGACGTGGCCGACCTCGTGGCCTACCTGGCGACTCAGTAGGGGGAGCCCTGCCGCGCCTTCGCTCCGTCCATGGGAGACCATTTCCGCCTTCCCCCCTCGCGGCGCTGTTGCCATTGCTTAACGCCATGGTCCTCCGGCTCCGCTTTCTGGCTGCGGCCTTGTGCTCGATTTGCTGCTGCTGTTTCGGCGTCGAACGCAGCTACGTGACTGTTCTCTCGACAACCGACCTGCACGGCCACGTCCATCCGGTCGACTACTACACCGGCGAGCCCGCTGAGCATGGGCTGGCCAAGATCGCCACCCTCATCCAGCGCGCCCGCGTGCTCGATCCCGAGTTGGTCCTCGTCGATTCCGGCGACACCATCCAGGGCACGCCTTTCGCCTACCATTCGGCCGTGGTCGATCCACCTCGCCGCAACCCGATGATGGCGGCGATGAACGCCCTCGACTACGACGCGATGGCGGTGGGCAACCACGAGTTCAACTTCGGGCTGGAGGCCTTCAACCAGGCCCGCCGTTCCGCCCGCTTTCCCTGGATCTCCGGCAACATCTGCATCGAGGGCAGCGAAGACGCCGCTTACGCCCCCTACCTCGTCAAGGAGGTCCGCGGCGTTCGGGTGGGCATCCTCGGGCTCACCACCCCGGGCGTGCCCGCTTGGGAGACGCCAGCCAACTACGCGGGCCTGCAGTTCACCGACCCCGTCGCCGCCGCCCGCCGCTGGGTCGACGAACTCCGGCGTCGCGCCCGCGCCGATCTGGTGGTCGTCGCCATGCACATGGGGCTGGAGGAGGACATCCTCACCGGCGCGCCGCATCCGGGTCAGATGGAAAACGAAAACGCCGCCATTCGCATCGCCCGCGAGGTGCCCGGTATCGATCTCATTCTCATGGGGCACACTCACCGCGAGGTGCCGTCCCTGTCCATCAACGGCGTTCTGCTCACCCAGGCCGGGCGCTGGGGCGAATTTCTCTCCCGCACCACCCTACTGGTCGAACGCGACGAGCCTGACACGCCGTGGCGGGTCGTCGGCAAGACCGCCACCACCCATCCGGTCACGGCCGAAGTACCGCCGGATCCGCGCATCCTCGAACTCACCCAGGCTGCGCACGAAGCCACCGAGGCCTGGCTCGCCCAACCCGTCGGTCACTCCGACCGCGCCCTTTCCGCCGAGAACTCCCGCATCGAGGACACCGCGATCATCGATCTCATTCACCGCGTGCAGCTCGCTGCCGGCCAGGCCGATGTTTCCCTCGCCGCCAGCTTCAACACCGAGGCCCGCATCCCGGAAGGCGCAGTCACCCTTCGCGACCTCGCCGGACTCTACGTTTACGAGAACACCCTCGTGGTCGTCGAACTCACCGGCGCTCAGCTGAAGGAGGCCCTCGAGCACGCCGCCCGCTTTTTCCTGCCAGGCCGGCCCGGCGCCAGCGCCCGCGAGCTCATCGACCCGGCCATCCCCGGCTACAACTTCGACACCGCCGAAGGCGTCAACTACGTCATCGACCTCAACCGGGCTCCCGGCGAACGCATCGTCGACCTCACCTTCAACGGGCGCCGACTCGACCCCGATCGCCGGCTCCGCGTCGCCATCAACAACTACCGTCACAACGGCGGCGGCGGCTACCCCATGTTTCGCGACGCCAAGGTGCTGAGCCGCTCCAATGTCGGCATCCGCGAACTCCTTGTGCAGTGGCTGCTCGACCACCCCGGTGACCTGCCCACCGCTCCCAGCGGCAACTGGCACCTCCGCCTGCCGTAGGGTGGAGATTGAAGAAGCAAACGTAACAAACGAGCCGGCAGCCGGCCTGGCCGCGTGGGCAGCCGCCCTACTGCAGCAGCAACTGCACGTCCAGGCCCTCCAGGATACTCAGGCGATCGAGCGTGGCCGGCGGCAGCCTGCTGCGCGCCAACTCCACGACGAGCATCGCCGCCTCCTGCTCCTGCTTCAACTCGTTCAGGGCGACCAGTTGGCGCGGCCGCAGGACTTTGGCGGCTCCGTTGATAACCTCCTCCGTGATCTGAACCGTTTCGGCGACACCATGCATCACCGGCATGGCCTGCCGTTCCGCGGGATCAACGACCACCGAAACGCCCGGCAAAGCCGGCCGCACTTCGCCTCCGCCCTGCACCATCATGTCCACCAAGGCCTCGGCTTGGGCCACCTCCAACGGCTCGTCGGTATAGCTGAGTCGCTGCTGCAGCTGCGCCACCGCCGCGCGCTGCGGCAAGGTCGCCTCGTAAGCCTTGAAGATCGCAAACCGCGATTCGCCCAAGGTCTGTTCGATGAGCCCGTCGATTTCATCCTGCGCCCTCCGCGTGGCCACCTTCATTTCACTGCCGGCGATCCGGCCGCCCAGCTCGCCCTTCGAAACCATCAGCACGTCCATCGCCGCGTTCTGCTTCTCGATCAACAGCCCTCGCAGCGACTCGAGCTCGTCATCCGTCAACTCGAGCCGGCCGAACAGCTCGCCAAAACGGGCATCCAGCATCGAGCGCTGGTGCGAGGCCACCGCCTGCAGGAAGCGCGGATCCTCCAGCATTTCCATCACCCCCTCCAATTGAGGCTGGCCGGCCGCCGGCCCCGTCTCGGCCATGCGCGCATGCAATGGGCGCGGCACCACCACCGGGATCACCCGCCGCCGCGAATCTCCCCAGACTGCGGTGGTCTCACGTATATCCCGGCCTGTTTCCTCCCGCGCGTCCCCGGTTTCAGCGGTCTGCGCCCTGGCTATCCGCTCCAAACGCCCGAGCTCCCGATGCTGCCGCCAGGCGACGACGCCGAGGACCAGAACACAACACACCAACGCAGTGATGACAAAATCACGGGAAGTCGACATGGGGCGGGCAGGGACGCAGGTCGGAGGCGAGGGGACACAAATTGTTCCCCACTATCCGGGTAATTATGGCCGGGTCGAGGATGCTCGCCCCGATTGTCGCAATTTTTTCGATACACCGGTCCAACCGGTCGGCCGGGTCGGTCTGTCCGGGGACGCTCCGGGCCACCGCGGTCGGCGCGCTTTCAGCCAGCAGACTCATCCGCCGTCCTTCAGCCATTCCAGCAATGGGCTCATGGTCGAACGGGTCAGCCGCATTTCCGGTCCAACGGCCAGTTTTCGGTCAGGGTGATCTTGGGGTTGGACTGATGATCGGGAAAAAGGGAATTCGCTCGCCGCCCCTCAGGTCTTGCCGCCACCCGGGATCGGGTCGACCGCAAGTCCTTCGAGCTGGTACTTGAGGTCCATCACCCGTCCGGCCCAGAAAGCGGCGTAGTCGGTCGTCCAGCGGTCGTGCACCATCTGCAGCGGCACGGCGTTGAAAAACAGTTGGCGCCTCCTGCCGACCTTGCGCGACATCACCAAGTCGGCCGCCTCCAGCACGCCCGCGGTGCTTCATCACCGCGCCTTTTTGTTACCTTTTTGCGTGCTGTCAATTCTCCCGATTCGATCAGCCTGACTGAGGGGTAATCGGGCCTGTTAGGTCCGCTGCTATCCATGCCGGCACGCCCACCTGTGCCTTCCCCCGGTCGCGGTCGCGGGCTATCCTCCGCGTGTCAACCCCCATGCCACATGAATCTACCCCCCAACCTCGAAAAAGCTCAAAGCTACCTCAACCTGCAGCTCACGCGGCAGGGGCGGGGTCTCCCGCCGCGCCCGGCCGGTCCCTTCATCACCATCTCCCGTGAGGCGGGCGCCGGCGCCTCGAGCGTGGCCCGGCTCATCGCCGACCAGCTCAACTGCTCGCTCGAACCCGGCCAAACCCTCTGGCGCATCTTCGACGGCAACCTCGTCGAAGCCATGCTCCGCGACCTCGATTACCCCGAGCACCTCGTGCGCTACCTGCCCGAGGATTCGATTTCCGAGCTGGATGCTTCCATCGGCGAAATCGTCGGCCTGCACCCCAACCTTTGGGAACTGGTCCAGCAAACCAACTGCTTGATCCGTCACCTCGCCGGCGAGGGTCGCTGCATCCTCATTGGCCGGGGTTCAAACTTCGCCACCGCCGCCCTCCCCAACGGCCTGCACCTGCGCCTGATCGGCGATCCGCAGACCCGCGCTCGTCACATGGCCGGTCTTCACCGCCTCTCCGTCGCCCGCGCCCTGGAACGCAATGCCAAGGCCGACGCCGCCCGCCGCCGCTACGCCAAGATGAACTTCAACCGCGATATCGACGACCCCGCCGTCTACGATCTTGTCGTCAACACCTCCAACGTCGCGCTCGCCGAGGTCGCGAGCATGATCGTGCATCTGGTTCACGCCCGCACCCCCGTGCCGGCAGCTTGATACCGCCGCCGCCCTCCCGTTCATCCGGCCGCTTCGGCCGTTCCGCCTCCGCCGCCCGGTTCCCGCCGAGCGGCGGTTTCATTTGGATCTCAGGCCAGCCCGGCGACTGAAAATCAACTGTTCACCCTTTCAGCGTTTTCGCTTTCCCGATTTCCGCTTTTCTCTTCATCAATGCCCCACCCCCGGCCCTCCCTGCGCCAGCGCCTGGCCCGCCTCTCCCCCTTCGGCCTCGGCCACACCAAGCCCAAGCATTTCCGCGACATGCTGAAGGTCGCCTGGGACAACCGCGACAACCTGCCTTACGCCTGGAAAATCCTCACCCGCGGCGTCTGCGACGGCTGCGCGCTCGGCGTCGCCGGCCTGCATGACTGGACCATCAAGGGCACCCACCTCTGCATGACCCGCCTCAACCTGCTGCGGCTCAACACCCAGCCGGCCATGCCACCCGACGCCCTCGCCGACGTCTCCGCCCTGCCCCGCGACAACCGCGCCCTCCGCAACCTCGGTCGCCTCGCCCATCCCCTCCGCCGCCGCCGCGGCGAACCCGGCTTCACCCGCATCACCTGGGACGAAGCCCTCGCCACCATCGGCACAAAAGTCCGCGCCACCACCCCCGACCGCCTTGCCTTCTTTGTCACCTCCCGCGGCGTCACCAACGAGGTCTATTACCTCGCCCAAAAGGCCGCCCGCTGGCTCGGCACCAACCATGTCGACAACGCCGCCCGCCTCTGCCACTCGCCCTCCTCGGCCGCCATGAAGCAGACCCTCGGCGTCGCCGCGTCCACCTGCTCCTACGCCGACTGGTTCGGCACCGACGTCATCGTCTTCTTCGGCTCCAATCCCGCCAACGACCAGCCCGTATCGACCAAATACCTACACCTCGCGCGCAAGCAGGGCACCCGCGTCGTCATCGTCAACCCCTACCTCGAGCCCGGCATGCAACGCTACTGGGTTCCCTCCAACCTCGACAGCGCCCTCTTCGGCTCCGATCTCATCGACGACTGGTACGCCGTCTCCCAGGGCGGCGACATCGCCTTTCTGTATGGCGTCATCAAGCACCTCGACGCAACCGGTCTCGCCGACACCGCCTTCCTCGCCGCCCACACCACCGGCTGGGAGGAGCTTACCGCCCGCGCCCGCTCGCTCGACTGGTCCGCGCTCGAACAGGCCGCCGGCCTCCCGGCCGGCCGCATGATCGCCTTTGCCGAACTCATCGGCCACGCCCGCAGCGGCGTCTTCGTCTGGTCCATGGGCATCACCCAGCACCCCTGGGGCGCCGACGGTGTGCGCATGGTACTCAACACCGCCCTCGCCCGCGGCTGGCTCGGCCGCGACAAATGCGGCGTCATGCCCATCCGCGGCCACTCCTCCGTGCAGGGCGGCGCCGAGATGGGCGCCTACGCCACCGCCTTCCCCGGCGGTCTCGCCGTTAATCCCGCCAACGCCGCCAACCTCGCCACCCACTACGGCTTTCATATTCCCACCGAGCCCGGCTACGCCGCCACCGAGATGGTCGAAGCCGCCCACCGCGGCGAACTCGATGTCTTCCACCTCGTCGGCGGCAACTTCCTGCGTACCCTGCCGGATCCCGCCTACGTCGCCGAGGCCCTGCAACGTGTCCCGCTGCGCATCCATCAGGACATCATCGTGACCGACCAGATGCTCCTCGAACCCGCCGACGAGGTCATCCTGCTTCCCGCCCAGACCCGCTACGAACAGGACGACGGCGGCACCGAAACCTCCACCGAACGCCGCGTCATGTTCACGCCGCAGATTCCCCGCCAGGTCGGCGAGGCCCGCGCCGAATGGAAAATCCTGCGCGACCTCGCCCTCACCGCCCGGCCCGACCCCGACGGCGTCTTTGGCTGCGCGACGGGCCAGGCCGTCCGCGAGGAGATCGCCCGCGTCGTGCCCTTCTACGATGGTATCCAGAAACTCGCGACAACCGGCGACGCCTTCCAATACGGCGGCCCCCACCTCTGCCCCGACGGCGTCTGCCCCACCGAGGACGGCCGCGCCCACCTGGCCACGGTCGATCTGCCCCCGGTCGGCGGTCGCCCCGCCCACGTCTTCCACGTGAGCACCCGCCGCGGCAAGCAGTTCAACACGCTCATCTACGCCGAGGTCGATCCGCTCAACGGCGCGCCGCGCGACGCCGTGCTCATGAACGCCGACGACGCCGCCGCCCGCCATCTCAAGCACGGCGACCGCGTCATCCTGCGCAACCCCCTCGGCCGCTACGAAGCCCGGGTGCACCTCGCCCCGATCGCTCCGGGCAACCTCCAGATCCACTGGCCCGAGGGCAACCACCTCATCGACCGCCACCGCCGCGACGCCGGCGGCGGCGTCCCCGACTACAACGCCCTCGTGGAACTGGAAACGTCGCGTTAGCCGGAATGAGACCTATGGGACTTATGGGACCTATGATCTCCCATTAGCCCCATCTGTCCCATTCGTCCCATAAGTCCCATTCCCCGTGCCTCTTCGCCGCCAACAGCCCACCCGAATCACCCGCCACGCTGCCGACGCCTCTCCCCTCGCCGCCGACGACTTCCTCGCCGTCGAGGAGCCCCTCGAGATCCGCGTCGAGGGCCGCTCGGTCGCGCTCACCATGCGCACGCCGGGTCACGACGAGGAACTCGCCGCCGGCTTTCTCTTCACCGAAGGCGTGCTCGCGACCATCGACGACATCCTCGACCTCGACGTCTGCTCCGCCGCCGACGGCGGTCCCGGCAATGTTATCGATGTTCGCCTGCGCGATCCGGGGTCCGTCGATCTGGACAAGCTCTCCCGTCACGTCTTCACCGCCTCCTCCTGCGGCTTGTGCGGCAAGGCCACCATCGACGCCGTGCGCGCCGTTCACCCTCCGGCCCTCGCGGCTCCCACCACCACCGCCGCGACCCTGCTGCAACTGCCCTCCCGGCTTCACGCCGCTCAATCCACCTTCCGCGCCACCGGCGGCCTCCACGCCGCCGCCCTGTTCGACCCCGCCCGCGGCGATTTGCTCTCCTCCCGCGAAGACGTGGGCCGCCACAACGCCGTCGACAAGGTCCTGGGTCGCGCCCTCCTCGATCGCCGCGCCGATCTGCCTGCGCTCGGCCTGCTCGTCTCCGGTCGCATCGCCTTCGAGATCGGTCAAAAGGCCCTCGCCGCCCGCATTGCCCTCGTCGTCGGCATCTCCGCCCCCACCAGTCTCGCCGTCGATCTCGCCCGCGAAACCGGCCAGACCCTCGTCGGCTTCCTGCGCGACGATCGTTTCAACCTCTACGCCGGCGCCCTCGGACCATGAGCGTGCTCTCCTACAGCGCCGCCGTGCTTTGCGGCGGCCACTCCTCGCGCATGGGCCGCGACAAGGCCCTCCTGCCCGCGCCCGCGTCCGGCGCGCCCCTGCTCCTCCACCAACTCGCCACTCTCGCCCGGCTGACCCCGTCGCCCGCTGCCCGGCTGGTCGGCGCCCGCACGGCGCAGAACCTGCCCGCCCTCCCCGCCGACGTCCTCCGCCTCGACGACGACGGCACCGCCGGCCCGCTCGGCGCGCTCGTCAACCTGCTCACGCACGCGCCCACCCCGCACGTGCTCGTCGTGCCGGTCGACGCTCCCTTCCTCGACGCGTCCACCTTGAACACCATCCTCGAAGCCGCCGCCGCTCACCCCGGCCGGCCCGTCGCCGCGGTTTGTGCCACCGGCCTGCAGCCCCTCGTGGCCGTCTACCCGCGCACCGTCCTTCCGGTCTTGCGCGACGCCCTCGCCGCCGGACAGCTCGGGCTGCGTCGCCTGCTCACCGGTGCCGCATTCAGCGCCACCCTGCATCCCGTTCCCTTTCCCGACGACCGTCCGTTTGCCAATTGGAATACCCCCTCCGACCGGATCCCATAACCAAGGGTGATTTGCCTAAGAAGATTCCTTAAGCCTCTGCGTCGGTGTCCGTATTACTACGAGTGGACGAAGCGCTGGCCCAACAGACCCTGAAAACCGTCGATTCCGCCCTGCGATCGGGACAGGTCGCATCCATGCCCGAACTCGTCCGCATCATCCGCGCGCTCAGCAAAGACGAAGGTTCGGTCTCCATCGGCGAACTCGCCGAGATCATCAACCAGGATTCCACCATCCTCTCGCGGGTCATCGCCGCTGCCAATACCTTCGGCTACAACCCGACCCACATCGAGATCTCGTCCGTCGCCGACGCCATTCACACCGTCGGCTTCAATCGGGTCCGCATGCTGGCCATGTCGCTCATGCTGCTCGATCACGCCGGCCGCACTAGCACCGCCTGGGAACAGCGTCAGATGGCTTCCATTTCGCTCACCAGCGGACTCATTGCCCAAGTCATGGCGGAGCACGCCGGCGTCATCAATCCGGAGACCGCCTTCGTCTGTGCGTCGCTGCGCAACTTCGGCCGCCTCCTGCTCGGCACCTTCATGATCGATGAGTTCCGTGAAGCCATCTCCGCCGCCGATGCCGGTGAGGGCGACGCGGCCTTCACCCGCGTCTTCGGCCTCTCTCCCTTTCAACTCGGCTACGAGTTGCTCAAATCGGCCAACCTGCCCAAGCCCATCCTCAACGCCATCCGGCAGCACGAGGCTCCCGCCGGCGCCGATGTCGCCTGGTCCGACCGCATCATGCATAAGCTGGCCGCCTTCTCGCTGCAGTTCAGCGAACTGGCCCTCGACTCCGACATCAACGATCGCAGCTTCGCCCGCGCCCAGGACCAGATGATCCGCAAGGCGGCGCGCGACTTCCCCTTCCTCGTCGAACGCGCGCCCAATATTCTCAAGGAGTCCGAGCAGCGCCTCGCCCTGCTCTCCGCCGCCGCCGGCAGTGCCGCCATCGGTAGCGTAGGCCGCGAACGCCTTCGCCACCGCGCGCGCGCCACCCCCATCGACGGCAAACCCGAGATCCCCGATCCCACTCCGCCCAGCTACCTGCCGCCCGGCGAAGCACTCGCCCCGCCTGCCCTCAAACCCGCCCTGCCCGCCGATCCCGAAAAGCCCGCAGCCAAACCGCGGCCGGTCGCCCCGCCCGCATTCTCGCCCCAGGCCGGCAACCGCGACCGATCGTCCGAGGATGAGGAGATCGATCCGCTGGCCCCCAAACGTCGCCCCACCGCCCGCACCGCCATCGACAATGCCCTCGCCTCCCTTGCCGCCGGCGAGCATTCCGCCGCCAATCCCCTGCCGCTTGCCCTCAACGCCGTATGGAAGACCCTCCTGCCGCAGGACATGTTCTTCTGCGGACTCGAAGCCGGCGGTCGCAGCTTCCGCATCGCGATCGGTAAAGGCCCGCTCGCCGACCGGCTCGGCGAACGCATGCTCTTCCGCCGCTCCGAACGCAACGCCTTCTTCCTCTGCCACGATCGCCTCATCAATCTGTCGATCCAGGACACCGCCGACCCCCGCGTACACCGCCATCTGCCCGACTGGTTGAAAGGCGCCGATGCCCCCCGCGCCTTCCTGGCCCTGCCGGTGCATCATCAACGCGTGCTGCAGGGCATCCTCTTCATCGGTTGGTCGAAGGTGCGCACCCAGGCCTTCGGCAGCGAAGAACTCGCCCCCATTCAATCCCTCTTCGAAATCGTCGCCCGCCACGCCGGCACCGCCAAACCCGGCTCCCCCCGCTTCGAAGCCGTCGCCTGACCCCCGCCCTCCGCACCTCCCCCCAAACCACCTGTCACCCATTAGGTGACAATTCCCCTACCTCCGCACCCGTCCCAAGCTGCTTGTCACCCATTAGGTGACAATTCGTCTCCCACGCCCCCACCCCAGACCATTTGTCACCTATTGGGTGACAAGTGGCTTGGGGCGCTCCTGCTCCAACCTCGCCTTGCCGGATCGCCATCGGTCCGGGTAGCGTCCGCGTCATGCTCACGACCTTCGTCATGACCGTAATCGGCGCCGATCGCACCGGCCTCGTCGACTCCCTCGCCCGCACCGTCGCCGACAATGGCGGCAACTGGCTCGAATGCCGCATGAGCCATCTCGGCGGGCAATTCGCCGGACTCATGCGCGTCGAGACCGAGGAGGCCCATGCACCCGCCCTGCGCGCCGCCCTCGAAGGACTCACCGAGACCGGTCTGCACATCACGATCAAGGCCGATGACGAGATTGCCCCCAGCGTCGCCGGCAGCCTGGCGATGGTGGACCTCGTGGGTCAGGATCGCCCCGGCCTGCTGCGGCAAATCACCGGCG
Source organism: uncultured Opitutus sp. (assembly GCA_965652375.1). Classification (GTDB taxonomy): domain Bacteria; phylum Verrucomicrobiota; class Verrucomicrobiia; order Opitutales; family Opitutaceae; genus Actomonas. Next base: position 103,141 of record CBFGUO010000011.1, read on the forward strand.
TCTTCGCCAAACATGGGCTCAACGTCGAGGAACTCGAGAGCGAACGCACCGCGGCGCCCCAGGGCGGTGGCATCCTCTTCAAGGCCGGCGCCACCGTCTTCGTCCCGGAGTCCGTCGACCTCGACACCCTCGGCGACGACCTGGAAAAGATCGCGACCGACCTCTTGGTCGACATCCAGCTCGCCCCCGAGCCGGTCGAGTAAAGCCGGTCCACTCAACCGCCCCCTCGCATTTCCTAACGGTGGCCGGGTCGCGACCCGCCCTGCGGCACCACCGTTGCCCCCACCCGCTTCCGCCCCGACGGCGGAACCGCCGCGTCGCCTCTCCGGTCGGGCCTTTCATGAACCTGCCGCCGTCGCCCGTTCTTCGCCCCAGCCCCGCCCCGGCGAATCCGCCGGACATCACCATCCGCGCCACCGGCGGTCCCGCTCTCGCCTGATTCGCCTGGAGATCACGCCGGCATGGATACGCCTCAGCATCTCCGCATCGATGGCGAGCTCGTTCCCGTCGCGGCCGATTCCACCCTCCTCGACCTCCTGCTGCGACAGGGCCTCGACATCCCGCATATCTGTCGCCACCGCTCGCTCGGCGCCCTGCGGACCTGCGACACCTGCATGGTCGAAGTCGACGGGAAGCTCCAGCGCTCCTGCGCCGTCACCGCGCGCACCGGCCAGAATGTCGTCACGTGCAGCGCCACCGCGCTGGCCGCCCGCCGCGAGGCCATGCAGCGCCTCATCGCCAATCACGAGCTGTACTGCACCCTCTGCGACTACAACAATGGCGACTGCGAGGTGCACAACGCCGCCGAAACCCTCGGCCTCACGGAGCAGAAATATCCCTTCACGCGGAAGGGCTTCCCCATCGACGACTCGAATCCGTTCTACCGCTACGATCCCGATCAATGCGTGCTCTGCGCGCGCTGCGTCGAAGCCTGCCAGGACGTGCAGGTCACCGAAACGCTCAGCATCGATTGGACCGCCGAACAGCCGCGCGTACTGTGGGATGGCGGCAAGCCGATCAACGATTCGTCCTGCGTCAGCTGCGGTCACTGCGTCACCGTCTGTCCCTGCAACGCCCTCATGGAAAAATCCATGGACGGCCACACCGGCCTCTTCACCGGCGCCCCGGCCTCGGCCAAGCGCAAGGCCATCGATCTCGTCAAGTTCGGCGAGAAATTCACCGGCCTCGCCCCCCTCTTCGCCACCTCCAAGGCCGAGGCGGCCATGCGCAACCACACCATCAAACGCACCAAAACCGTCTGCACCTACTGCGGCGTCGGCTGCGCCTTCGAGGTCTGGACCACCGGCCGCCGCATCCTGAAGATCCAGCCCCACGCCGACGCCCCCGCCAACGGCATCTCCACCTGCGTGAAGGGCAAGTTCGGCTGGGACTTCGTCAACAGCGAGCAGCGCCTCTCCGGTCCGCTCATCCGGAGCGGCGATCGCTTCGAGTCCGCCACCTGGGACGAATCCCTCGCCCTCGTCGCCCGCCGCCTGCGCGAGATCGCCGACCGCCACGGCCCCGACAGCGTCGCCTTCATCTCTTCGTCGAAGACGACCAACGAGGAATGCTACCTCATGCAGAAACTGGCCCGGCAGGTTTTCCGGACCAACAACATCGACAACTGCGCCCGCTACTGCCAGAGCCCCGCCAGCAAAGGCCTGTCACGAACGGTTGGATACGGCGCCGACTCCGGCACGATGAACGACATCGAGCAGGCCGACCTGGTCGTCATCGTCGGCTCCAACACCGCCGTCTCCCACCCGGTCCTCGCCTCCCGCATCAAGCGTCGCGTCAAACTTCACGGCCAGCGCCTCATCGTCTCCGACCTGCGCGACCACGAGATGAGCGAGCGCGCCCACCACTTCCTGCGCCCGCGCCCCGGCACCGACCTCGTCTGGGTCAACGCCGTCGCCCGCCACATCCTCGACCAGGGCTGGGAGGACCGCGACTTCATCGCCACCCGGGTCAAGGGCTTCGACGACTACCGCGCCAGCCTGGAGCCCTTCACGCTCGACTACGCCGCCCGCGTCACCGGGCTGGACCCGGAGCAGCTCCGCACCGTCGCCCGCGAGATCGCCGAGGCCGGCAGCGTCTGCGGCCTCTGGGCCATGGGGGTCACGCAGCACAGCGCAGGGACCGACACCTGCACCGCCCTGTGCAATCTGCTGCTGCTCACCGGCAACTTCGGCCGTCCCGGCACCGGCGGGTATCCGCTGCGTGGACACAACAACGTGCAGGGCTCCTGCGATTTCGGCGCGCTCCACAACTACCTCCCCGGTTATGGCAAGGTGAGCGACGCCGAGGCCCGCGGCCGCTTCGAAAAGGCCTGGGGGGTCACGCTGCCTTCCGAGCCCGGACTCAACAACACGACCATGATCGAGGCCGCCCTCGACGGCCGGCTCAAGGCCCTGTTTGTCATGGGTGAGGAACTCGCCCTCGTCGATTCCAACGCCCATCGCGTCCAGAAGGCCCTGAGCAAGCTCGAGTTCGTCGCGGTTCAGGACATCTTCTTCACCACCACCGCCCAGTTTGCCGACGTGGTGCTCGCCGGCGCGCCCTCGCTCGAGAAGGACGGCACCTTCGTCAATACCGAGCGACGCATCCAGCGACTCCACGAAGCGTTGCCGCCCCTCGCCGACTGCCGGCCCGACTGGATGATCCTGCGCGACCTTGCCCGCCATCTCGGTCGCGACGACTGGGACTACGCCCACCCCTCCCAGATCATGGACGAGGTTGCGGCCATCACGCCCGAATTCGCGGGCGTGCGTTACGACCGGCTCGAAGGCTGGGACTCCCTCTGCTGGCCCGTCGACGAAACCGGCCGGGACACGCCGCTCCTCTACTCCGAACGTTTCCACACCGCCGACGGCAAGGCCGCCTTCCATCCGGTGGAGTTCACCGAACCGGCCAACCAGCCCGACGACGAATACACCCTCCATCTCAACAATGGCCGGGTGCTCGAACACTTCCACGAGGGCAATCTCACCAAACGATCGCCGGGCCTGGTGGCCAAGGTCGAGCGCGCCTACGTCGACATGGCGGCCGATGATGCCAAGGCCCTCGGTGTCGCCGAAGGCGACTGGGTGCGTCTCGTTTCCCCCTTCGGCGAAGTAAGGTCCCAGGTGGTCATCACCGGCGACGTGCGCCCCGGCGAACTCTACATGCCGGTCTGCTCGAGCCGGGAACGCATCAACTACCTCACCTCCAGCGCCAAGGATCCCGTGGTCGACACCCCGGCCTTCAAGGAGGTCGCCGTGCGTATCGAGAAACTGGACACGCCCGGCCGGTCGCCGCTGCCGCCCGGCAACCCCCGCTTCGGCGAGCCACACCCGCAGGTCGGGGTGCAGGCCGAGCAGAAATGGGAGCGGCCCGACTACGCACCGCCGGACCGGGAACGCCCCGCCAACGCCCACGTTTGATTTCCGCCATGGCCCAAAGACTCCCCCATACCGTTTCGCCTCCGCCTTTTCCCGGTGCCCACGAGGAACTCGACGCCCTGTTGGAAACGCTGCACCGCGCCGGCACCCTGCGCGCCTTCAATGGCTTTTTCGGCCGTCTTGCCGCCGTGACGGAAATCGGCCTCGACGAACTGCAGACCCCGGCCGGCCACAGCCTCCTCGGCGCCCTCGGCGCTCTCGGTGAGGTCATCGTACAACTGCCGGCCGACCAGCTCCACCGCGTCGCCCAGGGACTCAAAGCGGGCCTGCAGCAGGCACATGACGTCGTGCTCGATGAAAAGGCCCCGAGCCTGGTGCACCTGCTGCATCTCCTGCGCGAGCCCGAAACCCGCCGCGCCGTCGGCATGATTCTCACTGTTCTCCACGCCGTCGGTTCCGCCCTGCACGCCCCGCGTCCGGCCGCCGACTGAATAAAAACCCTCCCTCGCCCACCCGACCATGCCCACTCCCGAACCCTCCGCCACCGCCACCGAACCGCGTCCGCCCTTCCCCGAACAACACCAGTCCGGCCCCGGTCGCGAAAGCGAACTCGAGCCGCGCCCTCGCTACCGCGCGCCCGACTACCGTCCGGCCGGAAAGCTCACCGGCCAGGTCGCCCTCGTCACGGGCGGTGACTCCGGCATCGGTCGCGCCGTCGCCGTGCTTTACGCCCGCGAGGGCGCCGATGTCGCCATCACCTGCCTGCCCGAAGAGGTCGACGACGCCGAGGAAACCCGCCGCGCCATCGAAAAGGCCGGCCGCCGCGCCCTCATCCTGCCCGGCAATCTGCTCGAAACCGCCTTCTGTACCGAAGCCATCGAACGCACCGTCACCGAACTCGGCCGGCTCGATATCCTCGTCAGCAACGCCGCCCACCAGAACCGCAAAGACTCGCTCACCGATCTCACCGACGACGAGCTGGACGAAACCTTCCGCACCAACATCTACGCCTACGTGCGCCTCGCCCGCGCCGCCCTCCACCACCTGCAACCCGGCGCCAGCATCATCGCCACGAGCTCCGTGACCGGCATCCTCGGCAATGCCACCCTGCCCGACTACTCGGCCACCAAGGGCGCCATCAACGCCTTCACCAAGTCGCTCGCCCAGTCGCTCGTCGAACGCGGCATCCGCGTCAACGCCGTCGCCCCCGGCCCGGTCTGGACGCCCCTCAACCCGTCCGACGCCGGCGCCTCGCCCGCAAAGGTGGCGCACTTCGGCGAGAACAATCCCATGGGCCGCCCGGCGCAGCCCGAGGAACTCGCTCCGGCCTATGTCTTCCTCGCCTCCAACGCCGATTCCTCCTACCTCAGCGGCGTGGTCCTCCCCGTCCTCGGCGGCGAACCCGTCGGCGGGTGAACGTCGCCCCGCCCCCGCTTCACGGGGCCAGCACGTACACCTCCACCAGACCCATCCCGCTGCCGCCGTCGGCGCCCTTCACCACCGCCGAATAGACCCCTGCCGGCAGGGTCACGATCATCGCCGCGTCCAGCCCGTCGCCGGGCAAGGCAAACGCGCCCACTGCCGCCGCCCGCGCCGCCACCACCGCTGCGTCGCTCGTCAACGCCAAGTCGTCCACCTGCGTGATCAGGCCGCTCTCCCCGTGAATCTCCACCAGCGGATCGGCGAGCACTCCCGCCACCTGAAACGCGCTCAACGCCGGCCCTACCCCGCGCACCAGCAGGGTCATCGTGTCGTCGATCACGAAACCCGCGATCAGCACCTCCGCGCCTGTGCCGACCTGACTGCGCGCCGACACATTGACCAGCCGGGTCGCCGCGTCTCCGCCCGCATCGTAGGCCTCGACCAGCGCCAGTCCCGTCGCGCCCCCCGCACCTGTCACGTGCACCGAGTTCACGCCCGCTCCGAAATCCGCGAGCATCGCCGCATCACCCGCGCCGCTCAGCAGGGGAAACGCCCCCAAGCTCGCCGCCGCCTCCGCGATACTCGTCGCCGACTCGCTCTCGGCGTCCCAGTCGTCGTTGAAGCCAAGCTCCGCCTCGCTCGGATCGAAGATCCTCAGCTGGGTATCCTGCAAGGCCGTGACCAGATCATAGGAGTCGGCCAGCGTGGGACCGACGCCGCGCAACAACATCGCCCGCTGCCCCGCCCCCGCCACCACGAAACCCGCGACCAGTGTCTGTGGCCCCGTCCCCGCCTGGGTCCGCACCGACAGGTTGAGCAGCCGACCCGCCGCCTCCGTCGTCTCCCCCCGCGGCTGCCACGCGCCCCGCTCCGCCGTGCGCTGAAACTGCGGCCAGTCGCCGCTCAGGGCCGGCCCCGCGGTGCCGTGGATCGCATAAAGTTTCTTGTCGTAGCTGCCCACGTAAATCCGCCCGCTCGACGCCACCACCGGCGAACTGTCGATCCAGTCGCCGGCCTCAATCGTCCACAGCGGCGCGCCCGTTGCCGACCACGCATGCACCCGGTAGTCGCTCGCGCCCACGATCACCGAACCATCCGCCCGCACCGCCGCCGTCGCATAGATCTCCGCCCCCAGGTCGCGCGACCACTTCACCGTTCCATTTGGCGCGATGGCGCGGAATACGCCGTCGGTGGAGCCGATATAAACCGTTCCGTCCGGCCCGATGACCGGCGCCGCCTCGACACTGTCTCCGGTCTCCAACGACCACTTGGAGGACCCGTCGAGATTGAGCGCGTAGACATAGCGGTCCCGCGAACCAAACACCACGGTCCCGTCCGCCGCCACCGCCGCCCCGCCCACCAGATCGCCGCCGGTTTGCGCCGACCACACCAGGCTGCCGTCCGGATTGACGGCATAGAACGAATCATCCCAGGAACCGAAATACACCACGCCGTCGGCCGCCACCGCAGGCGCGAATTGAATCCAGTCGGCCGCCGGGAACACCCACTTCACCGCCCCGGATTCGGTGAGCGCATGCAGCAAGCCGTCACCGCCCGGCACATACAGGGTTCCGTCCGGCGCCTGCGCGGCCGAGGCACTGATGAACGCCTCCGTGTCGTAGCTCCATTTCACCGTCCCGCTCTCCCGGTTCAATGCATAGAACTTCCCGTCCCAGCAACCCACGTAGATCGTCGCGCCATCCCGTCCGACCAGCGGGGAGGCATCAACCCAGTCCGGCAGGTCGACCTGCCACTTCAGCGCGCCGTCGGGTCGCAACGCCAGCACGCGCCCGCTGGTGCTCACGCTCGAGGAACTCCCGATCTCCAAACCGAAATACACCGTGCCGTCCCCATCGACCGAGGGAGACGATACGATCGCCCCGGCGGTCGCCGAGGAGAGGGTCGTGTAGGTGGGCCATACCAGCGTGCCGTCCGCCTGGCCGCGGCCGCCGGCCGCCAGGACCGCCAACCCACCCGCGAGCCACCCGAGCCGGCGCAGTTTCATGACGGCCTCCCCGCCACGGTCTCCGCCCTCACCACCGGCACCGCCAGCCGGAAACAGGTGCCGTGCGCATCGCTGCGCACGACCTCGAGCGTGCCGCCGGCATGCCGAGCCAGTTGCCGGCTCAACGCCAGACCCAGCCCTGCGCCGCCCGTCTTCGTACTGCGCACCGGCGCAAAGGCCGCCTCCTTCACCGTCGCGGGCAGTCCGCCGCCCGTATCCTCGATCTCGATACCGAGCGTCCGGTCGTCCTCATCGCAGCGCAGCGAGATCACGCCGCCGCGCGGCGTCGCCGCGATCGCGTTGTCGAGCAGGTTCCCCAGCACCAGGCCCGTCAGCGCCGCCGTGCGGCCGTCGACCGACCGCCCCTGCCGCCGATCCTTCCCGGCGTCCGGCATTCGCAGCGTGAGACCGGCCGCCTCGATCGCCGGGGTCACGCGGGCCGCCGCGACTCGGCAGATTTCAGCCGCCGCCACCGTGTAGTCCGCGCCGTCGCGTTCGTCCTGCAGTACGGCCAGCACTTCGTTGACGAGGCTGCGCACCCGCCGGGTAGTCGCCGCGGCCTCGCGCCAGGCCTCGCCGTGGGCGCCCCCGGTGTCGCCCGACTCCTCGGCCATGAACCCCTCCAGGCCCGCGAGCGGGTTCTTCAAACCGTGAATGAGATGCGAACTGATCGCTCCGATCGCCGCCGTCTTGGTGTGCAGCAACAACTCCCGGTTGGCGCGCGCCAGATCATCCGCCTGCCGGCGCAGCCGGGCAAAGGCCCAGCCGAGTCCCGCCACCAGGACCACGGCTCCCAGCCCGCCCGCCCCGCCGGCGACCGTGAGCAGTTGCCGGTCGATCGCCGCCCGCTCCTTCGCGATGCGCCGGCCGTCGATCCAGTAGCGAGCCCAGCCCCACTGCGTGGCTTCCGCCGCCAACGAGAGCGGCACGATCACCTCGACCCACGGTCCGGGCGTTAGCGCCAACGCCTCGCCCGCGCTGCCCGCGGGCGGCACCCCGGCATGGAAGCGGGCCGCCGGCCGCGCCAAACGGTCCGCCGGCGCCAGGGCATCGACGTAGGCCTCCAACGGCAACTCTCGTTCCGCCGTCCCGTCCGCACCATATAACTGAAGGGCGGCCACGCCCTCGAGCCGCGACGACTCCAGCAGCGCCGCGAACACGTCGTCGACCGTGGCCTCGACCCCGAGTTGCTCGAAGCGCGCCACGCCCAGGTCGCGCTGCAGCCGGGCCACCGCCGCAATCGCCGCGGCCTCCCGCTCGAGCACCTGCGCCTGCAGCTCCCGCCGCGCCGGCCAGGCCACCACCGCCACCAGCACCAGCAGGAGCAGCGCCGCGGCCAGCAGGGCCGTCCATTGCACTTGGCGGGAACTGAAGCGGCGCGGCACGGTGATCGGGCGGTTGATGGTTGGATCGTTAGAAAAGGTAGCCCACGCCCGCCCACGCCGTCCGGTCGGTGTAGCTGGCGTCGACCTCGTTGCTCATGCTTTCGTCGCGTTGGTAGCTGCCGAATACTTCCCAGTCTTCGGCCACCGCACGACGCAATTCCACCTCCCAGAACGTATCCCGCTGCGTGCGCGGATCGGGGGCGAGCCCGGCGCCGACGGTCTGCACGAGATAGCCGATGTCACTGCGCTCGTAACGCCCGCGCAGCTCCCACGCCCCTCGGGTCCAGCCGACTTCGACCGACCACCGGTCACGGTCATAGTCATAAAATCCGGCGGCGCCATCGCGGTTATCGAGGGTGCTCCAGCGCCCCTCCAGCGTCCAGTCTCCCACCGTCTCGAAGCGCAGTTTTACCCGCGCCTCCTCGCCCTCCTGCACAAAGCTCAACACGGTGTCCTCGATAATCCGTCCGCCAATCGTCGCCTCGCCGCGGAAGTCATAATCGCGATCGGTCGACACCGTCGCCGCCGCCAGTTCAAGCCAGGTCCACGGCGACCACGTCGCCTCCACGCGCACCTCCCGCGCCACATGATCCTCCCCCACGCCTTGATAGTCGACCCGCCGCCCGCGCATTCCGCCCTGCACCGCAAAGCCCGCCGGCAGTTGCAGGCGGACGTCGAACCCGAGATCGCCGCCGGCCACTTTGACGGCCGCGACCGTACGTTCACCGATGTCCTCGGTGAGATCGATCACCTGGTCCAACCAGTAACCCTGCACGCTGGTGTGCAGCTGCAACCAGGACCAGGGACGGCCCCGCAGTTCTCCCCGGCCAAACCAGGAGCTTTCGTCGTCGACCGCGGTGTGCCCGTCATACCACCGGGCCCGGCCGTCGAGCATCACCAGGGTGTCGAAGTGCTCGCTCTCCCGTCGGGTGAATCCTTCCAGGCCGAGCTGGCCGAAGTTGGCTGACTCCGGAGCAAGCGGACTGAGGCCGGGATTGTCCCGCTGTCCCCACGCAGCGGATACGCCGGCGAGGGTTTGCCAGGCGCCGGGCTGCATTGCCTCGAGCAGCGCCTCCAGCTCCGCCGGCAAGGCCGCCGGATCGGTGGCGGTGTCGTCGGTGGCGGTGTCGTCCTCGGCCAGGACGGCCGAGGTCAATACGCACGTCAGCACGATGCCCCGGAGGCGGTATCCTAACAGGCGGAGGGAAATAGTTTTCACGCTGGTTGAAGGGATCTCTGGTGGCAGCACCGATCGGGGAAATCACGTGGTTCGGCCGGGAGGCCGGGTGGGCCGCGGAACGGCCCACCCGGGGTTCTCGACGTCACGAACCAGCGTGAAATCGCGGCGTCGAAAGATCAGCCGCCGCCGCCGGCACCGCGGCGGCGGGCATTGCGCAGCTCGCGCATCTCATCGCGGATCTGGCGGGCGAGTTCCCGCTGCTGGCGAACCTGCTCGCGCTGCATTTGACGCAGCTCCGCGATGGCCGCTTCACGCTCCTCGGCGGTCATGTCCTGCAGCCGGGCGAGCAACTGGCGACGGTTGGTCACCCACTCCCGGCGCTGCTCCTGGAAGCGGTTGACGAGGTCCTGCACCTCGGTGGGGAGGTTGTCGATGCCGTGCAGGCGGGTGGCTTGGTCGGCATGCTCGCGGACGCGGGCGCCGGCGCGTTGGCCGGGCCCCGCCCCGACCGGCGGATCTGCCGGTGGGCTGGTTTCCTGGCCGAGGATCCCGGCGACGCCGACCGTCGCCATCAGGACGAGGATTCTGGGGAGGGAAGGTTTCATGGTGTAAGTTCTCCTTGAGTGGGTATGGAAAAGTTGCTGGTGGAGATTCTTTTGCAGCGAACGTGCCACCGAAGCGGATCTTTCGCTTTATGCTGTCTGGACGTCTTTTACATAATTTCAGCTCACATCCCTTCGGTGTACCGCTCGGGAATTATTTCCCAGATCGGCGCAGGGCGTCCGGGAATAATTCCCACGGACCGCTCAGGCGGTCCCCGAGCGACGCTTCAAGCGATAGCGGACATAGTCGCGTGGAACGCCCAACAGGCGCGCAGCCGCCGATACGTTTCCCCCGACTTGGGCGAGAGCTCGATCGACCAATTGGTCGATGGCTGCTTCGAGATCAAAGCCGCCCTCCTCCGGGAAGCGAAACCCCCGTCGCAGCCAGCAAGCGGAGTCCCCTTCGTCAGCCGAGGCCAGGCCGGCAAAGGTGAGTTGATCGTCATCGAATACGACCGATCGTTCGATCTCATGGGCCAGCTCCCGCACGTTTCCCGGCCAAGGGTGGGCCAGCAAGCGACGGCGGCCGACCTCCGGAATCATCCCCACCTTCTGACCATAACGGGAGCCGATCCGCTCGGCCAAGGTCTGCGCCAGCGCCACGACATCGTCGCCGCGTTCCCGCAGGGGCGGAATACGCACGCGAAACAGATCCAGCCGTTGCCGCAGGTCCTCGCGAAAACGTCCCTCGGCTACCCGCGCCCCGAGGTCCCCCTGCGCCGCCGCGATGATCCGCACGTCGATCGCAATCGTCCGCTGCCCGCCCAGCCGTCGCACCACCCGATCTTCGATCGCCGTCAGCAGCTTCGCCTGCACGCCGGCCGCGAGACTCGTCAGCTCATCCAGAAACAGGGTGCCGCCGTCGGCCGCCTCCATCAGGCCGATCCTGGCCTCCTTGGCATCGGTGAAGGCGCCACGTTCGTGGCCGAAGAGCTCCGACTCGGCCAGCGTGTCGGGCAGCGCCGAACAGTTCACCTCGATCAAGGGGCCCTTCGCCCGTGGTCCGTTGCGGTGCAGCCAGCGGGCCAGCGAGGTCTTGCCCGTGCCGGTCTCGCCCTCGATCAGCACCGGCGCCGGGGGCCCCGCCGGCCGCGGCGACCCGGTGATCTGCCGCCACAATCTTTTCCAGCAGTGTCCGCACATCCTGTAGGGAAGATCCGAATACCAGCGAATCGTCGTGCGCCGCCGCCCGCTCGTCCCGGTAGGCCTCGCCCCGTTCCCGTCGCCGGGACTGCTGCGCCCGTGCCAGCCGCACCGCCGCCTCGGCGGCCTCGAAGGGTTTGACCAGATAATCCGCCGCGCCCAACCGCATCGCTTCCACCGCCCCCTCGACCCCGCCTTCGGCCGTCATCACGACCACGACCGTATCGCCACCGAGCTCGCCATTGCTCAGAAGCTCGAGACTGCGCCCGTCCGGCAGGTTCACATCGAGCAGCGCAAAATCGAAGGCCAGGTCCGCCAACAGTCGCCGCGCTTCCGCCAGCGAAGCCGCCGCCGCCACCTCCGCACCCAATTTTTCCAACTGAGCCGCAAAACGCCGCCGCAGCAGCGGTTCGTCTTCCACCAGCAAAAGCGTGCAGCCCTTGAGTCGCATGAGACTGGTCCGACAGTTTTGCCGTACGCCCTCCGCTCGGCAACGCCCGTTTCCCTCCGAAAACCCTTTCTCGTTATTCTTTATCTTTCTCTTTCTCCCCGAAGCGCGGAAGACGGAAAAAGTAGGAAGAGGAGGATGCCCTCCCCCCTTTCCCTCACCCCCTTCCCCAGAGCCGGTCCATCAGTACGGCGCCGGCCACCGCCACGTTGAGCGACTCCACCGCCCCGCTGCCGGCAATCGTCACTCGCCGGGTGCAGCGCGCGGCGACCGCGTCGCTCAACCCGTGTTCCTCGTTGCCCAGCAGCAGCGCCACCGGTTTGCCCGCATCGATGTCGCCCAGCCGATCGCCACCCGCCCGCGTCGCCGCGCCCACGAGTTCATAGCCGGTGGCCTGCAGGTCACCGAGCAATGCCTCCAGATCGCGCGGCAGCCAGACCTGCACCGCCTCGAGTCCGCCTTCGGCGACGCGGTAGGCCGCATCGTTGGGTCGCGCCGCCTCCGGTGTATCCGGAATGATGATATGCTGCACGCCGTAAAACGCCGCGGTGCGCGCGATCGCCCCCAGGTTGTGCGCGTTGCCGATGCGGTCGAGCACCAGCACGCGCGCCCGTTCACGGGCCCAGCGCGCGGGATCGCCCCGTCGTGGAGACTCCAATCGCGGCGCCTGCACCACCGCCACGATACCGCCGTGGTGCACCGTGCCGGCGACCTTCTCCAGCTCCGCCGGCTCCACGCAGCGATAAACCTTCCGCGCCGCCGCCAGCGCCTTGGTCATCACCCCGATGCGCCGTCCCGTCGCGTAGTCGAAGAACAGGCGCAGGATCGAATCCGGATCGCGCTTCCACCGCGCGCTCACCGCCGCCAGGCCGCACATGTTGATCATCCGGCGTCCACCGTTTCCTCCATCGATCTCTTTCATTTTCACTCCCTCCGTTTCATTTTCACTTTCACTCTCACTCATTCCCTTTCACTTCGCCGTTCCTCCGCCGGCCCCAGCGCCCAGGACGACACGACCGGCAGCGTGAACGACCAGTCGAACCCGAAGTCCAACGCCGCACTGTAGAGGAACCAGTCGCCGAACCGCCGGCGGTCGCGACCAAACACGTCCGGAAACACCTCGTGCAGGTCCGGACGCATCCGATACAGGTAGTGCGCAAACTCGGTGATGACCGGCACCGCCCGTCCGCCGCTCGGATCGGCCGCCGCGGGACTCATCAGCCAGTGATAAAAGCTCCCGGGTTCAACTGCGCCTCCGTCCGCCCAGCGGGTCAGGTCGTCTTTGATTTGCTCAAAATAGATATGCAGCAGGATCGGCGCGAGCGGCACGCCGTTGGCAAAGGTGCCCCCCTGGAAAGGATTGCCGGCGCGGGCGGGGTTTCGCACCCGCGCATTGGCCGGATTATGCAGATCCATGTCGTAGCCGAGGGCGGCAAACTGCGCCGGATACGGCTCCTGCTCGCGCAATACCTTCTGGATCTCGTGGGGCAGTTCGTCCCGCCAGCCATTGATGCCGCCCTTGCGCACCAGCGTCTGCTTGCGGTCCTTCACCTGCTGCATGATGCCGATCTCGCAGGCACACAGGGCGCGCCGCACCTTCTCGATCGGTTGCGGCACGAGACGGTCCGTCAACGCCTGGAAGGTCTCGATCGGTTTCCGCCACAGATCCTCGTACCGTACGCCGTGGGTCTGCCCGCAGCGCAGCCAGTAGATCGAGAGATGAGTTTTCAGGAAAAAGCCGCGCTGAGCGTAACGCAGCGTGTGCTCGCCCAGATTGCCCGGACCGTCGTCGAGCATCGAGTCGGGCTGGATCGCCCGCACGTTCTCCTCAAATTCATCGTGCTCCTCCCGTGAATCGACATAGTGCCGCAGCGAGACAAAGACGTCGCCCGGATGCCGCACCGGCGTCACGAACACAAAACCCCGCTCACGCGCGAGCGCGATCAATTCCGGCTCCGGCGGATAATGCTGCTGCCCCACCCAACGCGGGCCGAAGGCATTCCAATCGATCACCCGAAAGTCGGCATCGAGCCCCACCATCGGCAGGTGGTAAAGCTCGCTCAAGAGGTAGCGCAACCAGGTGTTTCCCGCCTTGGGCGTGCCCACGATGATAATCTTGAGCGTGTCGTAGTCGCACGGCGGTTCATGGACCGGACCGTCGAGGGAAAGCGGAGCGCAGACGGGCAGCGAGGGCATCAGCTGCGACGAAAAACCGCCGGCCCGGCGTCGTCCATCCCGTTTCACATCCTCTCGCGCACCTCGCCCACCAGCGTGAACTCCTCGCGGTCGTGCCAGAGATGCCGCACGCGCAGCACCGACGTGTGCGCGACGAACGGCGAGTCCGGTCGCGTCACCTCGCGCAGCAGGGCCAGCGGATCCACCCGGCCGAACTTGAGGATCACCACGAAACGACGACACCAGCCGTTCTCCAGCCAGGGCGCGATGAGATTGCGCACCACGTGGTGCGGCTCCTCCACCAGATCGCAAAACAGCCAGTCTACCTGGCTGTTTTGCGATCTGTCCGCCGTAGCCTCGGCGAAGGAGGACCGCTCGAAATAACGCCCGGCAAACCCGAACGCATCCTCCCGTCGGTGCTCGATGAGCGGATGATCCAGCGCGCCGCCCTTCAGCGGACCGTTGTCGACCGCGATGACCCGCGCCCCGCGTTTGGCCGCGCTGTAGCTCCAGCCGCCCGGCGCCGCGCCGAGGTCGACCACCGTCTCGCCGGCGGTCGGCTCGTATCCGAGCACACCATACGCCTCCTCGACCTTGAGGTAACTGCGCGACGGCGCCAGCGGATCGTCGGCCATGCGCCGCTGCCCGCCGCGCACGATCTCCCGCGCCACCCGGACCTCGCCGAAATCGGTGAACAGCACAAACAGCCCCCGCATCGCCCCCACCCCGGCCGGCGTGTCCGGCACCGCCAGGCGCGCCACCCGCCCGAGACGTTTCTTGAGCAGCTCATGAAAGGCCTTCTCCACCGCCGCCGCGCGCCGCCCCAGCCCGTCCAGTCCCGCCGCGGTCGCAAACACGCAGGGCCATGCCGTCTCCACCCGTTCGCCCCGCATCGAGGCCAGAAACCAATCGAGCAACGCGCCAGCCAGCTGATTGACCGATTTGCCACCGACCCGCATGGGCTCGAGCCAGCTCGCATGCGCAAAACACCAATCGTCGGCGCCTCCACCCTCCGCCAGGAGCCAGCCTCCACCGCGCGTCTCAACGCGACCGCCGCGTCCCGCGAGTTCCCCCGCCAGCAGCTCCTCGAATCCCGGTTGGCATCGCAAGATCATTTCCCCTGTCTTCTTCGTTCCCTTCCTTCGCTTCTGTAAAATCAAATAATTCCGAGTGATTGGCTCGGCGCATTTCTGCCGGACCTGCGAATGGGATGCGGCTCGCCTTGGCAGGTGAGCTGCTGGCAGGTTCGACGCCATGCGCGCACTCCTCGCCTTCGACAAATTCAAGGATGCCCTCACTGCTCGGGAAGCGTGCGAAATCGCCGCCACGACCATCGCCCGCACGCAGCCTGCCTGGATAACCGACTGCTGTCCGCTTGCCGACGGAGGCGAAGGGTTCGCCGGCATCCTCACCACGGCAGTCGGGGGCACCTGGCACCAGGCCGAAGTCAGCGGTCCACGCGGCGAACGCGGATCGGCCGGCTTCGGACTCGTAACGATCGCCCGGTTGCCCGCCGCTGCGCGTGCTCAACTGGACCTGCCGAAAGCACGCACGCTCGCCGTCATCGAGATGGCCAGCGCCAGCGGACTGCAACAGCTCACGCCCGCCGAACGCGACCCGTGGCTGACCAGTTCCCGCGGCACCGGCGAACTCATCCGTGCCGCCATCGACGCGGGCGCCGATGCCGTCCTGCTGGGCGTGGGTGGCAGCGCCACCCACGACCTCGGCCTCGGTGCCCTGACCGCCCTCGGTTGGCAGGCCCTGCGCCCCGATGGCTCGGCAATGGTCCACCCCTGTCCGGCCAACTGGAGCGACCTCGCGCAATTCGTAGCGACACCGGCCGCCTTGCCGCCGATCCGTATCGCCTGCGATGTGTCCAACCCGCTGCTCGGCGAACGCGGTGCCGCCACCGTTTTCGCCCCCCAGAAAGGCCTGCGCCCGGCCGACCGCGACCGCCTCGAGGCCGAGACCGCCCGCATCGCCGCCCTCCTGGGAGACGCTGCGGGGCGCCCGGGGCGCGAAACCACGCCGG
This sequence comes from uncultured Opitutus sp., assembly GCA_965652375.1. Classification (GTDB taxonomy): domain Bacteria; phylum Verrucomicrobiota; class Verrucomicrobiia; order Opitutales; family Opitutaceae; genus Actomonas. Next base: position 118,913 of record CBFGUO010000011.1, read on the forward strand.
GCGCCGGCGCCGCCGGGGGGATGGCCTACGGGTTCCTCACTGCCGCCGATGCTCGCCTGGTCCCGGGCTTCGGCCTGGTCGAAGCTTGGCTCGATCTCTCCGCCCGGCTCGCCTGGGCGGATCTCGTGATCACCGGCGAAGGGCGCTTCGACGAAAGCTCGCTGGAAGGCAAAGGGCCCGGCGCGCTCGCCCGCCGTGCCCTCGACGGCGGCAAACCCGTCTGGGTCTTCGCCGGTCGGGTGGACCTGCCCCATCCGCCGGCGGGACTCCATCTGCGTGCCATCACCCCGGCCGGGACCCCGCTGGAGCAGGCGCTGGCCGACACCGCCGGCAATCTCGCCACCGCCGTGCAGACCGCATTGGCACCGGCCGCGGAAGGCGATCAGGAGCACTGTTAGTCGACCGAAACCCCTTGCACCGCCCGACGCGCGGCGGCACGTTGCGCGCCCCCTTCGACTCGTCGCCGTGGACCACGAACATCATGAGCACCGCAAACGTCGCTTCGCCCGCATCCGCCGGGTCAAAGCCTTGTTGCGCTACGCTCCCCGCCGCGCCCGTTTTCACCACTATCCGCTGATTGGTCGCTTCGCCGATGTCGCCCGCCAGCGCGCCTACCTGTGGTCGTTTCGCCAGGAACATGTCCGACCGGCCCTCTACGCCGGCGCGATCATCGCGTTGATGCCCATCATGGGCATACAGGTGCCCGTTGCCTTCTGCATCGCGCTGCTGCTGCGGGCCAACGTCATGGTGCTCGCCGGTCTTCAATTCATCACCAATCCGCTCACCGCGATCCCGATCTATTTCATCACGTACGAAGTCGGTCATTTCATCATCCGTGCCTCCGGCTTCGGCACGAGTGTCGAGGTCGACAACGCCGATGCCGTGACCGCACCGACCGCCGAAAGCCTGCTGCATACGCCGCCGCCCCATTTGAGTTGGACCCAGGGTCTCGGCACCGCCTTCAACTCCTGGGTGCTGGGGGGCATCGTGGTGGGCGTGCTGCTCGGCCTCACGCTGGACATCATCTGGCGCAACAGCGTCGCCTCGGCGCAGGCGCACAAGATCAAGGTCGCCGAGCGCAAACGCCGTTCCGGCTCGACCCCTCCCATGCCACCCGCAGAGTGAGCCGCGTTTCATGACCGGACGCCTTCTCCCCCGCCCCTGGTTTTCCCTTCTGCCCTTCGTTGGGCTGCTGCTGGCCGGCTTCTTCGGCTGCGCCGCCGGTGGGCAGCAACGGCCGACGGTTCAGCGGGCGGCCCCGCTCTCCCCCACCGCGGTCAACGCCTTCGCCGCCACCGCCCAAGCCGCGACGCCGCCGGCGCCCGTTCATCCGGTCATGCTGGGCATCGATGTGCTGGAAGCCGAGGGCTTCACGCTGCTCCGCGGAAAACGCGTCGGCCTGCTCACGCATCCCGCCGGCGTCAACCGCCGCGGCCAAAGCACGGTCGAGGTCCTGCGCAACGCGCCGCAGGTCAATCTCGTCGCGCTCTTCGGACCCGAGCACGGCATCTACGGCGACGAAAAGGCCAACGTGCCCGTCGACGATCGCATCGATCCGCGCACCGGCCTGCCGGTGTATTCGCTGTATGGCAAATTCCGGCGACCGACCCCGCAAATGCTCGCGGGTCTCGACGCCCTCGTGGTCGACCTGCAGGACATCGGCACCCGCAGCTACACCTATGTGAGTTGTATGCGCTACGCCATGGAGGAGTGCTTCAAGCACGGGGTGGAGTTCATCGTGCTCGATCGACCCAATCCCCTCGGCGGACTGAAGGTGGATGGTCCGCCGCTCGATGCGCAGTGGAAAAGCTACGTCGGCGCGTTTCGCGTGCCTTACGTGCACGGCCTCACCATCGGCGAACTCGCGCGGCTTGCCCGTTTCGCCCCCGGGGTGCTCGAAATCGACGAGGCGACGCGCAATGCCGGCAAGTTGACGGTCGTGCCGATGCGCGGCTGGAACCGCAGCATGCGTTGGCCCGAAACCGGGCTGCACTGGATTCCCACCTCGCCGATGATTCCCGATTTCGCCGCAGTCGTGGGTTACCCCATGGTCGGGCTCGGCACCTACCTCGGCAGATTCAAGCATGGTCTCGGCCCCAACGTGTATCCGTTCCGGGGCATCGCTCATCAGGGCACGCGCATCGCCCAGCTCGAATCCCTGCTCCGCGCCCTCAATGTGCCCGGCATCGACATCCAACGCGTGAGCACCACCGATCGCAACGGCAAGCCCGCCGAAGGGCTCTATCTGCGCATCACCGATTGGGCGCAATGGAACCCCTGCGAGCTCAACTTCCACCTCATGCGCCTGGCCTGCGCCCTGGAAAAGGAAAACCCCTTCGCCACCGCCAAACGCAGCGAAGCCGAATTGTTCATCAAACACATGGGATCCGAAGCCTTCTTCAACGCCATCGCCCGGGACGGTGTGAACATCGACCTCGATCCCTGGCTCGCCCAGTGGCGCCAGCAGGCCGCGATTTACCAGCAACAAAGCCGCCGGTATTGGCTGTATCAGTGAGGGAAGAGAAGAAGGGAATGAGGGAGTGAGTGAAAGTGAAAGGGGGGGGAGGAACGAGGAGAAGAAACTCGAGGGTGCCCAGGTTCTGCCCCGGTGAGGCCACCTGCTGGCCCTCCCCTCCCATTCACTCATTCCCCTTCACTCGCTCCCTTTCACTCCCTCCCCCCTTTCACTCACTCCCCTTCACTCGTTCCCTTTCTTGACGGACTCTCGCCAAACCCGGGGTTATGCGTTTGAACCGTGAACGCGCGAACTTCGCCGCGTTCCGCCTCTTTCCTCCCATGCCCAACACGCCCGATCCTCTCGACGAGCTGTTCAAAGCCTATCCCGCGCCGCCTCCGCTCGCCGCCGACTTCAAGGCCCAGGTACAGCACCGCATCGCGGTCCAGGCCGCGCCGTTCTCCACCGCCTGGTGGCGCCGGCTCGAGCGGGTTTTCGCCCAGCCCGCCTTTGCCGCGGTCTTCGTGTGCGCCTGCGTGCTCTTCGGCCTGTTGGTGGCCGAGATGCGCCTCGGGGCCGAACGGGCCCGCACGCACGCCCGCGTGGTCGACAGCTACATCCAACTCATCAACCCGCGCATCGAGCCGGCGGATAACGCACCGCTGCCCTCCGCCCCCCGCGCTCAGGAGGTGCCGTCATGAATCGCGGTTTCGTCATCATGTTTCTCGGCGTGGCCGCCGGCCTCATCGCCTACCAATCCTGGACGACCTGGCGCGCAGGTTGCCGCGACGGTGACCTCAGTTGCCAACTTTCCTGGATGCGGGAGGACCTGAGCCTCACGGACGAACAATTCGCCCGCGTGGTCGAGCTTCACGCCCGCTCCTCTTCCCACCTGCGCCAACTGGCCCTCGACATCGCCCGCATGGACAGCGAGTTCGCCGCCTTCGAGCAGACGCGTCGCTCCGAGGGTCGCGTCGATTTCCTCGAGTTTGCCCGCTTCGTCGCCGAACGGCGCGAAATCGAAGCCGCCGCCGATCATTCCGCCCGTACCCTCATCGAAGCGACTGCCGATGTCATGTCCCCCCACCAACGCTCCCGCTATCTTGCGCTGGTCGCCCCCGCCACCGCGGCCGAACCAGCCAGCCAGCGATAGCCTCCGAGCCCACGCCAGCGTCCACCCCAGCGCGATGCCCGAGGCCGAGACCGATCCCGATCTCGCCGACTTGACCGGTCTGCGGCAAGGCGACGCCGCCGCCCTGCGTCGGGTCATGGATCGCTGGGCCGCCCGCCTGCACGCCTTTGCCTGGCGCTACCTGCAACACGGCACCGACGCCCATGAGGTCGCCATGGAAACTTTCGTGCGGCTGCACCGCGCCGGCCCCGGCCTGCGGCCCGACACCCGGCTCGGCGCCTGGCTCTTCACCGCCACCGCCAATCTCTGCCGCAACCGCCTGCGCTGGCGTCGTCGGCACCCCGGCGACAGTTGGGAGGAAATGACCGAGCTCGGCGAACCCGCCGGCACCGACCCCATCGGCAGCCAGCCCGACAGCCCAGCCGTCGAAGCCGAGCGCAGCGATCGCGCCTCCGCCCTGGTCGAGGCGATCGATACCTTGCCACACCGCCTGCGCACCGTCGTGCTGCTGCACCACTTCGAGGGCCTGAGCTACCAGGAGATCGGTGAAGTCGTCGGCTGTTCCCCGCGCGGCGTGGAGACGCGCCTCTACCGCGCCCGTCAACAGCTCCGCGAAAAGCTCACCCGCCGGCTGACGGATTGATCTTCAGCGTTTCCGCGTTTCAGCACTTAAGCAGTCGACGACGCGCAGCGTCGCCTCGTCCTACTTTGCCACCGGACTGCCTTCGCGGAAGCGAAACTCCTGCTGCACGCGCACCGTCACCGGATGACCATTTCGCAGCGGCGGCTCGAATCGCCACTCGCGCACGGCATTGAGCGCCAGGGTGCCCAACTCGTCAAAATCGTCCCGCACGATCGCCGGCATGCGCACCTTCCCGTGTTCGTCGATGTAGAAATCGACCACCGCATCCCCCACGATGCCCTGCCGGGCAAGTTCGGCCGGAAAGCGGGGTGGATCGACCTGGATCGGCACGGGGATGCTGTCCAGCTCGCGCAGGCTCGCCAGGCGGAAGGACCGGTCGCGCGCGTGGCCGCCCTGCAGATACAAATCCACGATCGCCTGAAAATCGGAGTTCACCACGATGCCGTCGGACTTGAATTCGATCGGCACCTCCGCCCGCAGGGGCACCGCCGCACCGTCGACCTGCGCCGGACGATAGGTCGCGTTGCGCACGATCTCGACCGCGCCCTCCGCGAAGTAGTCGTGCGAAGCTTCCACGACGAGATAGTCCACCAACTTGCCGGCCTCATCGACCTCCACCACCACCTTGGCAAAGCCGTCCATGCCGCGCAGCGCAGCCTCGCGGGGATACTCCATCCGACCGGTGTGGATCTCGATCGGCTGGTCACCCTCCAGCTCCGCCGCGATCGCCCCGCAGGTCAGGGCGGCGAAGAGAAAAATGAAACGACTCCAGGTCATGCGATAAAAACGGCGAAAGGCTCTGAACTACGCTAAACCCGAGCCACGTCCATTCCCTTCATCCACCTTCGCCCCGCCCGCGGGGCTTCGGCGGACGGGGTCCTCCCGAATTTGCCCGAGGTCCGCCCGCGCCGTCCCGCCCGGCTTCCTTCTCATTCTCTTTGTCGTTCTCGAATGCTTTCCGGCCATCACCCGCCCCCGCGCCTACATTCAACGGTTTCCCAACTCCATCCCGTATTCGAGGTTGCGCGAAATCGGCGCACGATTGAAGGTGGACGTCCCGCGACTTGCGGGCGTCTTTCTCCGTCAGAAAACTCTCAACCCTCACCCCTCAACTGCCGGCCGTATCCGCCGGCGCCACCCGAAATCACCATGCCCAGACCCGTCACCCTGTTCACCGGCCAGTGGGCCGACCTCCCCCTCGAACAACTCGCTCCCCTCGCCAAGTCGATGGGCTACGACGGCCTCGAACTCGCCTGCTGGGGCGACCACTTCGATGTCGATGCGATCAATGCCAAGACCATCAAGGAGAAGTGGGAGCTGCTCTCCGACCACGGGCTGACCTGTTACTCCGTCTCCAACCATCTCGTCGGCCAGGCCATCTGCGACAACATCGACGCGCGCCACAAGGCCATCCTCTCTCCGGCCGTGTGGGGCGACGGCAAACCCGAGGGCGTGCGCAAACGCGCCGCCAAGCAGCTCATCAAGACCGCCAAGGCCGCCCGCAAATTCTTCGACGCCAAACCCGGGGCCAAAAAGGGCGCCCCCGTCACCGTCAACGGCTTCACCGGCTCCTCCATCTGGCACTCCCTCTACGCCTTCCCGCCCACGTCGATGGACTACTGGCAGGCCGGCTTCGACGACTTTGCCAAACGCTTCGGCCCCATCATGGACGCCTTCGATGCGGTCAACGTGAACTTCGGCCTCGAGGTGCACCCGACCGAGATCGCCTTCGACATCGCCTCGGCCCACACCGCCCTCAAGGCGCTCAAGGGCCACAAACGCTTCGGCTTCAACTACGACCCCTCCCACCTCGGGTATCAGGGTGTCGACTACGTGAAGTTCATCCGCGAGTTCGGCGACCGCATCTACCACTGCCACATGAAGGACGTGTGGTGGGACCACGGCAACGGCGACGTCGGGGTCTTCGGCGGCCACACCGCCTTCGGTGACGCCCGCCGCTTCTGGGACTTCCGCTCCGTCGGCCGCGGCGACATCAACTTCGAGGAGATCATCGTCGCGCTCAACGACGTCGGTTACAACGGCCCCCTCTCCGTCGAGTGGGAGGACATCCGCATGGACCGCATCCAGGGCGCCACGGAGTCCTGCGCCTTCTGCAAGCAGATCGACTTCTCCAAGAGCGCCGTCGCCTTCGACGCCGCCTTCGACAAAGAGAATCAGTGACGAATTAGGCCCACGAAACACACGAAAGGGCACGAAAGCGTCCGGATTCATTTCGTGACCTTTCGTGTGTTTCGTGGGCGTTCCATCCCCCTCCTTTTCATGAGCAAAAAACTTGCCATCATCGGCGCCGGCGGCATGGCCGGCTACCACATCAACGGCTTCCGCGCCGCCGGCGCGGACGTCATCGCCATGGCCGACCTCAACCCGGTCGCGGCCGAGCGCACCGCCGCCCGCTTCGGCATTGAAAAGTCCTTCGGCAACATCGCCGAGATGTTCAGCGCCCTGCCCGAACTCGACGGCGTTTCGGTCATCGTGCCCAACAAGTTCCACGCCACCCTCGCCCTCCAGGCCCTCCAGGCCGGCAAGCACGTCTTCTGCGAAAAGCCGCCGGCCATGAATGCCGCGGAGATGGCCGAGATGAAGGACACCGCCGAAAAAGCCGGCAAGACCCTCATGTTCAACTTCAACAACCGCGCCCGGCCCGAAAGTTATGCCATGCGCGGTTACGTCGCCGACGGCACCATCGGCACCATCAACACCTGCCAGGCCAAGTGGATCCGCCGCGCCGGCATTCCCGGTTTCGGCGGCTGGTTCACCAACAAGGCCCTCGCCGGCGGCGGCCCCCTCATCGACCTGCTGCACATGATCGATCTCGGCCTGCACTTCATGGGCTACCCCGAGCCCGCGCACATCCTCGCCCGCACCTACCAGGACCACATCGACGACAAAGCCTTCAAGGGCCCCTGGGGCATCCCCGACAACGCCCAGGGCGTCAACGATGTCGAGGCCGCCGCCCACGGCTTCGTGACCTTCAAGACCGGCCAGTCCCTCTCCTTCCAGGTCAGCTGGGCGGAGATGAACGAGCGCGAGGAATGCTCCTGTACCTTCCAAGGCTCAAAGGCGGGCGGCATGATCCGCCGCCTCTTCGGCGTCGACGGCATCGATGCCACCTCCATCGACCACTGCCACCTCTACACCACCGAGAACGGCGTGCAGGTGAATCGCGACGTGAAGATCATGGCCGACGAAACCATGGGCCGCGAACGCTCCGCCGCCAACTTCGTCCGCACGCTCGAGGGCGCCGAGTCGCCACTCAACACCCCGGCCGAAGCCCTCTCCCTCATGAAGATCATCGACGGCGCCTACGCCTCCGCCGCCTCCGGCACCCCCGTCGCGCTCTAAAATCAATTTTGAGAACCACGAATGGACACGGATAGCTCCACTACCGTTTCGCTTCAGAGCATCGCCCAGGCTGCGGTGCGTAGCCGGTAGGCGAAGCCATTCGTGTCCATTCGTGGTTAAAAAACCTCCCTGCCTCTCAGCCCAATCCCTCCCCCTTTCCCGAACTATGAAACTGAACCGCAAACTCCGCATGGGCATGGTCGGCGGTGGCCGCGGCGCCTTCATCGGCGCCGTGCATCGCATGGCCGCCAACCTCGACGGCAAAATCGAACTCGTCGCCGGCTGCTTCTCGTCCGATCCCAAAAAATCCAAACTCTCCGGCCAGGACTTCTTCCTCGATCCGGCCCGCGTCTACGGCAGCTACGAAGAAATGGCCGCCGCTGAAGCCGCCCTGCCGGAAGACCAGCGCATCGATTTTGTTTCCATCGTCACGCGCAACAACACCCACTTCGCCGTCGCCAAAACCTTCCTCGAAGCCGGCATCCATGTCATCTGTGACAAGCCGCTCTGCTTCACCGTCAAGGAAGGCCGCGAGCTGAAGAAGATCATCGCCAAAACCGGCAAGGTCTTCGCCCTCACCCACAACTACACCGGCTATCCGATGGTGAAGGAGGCCCGCGAGTGGGTGCGCTCCGGCAAGCTCGGCAAGCTCCTCAAGATCGTCGTCGAATACCCGCAGGGCTACGCCATCACCGCCCTCGAGGAAAAGGGCGACGGCGCCATCTCCAACTGGCGCATGGACCCCTCCGTCTCCGGCGTCTCCAACTGCATGGGCGACATCGGCACCCACGCCCACAACCTCGCCCGCTACATCACCGGCCTCGAGGTCGAGGAGATCTGCGCCGAACTCTCCACCTTCATCCCCGGCCGCCCCCTCGACGACGACGGCAACTGCCTCGTGCGCTTCGAGGGCGGCGCCAAGGGCATCCTCTTCGCCTCGCAGATCTCCAACGGTGACGAGAACAACCTCAACATCCGCGTCTACGGCACCAAGGGCGGACTCGAGTGGCACCAGGAAAACCCCAACGAACTCGTCTTCAAACGCGCCGACGCCCCGCCACAGGTCCACCGCCGCGGCAACAGCTACCTCGGCGCCGCCGCCCAAGGCGCCACCCGCACGCCCTTCGCCCACCCCGAGGGCTTCATCGAGGCCTTTGCCAATGTCTACCTCGCCGCCGGCGAAGCCATCGCCGATGCCGTCGCCGGCCGCAAGCCGCCCAAGAAGGGCTACGATTTCCCCACCGTCGACGACGGCATCGCCGGCATGCTCTTCATCGAGACCGTGGTGAAAAGCTCCCAAAAGGGCGCCCGCTGGACGAAATTCCCCAAGGTGTAAACGCGCCCCTGCCCGTTCTCGTTTTCCTCCTCGTTCTCCCCCCCCCGAAAACCGGACGCTCCGTGCGTCCGGTTTTTTTGCGCACCGCTTGAACGTCGGGCCCGGCGCGCTTCGGGGTGGGCAGTGAAGCCGTTCTTATCGGGCTCCGTGCCACCCCAGCGGTTTCCCGTCCGCCCATTCTCACCTAGACCGCACCAATGTCCGGCCTGATCGTCCCTATTTCCGATAATTACAGCTACTTACAAACTCTCTTCTCTTCACTCCATTCACTGGGGGATCGCTTTTGCGAGCGGAGCCGTCAGCAGATTCACCTGAAGGATATTCCCTATAACTACGTAGGCTTCACCTAACCTTATGCTCACGAACACTCCCCAGCTCGCCGCTGCCCATACGGCCACCTCCGTCGGCTTTTTTCGCCGTCCCGCCCGCCTCGCCGCAGTCGGACTCGCCCTGATTACCAGCCTCGCGGCCTCCGCCGCCGAAATCGTCTATAATTTCTCCGGCAACGACGGCACCTATACCTACGAGGTGTCGATGACGTTCAACGACCAAGTCCAGTACTCGTCGTGGAACAGTCAATACCGCCACTACAACAGTAACGGCAGCGTCCAGGCCGTCACAGCTGCCACCTTTGTGATTCGTCCGGTGTCAGGTGGCGCGCCGGTGGCCGATTACGACTACAACGCCAACGTCTCCGATCGCTACAGCTATGCGACCTTCGACGGGGCCAGCCAATACATGGATATCTCGACCTACAGCTACAGTCCGAGTTTTGCCCAGATCTACATCTTCGCTCGGTTCAACCCCGGCTCCAACCAGATCCCGAGCAACGGATCGCCTCCCGCCTCGTTCAATCAGACGCCATCCCAAGTTCGATTCTATTACTACGACACCAACACCAACTACTACCGGGACGTGACGCTGACCACGAATATCTCGGCCAGCACGGGCGCAATTCCGAATGAGGACTGCGACCACTCCGAACTCGAAGCCCAAATCACCGCCCTCGAAGCCGAAGTCGCCAGCCTGGAAACCGAACTCGACACCACGACCGCCGCCCTTACCGCCGCCAACGCCCTGCTCGAGTCCTGCAACGCCGAAATCGCCACCCTCGAGGCCGAGGTCGATTCGCTCACCGCCGACAAAGCCGCACTCGCCGCCCAGGTGACCACGCTCACCTCCGACCTCGCCGCCAGCCAGGCCGCGCTCGCCGCCACCCAAGCCGACCTCGCCGCCACCCAGACTGCGCTCGCGGCCACCCAAAGCGACCTCGCCGCCACCCAGACTGCGCTCGCGGCCACCCAAAGCGACCTCGCCGCC
>CBFGUO010000012.1:0-126476 GCA_965652375.1 uncultured Opitutus sp.
ACAACAAGATCGAGATGGAGCCGGTGATGGAGTTCGACAACATCGAGACGGTGAAGCGGGCGGTGGAGATCGACCACGGCGTCGCGATCGTGCCGCAGGCGACGGTGTTGCGTGAATCCCAGCAGGGCTCGTTGAAGGTGCTGCATTTCGCGGGCAAGGACTTTACCCGGCCGCTGGCGATCCTGCACCGCAAGGGTCGCGTGCTCACGCCGGCGATGCGAAAGTTCATCGACACGCTGAGCATGGATCTCAACGACAAGAAGGCCGACTGAACCCGGCGGGAGACGCGTCCGGGCCGCTCTGGGCGCGGGAGGTTTCATGGCCGGCGTTGTTTTTCCGGGCATAAGGACGCAGATTGTCGTCTCCCTTCCTTCGCGCATGCCCACTACGCTCGCCCTCGTCTATGTTCTGACCCTCACGGGACTGGCCTGCTACGGCTGGCACCGGTTGAAGATGCTGTGGCTGTATTGGCGGGCGGCCTCGCGGCCGGAGCCGGCGACCCCGTGGGGGACGGTCGTGCCGAAAGTGTGCGTGCAGCTGCCGGTCTTCAATGAGCCGCTCGTGGTGGAGGCCTTGTTGGAAAAGGTGGCCGCGCTGCGCTGGCCGGATCACGCCTGGGAGATCCAGGTGCTCGATGATTCGACGGATGGTACGAGCGAACTCATTGCGCGCTGGCTGGCAGCCCACCCGGAGACGGCGAGTCGGGTGAGCCACGTGCGGCGCGCGACGCGCGAGGGTTACAAGGCGGGAGCGTTGCGCGAGGGCATGGCACGCTCGGATGCCGACTATTTTGCCATCCTCGATGCGGACTTCCGTCCGGAGCCGGATTTTTTGGAGCGGCTCATGCCGCACTTCGGCGAACCGGAGGTGGGCGTGGTGCAGGCGCGCTGGGCCTTTGCCAATCGCACGCGATCGCTGCTGACCCGTTTCCAGGCGGTGTTTCTCGATGCCCACTTTGTGGTCGAGCAGACCGCGCGGGCGGCGGCGGGGTTGTTTTTCAACTTCAATGGCACCGCGGGCATCTGGCGGCGGGCGGCGCTGGAGGATGCAGGGGGGTGGACGAGTGACACGGTGACGGAGGATCTCGACGCGAGTTACCGGGCGCAGTTGCGCGGCTGGCGGCTCGTCTACCTGCCGCACTACGCGGTGCCTTCGGAGCTGCCGGAAAACGTGATCGCCTTCAAATCGCAGCAACGCCGCTGGACGAAGGGCGGCATCCAGGTCGCACGCAAGTTGCTCGGCGAGGTGCTGCGGGCGCCGCTGCCGGGGCGCATCAAACGCGAGGCGTGGTGGCACCTCGCGATCGGCGCGGTGCATCCGATGCTCGTCACCTTTTCGATCCTCTTTGTCCCCTACCTGTGGTTTGCGGCGGACCGGCCGGGCACGTGGTGGTGGCTGATCAATCCGGCGGTCGTGCTGCTGGCCGGCGGCGCACCGGTGGCGTTTTACGTGGCCGGCCAATTCCTGCAGCGGCGGGAATGGCGCGAAGGTCTGCTGTGGCTGGCGGTGTCGCCGGTGTTGTTGTCCTTCGGGCTGGCGCTGAGCGTGACGCTCTGTGCGGCGTTTTTCGAGGGATTGGTTTCCGATGGCGGCGAATTCGTACGCACGCCGAAGGGCGGGCAGCGGGTGCGCGCGGGCGGGTTGTTGGGCCGGGTGCGCAGCCGGACATTCTTTACGGCGATCACGGTGGTCGAGATCGGGCTGAGTGTCGTGCTGTGGGGCGGGGCGGTTATCTTCGCCCAACATGGACACGGTGAACTGGCGGCGGCGCTGACGCTGAAGGGGGGCGGATTCGCCGCGGTGGCCCTGCTCTCCTCGGGCGACCTGTGGCCCAGCTTTCGCCGCCCGCTCGGAGGTGCATCCGTCTGATCGGTTGCGACGATTTGCGCTCCGGCCAGCGTTGGATCGAGTTTATGCAGAACACCATGAAATCCATTGTTTCCGTTTTCGTCATCGCCCTTGGTTTAACGCTGGTCGCGGCCTGCAGTCGCGAGCAGCCGATCGCAGCGGCCGCAGGCGGCGGGGCGGAGGACGGCGCTGAGCTGCCGGTTCTCGGCGAGGCGCCGACCTGGACTCTGGCGCGAATCGACGGGACGCCGCTGCGTTCGGAGGAGCTGGCGGGCAAGGTGGTCGTCGTCGATTTCTGGGCCACGTGGTGCGGCCCCTGCCGGGCAGAGATTCCGGGCTATGTGGAAATGCAGAACGAATTGCGGGACCAGGGCGTCGTGATCGTGGGCGTGTCGCTCGACCGGGGTGGCCCGACGTTAGTGAAAGAATTCATGGAAAAATACGGGATCAACTACCCGATCGTGATGGGCAACGCCGAGACGGTGGAGGCCTTCGGCGGCGTGGAGGCGATCCCGACCACCTTCCTGATCGATCGCGAGGGTCGGGTGCGGCATCGCAAGGTCGGCGCGATGGAGCGGGCCGAGTATGAGCCGCTGGTGCGCTCGCTGTTGTAGGCGTGAAGCCCGAAGTCCGGAAAGAGGAAGGGCCCGCCGAAAACCCCTTAACGGCGGGCCCATTGTTTTCTCGTTGGTTCAAGGAACCAACATCCATGTAACCCCAATTTCCGGCTGAGCCGGACGGAGTGGGTGGATTGCATCGGCCGTGCCAATCGGCGGGCGCGTGCTGAAAAATCCATCGAAAACAGCGCCATCGCCGTAAATGCGATTGCCGAACGGGGGGGCGCGGACCTTTGGTGGCGCCCGATTGCGCGATCCGCTGGTCATTTTTGAGGATGAACACCTGTTGGTGGTGAACAAAGTGCCGGGCGTGCCCACGGCGCGCGGCGCCGGGGTGGGGCCTGGCGCGGAAACGACGGTGGGTTTCTGGCAAAAACAGCCAGCCTATGCCGGGCTGCCGCTCATTAATACTCACCGGTTGGATACGGCGGTGGGCGGCGTGCTGGTGATGGCGAAGACGAAGCCCGCACTGGATTTCGTGAGCGGGGAATTCCAGGCGCGGGTGGCCCGGCGCGTCTTCGAGGGCTTTGTGGTCGTGGCGCGGGAAGGCGAGGAATGGGCGCGGGTCACCGCCTTGCCGCCGGTGCGCGCCGCGGACGGCGGACTGCCCACCGAGTTCGAGATCGGCTACGGTCTGGGCCCCGATCTGAATGTGCCGGGACGGATGCACGTGTACCGCAAACGGGGAGGCCGGCCGGCGCGCACCCGGGTGCGGGTGTTGGAATCTTTTGGCGGCGGCCGTTGGGCGTGGATCGAGGCGGAGCCGGAAACCGCCCGTGACCAGCAGGTGCAGGCGCATCTGGCGGCGGTGGGTGCGCCGGTGGTGGGGGACATCGCCCACGGCCTGCCGGAGGTGCGGCTGCTGCTTTCGCAGTTCAAGCGCGGTTACAAGGGGCGCCACGACGAGCGTCCGATGGTGGAGGGCCTCGCGCTGCATCTGGCGCGGATCACCCTGCGGCACCCGGCGACGCGCGAGCCGGTGACGTTCGAGGCGCCGCGGCCAAAGGCGCTGGAGGTGGCCTTGCGCAACCTGCGGAAATTTGCGCGGTAAGGTGTGAACCCGGCAACGCTGAGTGCTCAACCGTGAGCCAGGTGCTGACTGGTTTGGTTTTTAACCACGGATGGACACGGATGGCTTCGGCTACCGCCTACGCACTGGAATCATGAGAGGGTAAATCCAGAGCAATCTGACGGGAAACTATCTGGACCGAACGGTAGTGAGGTTTTCCCGTGTCCATCCGTGGTCAAAAAAACTGAATCTGAGGCGCTGGTTCGCTGGACACTGGGCCGGAGGCGGGTGGATGGTGGGCCTCATGACAGAGCCTCTACGTGTCACGGTCTGGAACGAATTTCGGCATGAACGGCACATCCCGAAGGTGGCCGAACTTTATCCGGACGGCATTCACGGGACGATCGCCGCGCTGCTGCGGGACGAGGCCGGGCTAGTGGTGCGCACCGCGACGCTCGACGAAGAACACCACGGCTTGACGAAGCGGGTGCTGGACGAAACCGATGTATTGATCTGGTGGGGACACTGCGCGCACGACGAAGTGCGCGACGAAGTGGCGGCCGACGTGCAGCGGCGGGTGCTGGAGGGCATGGGTCTGCTGGCGCTGCACTCGGCCCACTTCGCCAAGCCCTTCATGCGATTGATGGGCACGAGCTGCGCGCTGAAGTGGCGGGAAAACGACGACAAGGAACGGGTCTGGACGGTGATGCCGTCGCACCCTGTCGCGGCGGGCGTGCCGGAGCATTTTGAGCTGGTGGAGGAAATGTATGGCGAGCCCTTCGGCATCCCGGAGCCGGACGAAACGGTCTTCATCTCGTGGTTTTCCGGCGGGGAAGTGTTTCGCTCGGGCGCGTCGTGGCGGCGCGGACACGGCCGGGTGTTCTACTTCCGTCCCGGCCACGAGACGTATCCGTCATTCCACGACGCCAACGTGCGGCGCGTGATCGTCAATGCCGTGCGCTGGCTGCGACCGACGGTGCGGATTGCCGACGCCTGCGTGAACGCGGCGCCGCTGGAGTAGGATCGACCGTGGCCGCCGGATGCCGGCCACCATGGACGAGGGCTTCGAGGCGCTCAACGTAGCTCTCGAGACTGCGGGCCTGGGCGGTGAGGGTGACGGCGGAGGCGGCGCATTCCTCGGCGGAGGCGGCGTTGCCGTGGGTGGTCTGGTCGAGTTTGCCGGCGGCCTGGCTGATCTCGGCGATGGCCGAGGCCTGGCTGGCGGCGTCACGGTTGATCTCCTCGATGCGGCGGAAGACTTCCTCGGTGCTCTGCAGTACGCGGGTGAAGGCGTCGTTGGCGCGGGACGCGGAACGGGTGCCCTGCTGGATGCTGCGGCTGGAGCTTTCGATGAGGCCGCCGGTGTCCTGGGAGGCGCGGGAGGAGCGTTGGGCGAGATTGCGCACCTCGGAGGCGACCACGGCAAATCCGGCCCCGGCCTCGCCGGCACGGGAGGCTTCGACGGCGGCGTTGAGGGCCAGGATGTTGGTCTGGAAGGCGATCTCGGTGATCGAAGCCATGATGCGGCGGGTTTCCTCGCTGTTGGCGGCGATCTGACTGATGGAGGTGTTCATGTCCTCCATCGTCTTGCCGGATTCGGCGATGACGTCGGAGGTGGACTTGATCATGGTGCTGGCGTGCTGCGCGTTGCGGGTGGTGGCCTCGGTCATCTCGCGGATGCGGGCGAGCATGGCGTTAGTCTCCTCCATGTGGGTGGCCTGGTGGCAGGAGCTGTGGGCGAGGGATTCGCTGGCCTGAGTGATCTGCTCGGCGGCGGCGTGCACGAATTTGGCGCCTTCGGCGACGCCGTGGGTGATCTCGGTGATGAGCTTGGCGATGCGGGCGCCGTAGTAGACGATGATGAAAATGGAGAAACCGAGCACGACCAGGGTCGTGCCGGCCGTGAGGTTGCGCCGGAGCGTGAGGCTGGCGATGCGGGCGGCGGTGTAGTCCATGATGTCCTGCCGGATGACGGGGAGGAGGGTGCCGAGTTCGGCGTTGCGGCCCTCGCCCTTGCGCTTGAACTCGGCCTCGAGCTGACGGTGAGCGGAAAAGTCATGGAACTCGTTGTTGGCGCTCAGGAAGCTCTGGACCTTTTCCTCGACCCAGCGACCGTCGGCGCTGTCGAGAATGGCGTCGACCTGGGCGACGACGGCGGCGGGGGCGAGGTTGCGGAAATGTTTGAGTAGGGTCTCGCTCTCGCGGTGGTAGGATTCGTAGCGGGCGTAACCGCCAGGCGGCAGCGTCGGAATCTGATGCGCCCAGATCATGACGCCGATGTATTGGACGCAGGCGCTGTGGTAATCGAGGTAGACGTTGTAGGCGGTGAGCTTCTGGGCGAGCTGCTTGTCGTTGGTCTCGTGCAGCAGGGCCGGGTAGAGGGCCTGGATGCGCGCCTTCAGTTCCACGTAGGGCGCGATGATGGCATTGTAGTCCATCGTGCGCTGCACGGCTTCGCGGTGAGCGGCAAGGCCGCTGGCGGCTTCGTCGACCTCGGCCAGGATCTCGCCGAGGCGGGGATCGAAGGCCGCCATGTCGAGCTGCGTCCGTGCGGCGTCGAGGGCGGCGTAACGGGTCTCGAAGTCGCGGCCGTTTTGGGCCCAGAGTTCGCGGATCTCGGCGACGACGGCAGGTCCATTTTCGTCGATGGCGGTGGCGGTCCAGCACCAGGCGTTGCCGAGCTCGGTGTTGTTGGCCTCGTTGACGTCGGCCAGCAGGTTGGCGAGGTGCATCGCCTGGCCGAAGGCCGTGAATTCGCGCAGCTCCCGGGCTCGGTCGTAGGTGAGGGCAATGCCGAAGGCGAGGGCGCAGAGGGTCGGCACCGCGGCGAGCAGCGCGAGTTTGGTCTTGAAGGGGAGTGGGCCGGTCATCGACGGGAGGAATCGGGGCAGGGCAGTGTCCGCGCAGCAGCGGCGGCGGGCGGAAGCCGCGACCGATCGCGAAGCGGGGAGTGTTCCCCAGGCTTATCGGCGCAAATGAGCCAAAACTGAGCCCCGATGCGCGGGGACGGGGCTCAATTGAGGCCGTGTTTCGCCTGCCACGCCGGGTAGTCAACGGCCAGCAGGGAAGCGGCCCACGAGCCGTACCAGTCGTAACCGGTGCGACGTTCCCGGGCGACGTCGGCGAGGGTGGCGACGCGGCGGCCGTCGCGGTTGGCGAGGAAGGGTTCGCTGGTCTCGAGATCGTGAAAGCGGGCCCAGAGGGGCGGAGCAGTGGGATCCGCAACCAGACGCCGATCGGTCGTGCTGGTGTGCCAGGTGTATTTCACGGGCTCGGCCTCGAAGGTCTCGACGTGCCAGCCGTGAATCTCGTGGGTGTGAAACCACGCGACGGCGGCTTCGATTGCGCGGATGACCTCGGGCGACGGATCGGGAATCTCCATCAGGTAACGGAGCACGGCCACGCTCTCGCGGGTGACCAGGCCCGGCAGTTCGAAGGAGCGGGCGCCGATCGGCTCGAGGGTTGCGGGGTGATATTGACCGGCCCAGATCGTCGGCTGCCCGTGCTGCTCGACCTGCCGCGCGAGAATGAAGGCATCGCCCCGGGTGACCGCGGCGGCGGCGCGGTCACGGGTGGAGGACTCGATGAAGGCGAAGGGCGGTTCGGCGGCGGCGACCTTGCGCAGCGTGCGCAGGATGTCGGGCAGCACGTCGTCGGCAAAGGTGAGATAGGGGCGGTAGTTTTCCTGGCTGGGGTAGGAGTGCGGGAAGCCGCCGCTCGGGTGCTGGGCGGTGAAGATGAAGTCGAGACCGCGGAGGCAGCCATCGCGGTAGCGTTCGTCGCCGGTCAGCGTGTAGGCGCCGGCCAGATACTCGACCTGCGGCCAGGCGTTGCGGTTGTCGAGAGAGGTGTCGAGACGGTCGCGGTCGGCGGCGATTTGGGCGCGTTCGTCGGCGGTGAGGATGCGCAGCGGGTCTTCGTTTTCCTTCCAGCCGCCGTTGGCGCGTTGGTAGAGCAGCAGGTGGTCGGCGATGCCGCGCACATCATCCTCGGCGAGCCGCGGGTAGTCGGTGGTGTGGTGGGAATTCTGCCAGTGGCGGATGGCGTCGGTGAAGCCCTCGAGGGGCAGCGGCGGTGGGTTGGCGGCCAAACTGAGACCAAGGAACAGGCCGGGAAGAAGGCGAGATGGGGGCATGGTGGGGGTGTGGGCAGCGTGGGGGCGGGAAAGCGGGACGCAAAAAATCCCCCGCCGGACGGTCGGGGGATTTTTGGGAAGGAGGACGAGCGTCGGCGCCGGCCTCAGCGGGTGTGGGCGCCTTTTTCGAGTTTGCCGCGGATGGCGAAGAGGATGCCGAAGGCGACGATGAGGATGACCGGGAAGGCGGTCATGTTGGTGAGGGTCGCCTGGCCGGCGGCGAGTTCGATGGCGGATTCGTCGGTGAGGCCGCTGGCGATGGCTTCGGCGCGGTTTTCGTCGATCCAGCCGCCGATGATGGGGTTCCAGATCGAGACCGCAAACATGCCGGCACCGCCCATGAGGGACATGCCGAGGGCGCCGGTGCGCGGAATGTATTCCGAGACGAAGCCGATCATGGTGGGCCAGAAGTAGCAGACGCCGAGGGCGAAGACGATGATGGCCACATAGACCATGGCACCGGTGGCGACGCTCAGCATGTAGAGACCGATGGCGGTGACGATGGCGGAGACGAAGAGCACGCCGCCGGCGTGCAGGCTGTGCACAAGGGGACCGGCAAACTGGCGGCCGAGGGCCATGAGGCCGGTGGAGAGGGCGAGCAGCACCATCGGGTGCGCGCCGGTCTCGTTGAGGACGCGGCCGACCCACTGCTGGGTGCCCAGCTCGGAGGTGGCGGTGAGCGTCATGCAGAAGATCATGAACAGGTAGAGCGGGGTGAAGAGGCTCTTGATGTTCGTACCGGTGGAGGTCTCGATGTTTTCCGACTTCGGGAAGGTCTGGGTGAAGACGAGCCAGCCGTAGAGGGCGGTGGGGACCAGCATGACGCCGATCTGGGCCTGCCAGCCCATGTCGGCCGAGGTCATGAACTGGGAGACGAGGGCACCGATCACGATGCCGCCGGGGAACCAGACGTGGAAACGGTTGAGCATGGTCGTCTGGTTTTTCGGATACATGTCGGCGATCAGCGGGTTGCAGGCCGCTTCAACGGAGCCGTTGGCAAAGCCGATGCAGAAGGTCGAGATGATGAGCCCCCAGAAGCCGCCGGCGGTGATGGTGAGCACGAGGCCGAGGACGTGGCCGAAGAAGGCGAGATACATGATGATCTTCGCCCCGAGATAGTTGTAGGCGAGGCCCATGATCATCATGGCCAGGGGAAAGCCAAGGAAGGCCATCGAGTTGACCCAGCCAAGCTGGGTGTCGGTGAGGCCGAAGGTCTCACTGAGTTCGGTGAGGATGCCGGCCCGGATGGCGAAGGTCATCGCGGTGACGACCAGCGAGACGCAGCTCGCGAAGAACAGTTTGGAGGGGTTTACGTTGCTCATAGGTGAATGCGAAGCGGGGAAGTGGGGGGGGCGGGGGCGGCGATGGCGCCGGGGGGAGCAGGGTTGAGGGTTGGGGTGGGTTAAAGCGCTCTCGTTGCTGGTGAAAGGAAAGCGCGCGGGCAACATCAATGACGGCTTAGTCACGAGTTCATGGGACACGCCGCTCGGCGCGCCGGCGGGGCGGATTCCTCCTGCAAGCTGCTTGCGGACCGGGGCGGGCTCAGTCCAGGTGTTCGCGGCGCGGCGGCGAATCGAAATCGAGATCGGGGCCGACCGGGACGATGCCGGTCGGGTTGATGTCGGTATGCGTCGCGTAGTAGTGCGTCTTGATGTGATCGATACGCACGGTTTCGGCGATGCCGGGGTACTGGTAGATGTCGCGCAGGTAGGCGCCGAGGGCGGGGTAGTCGGCGATGCGGCGTTCGTTGCACTTGAAGTGGCTGTAATAAACGGCGTCGTAGCGCACGAGCGTCACAAAGAGGCGGATGTCGGTTTCGGTGAGCCGGCCGCCGACCAGGTAGCGGCGGCGCGAAAGGCGGTCATCGAGCGCGTCGACGGTGGCGAAGAGCGGGAGCGCGGCGTCCTCGTAGGCTTCCTGGGTGGTGGCGAACCCGGCGCGGTAGACGCCGTTGTTCACCTTCTCGTAAATGATGGCGTTGAGGCGGTCGATCTCGTCGAGGTGCTCGACCGGGCACAGGTCCACGTCCGGGTGGGCGGCCACGGCATTGAACTCGGAGTTGAACATGCGCAGCAGGTCGTCGTCGGAATTGGAGACGATGGCGCTGGTCTCTTTGTCCCACAGCACCGGCACGGTGTAGCGGCCGCGGTAGGACGGGTCGGTGGCATGATAGGCTTCGCTGAGATGGGACCAGCCGTTGATCGGATCGGCCGAGAAGCCGTCGCCTTCGCGGAAGCGCCAGCCGCGGTCGTCGCGCCAGGGATCGACCGCGGTGAGGCCGATGGCATCGTGCAGCCCTTTGAGCTGGCGGGCGATGATGATGCGGTGGGCCCAGGGACAGGCGTAGGAGACGTAGAGGTGGTAGCGGCCGGCCGTGGGCGACCAGGCGGTCGAGCCATCGGCGCGCACCCAGCGGCGGAACGCGTCATCCTGGCGCTCGAAGTTGCCGTCGTCGTCCTGTTCGTCGGGAAATTGACTGGATGCGGCCATGGAAGGGAAGGGCGAAGGCGTCAGCCGTTCAGGGTCTCGGTGAGGGCGCGGCGGGCGCGGGCTTTGGCGACTTCGTCGTGCTTTTCGCGGGAGGGCAGCTCGAGGCCGTATTCGAACTGGTGGCGGGCCTCGGCTTCGCGTCCGACGGCGAGGTAGGCGAAGCCGAGTTCGAGGTGGTGGGCGAGGACTTCGGGTTCCAGGGCGATGGCGCGCTCGAGGTGGGTGATGGCCGCCGCGTGTGAAGCCTCGGGCAGCCCGCCGAAGCCGAGGCGGACGATCCAGCGGGCGAGGGTGCCGAGTTCGGCCACCTCATAGTGCCAGCGACCGAGCACGTGGTGCGCCCAGGCATAATCCGGATCCAGGGCGAGGGCGCGTTCGGCGTCGCGTTTGATCAGGCGGGAAAGTTCAACCTTGGTGCGGGTGTCGCTGAGCGTGGCCAGTTTGCCGCGGGCGATGGCGATGGAGAGCACGTTGACGGGATCGTCGGGAGCCAGTTCGGTGGCGTGTTGGGCGTAGGCGAGGGCTCGTTCGGCATAGTCGACCTGGCGGTCGCGGTCAGCGAGATCGACGATCGTGTCCGAGTATTGCCGCGCGATTTTTTGCAGGACGAAGGGATCGTCGGGCCGCAGCCGCTCGAGTTGGAGAAAGAGCGTGAGGGCTTGGGCGGAGTCTTGATTGGACTCCGCCTGGAGGGCGCGGGCGAGCAACGCGGCTGCATCGGTTTCCGCGGCGATCCCGGGCCGGGCGACGGCGATCAGGATCAGCAGGGTGGCGATGAGGCGGATCGTTTTCATGGTTTGACGAAGCGGTAGTGGCTCACGAGCCATTCCTCGCCGTCGCGGTAGCCCCAGAGCTCCGCGCAGGCCAGGTAGAAGACCCGCCAATATACCCACCATTTCGTGGTTTGCTGCTCGCCATAGGTTTTCGTGAACAGCGGGAGGATCTCGGCGCGGTGGCGGTCCATGTTCTGCAGCCAGTGCTCGGCGGTCTGCTGGTAGTGCCGGCCGTTGACCTTCCACTCGGTTTCCAGACGCAGGTCGTCTTGGAAGCGGGCCAGCAGATCGTGGGCGGGCATCTGGCCGCCGGTGAAGAAATGGCGTGACATCCAATCGGTGGCATCGCGGGGCACGAAGTGGTAGCTGAGCCGCTGATGGGTGAAGATGTGCACGAAGAGTTTGCCGCCGGGTCGCAGCCAGCGGGCAACCTGCGCGAGCAGGCGCTGGTAGTTTTTCATGTGTTCGAACATCTCGATCGAGATCACGCGGTCGAAGGCGGCGGGTGTGATATCGAAAACGTTCATGTCGGCCGTGATCACGGTGACGTTGCCGAGTCCGCGGCGGGCGGCCTCGGCATCGATGTGCGCCTTCTGTGTCCGGGAATTGGATACGGCGGTGATGCGGGAGTGCGGGAAGCGGGCGGCGAGATAGAGGGTGATGGCGCCCCAGCCGCAGCCGAGTTCGAGGATGTCCTGGCCGTCGGCGAACTCGCCGCGCTCGGCGTAGAGGTCGAGCATGTGCGTCTCGGCCTCGGCGAGGGACTCGGTGCCGGTCGGGTAGTAGCAGCCGGAGTATTTGAGGCGGGGGCCGAGGCAGAGTTCGTAGAAGCGGGTGGGCACCTCGTAGTGCTGCTCGTTGGCGGCGGCGGTCTGCTCGGCGATGGCGCGGGTCTTGAGGTCGGCGACGTAGACGTTCGCATCGTAGCCGGCTTCGTCTCGCAGGCGTTGCGCGAGCAGGCGGCGGATGCCGAAGCGGATGAGCGGGTCGGGCAGCAGGTTCTTTTCGAGGAGCCAGTCGATCATGGCGTGGGTCGCGCGGGGCGCGGCCCACGCAGGAATGAGGGTGAAGTTGAAGGGAAGAAGGGAGAAGGTGCGGCTCAGGCGTCGGGTTTGGGTGGGCCCGGGAAGAAGGCGTTGGTACTGCGCTGATAGGCGCGGTAGGTGTCGCCTTTGGATTTGAGCGAGGAGGCTTCGGCCATGGGCACCCCGGTGACGTTGAGCAGGAGGTGCAGGATGATCGCTGGGGCGATGAGGCCGATCCACCCCCACGGCGAACCGCAGGCGAAAACGGCGAAGGCGACCCAGACGCACCATTCGAAGAAGTAGTTGGGATGACGGCTGTAGCGCCAGAGGCCGGTGTTGCAGACCCGGCCCTGGTTTTCCGGCGCGCGGCGGAAGGCCTTGAGCTGGCCGTCGGCCAGGGCTTCGCCGAGGAGCGCAAGCACGACGAGGGTGGTGCCGACGAGTTCCCAGACGTTGAAGGCGGGCTGCGGATTGCGGGTGGGGAAAAAGAACGGTGCGCTGAGCAGGACGACCGAGATCGCCTGGAGTTGAAAGAAGCCGAACATCTTCGGGGCGAAGTGGGCGTGCCAATCCTCGCGCAGCTGGCGGTAGCGGCTGTCTTCCTCGGGATGGTGGCCCATGACGCGGGCGAAGAGGTGTCCGCCGAGGCGAACGCCCCAAATGGTGGCGAGCGAGGCGATGACGAGGGCGCGCGCGTGCCAACCGGAGCCGGCGAGGGCGTAGTGCCAGGCGACGGCGGCGAAGCTGTAGGCCCACACGAAGTCGACGATGCCGTAGTTGTCGATGCGACGGGCCCAGAGGTAGGCGAGCGTGAAGAGGACCAGCAGGCCGACCGTTGTCGTGAGCAGGATCGCCGTCATGTCGTGGCGGTGCCCGACCGCAGGCGGACGCGGGCGAGGCGGTTGATGATGGGACGAAGAGGAAAGTAGACGATGAGGAACAGGAGGGGCGCGGTGAGGCACCAGGCGGTAAAGGCGTGCACGCCGGCCCAGCCGAATTTTTGGAGAAATTCTCCGAGCGAAAGGTCGGCGAAGTTCTGCACGAGCTCGACGACGGAAAAGGCCTGTTCGTCGGCCTGCCAGATCCACTCGCCGAGCCGAACGTACACGACGATCATGGGTAGGTGGATCGGCGTCAGGAGCTGGTTGAGGGTTTGCATGATCGGCTGGTTGAGCTTGAGCGCGATGCCCGCGCCGAGGTTGAGCAGCCAGGTGAAGCCGAGGAAGGGGAAGAGGGAGCAGACGGTGGAGACCGCGAGGGTGAAACTGATGCGGGCGGGCGTGACCCCTTGGGTGAGCTGACGCAGGATGGGATCGACCAGGCGACGTTGCCAAAAGCCGCGGCGCGGAACGGCTGTGGCCGGAATGGCAGTGCCGTTGCTCATGCGAACAAGGGTCCGGCCCCGAGCGCGTAGACGATCGCGCCGGCCAGCGTGAAGCCGAGCGGCAGGCCGATGCGCCCGGCGCGTTGCGCGGTGAAAACCTCGCGAAGGCGGTCGATGTGGTCGATGCGGAAGAGCTCGATCAACATGTAGACGGCCATGGCGAAGTTGCCCCAGAGCATGACTGTAGTGAGCCACAGGATACGCGCGCCGAGGGTGGGTTCCTTCCAGGCGACGAAGACCCAGAAGGTGAGGAAGGCGAAGTAGGCGTCGAAGAGCGTGGCGATGAACCAGGGATTGCCGGTGACCTCGGCCGGAATGCCGAAGATGGGTTGCTGCAGGCTGGCCCAGACGATGAGCCCGCTCATGGTGGCAAAGATGCCGATGAAAAGCAGTCGGAGCGCCCAGAGCATGGTGGAAAGGGATGAGGGAAAGTGAAAGGGATGAGTGAAAGGGAGTGAGTGAGAAGGGGCCTCAGAGGGCGAGGTTGTTGGCGCGGGTGTGCAGGGTATGGACGACGCCGATGTTGCGCAGGGCGAAGGCAGCCTCGCAGTAGTGGAGGTAGTAGGTCCACTTGCGGATGAAGCGTTCGTCGAAGCCGAGGGCACGGACCTCGTCGAGGCGGGCATGAAAGGCCGCGCGCCAGAGTTGGAGCGTGCGGGCGTAGTCGTGGCCGAAGTCCTCGACGGAATTCAGCACGAAGCCGCCGGCGCGGGCGAGCTGGTCGTTGACGCGGTTGAGCGAGAGCAGCAGCGAGCCGGGGAAAATGTGTTTTTGAATGAAATCGACGCCGGTGCGGAAGGCGTCGTAGCGGTGGTCGGGGCAGGTGATGAACTGCAGGGCGAGCAGGCCGTCGGGTTTGAGCAGGCGATCGAGGGTCTGGCAGAAGACCGGCAGGTAGCGGTGGCCGAGGGCTTCCATCATTTCGATCGAAACGATCTTGTCGTAGACGCCGGTGAGGTCGCGGTAGTCGCAGAGTCTCACCTCGATGCGATCGCTGAGGCCGGCGGCGGCGATGCGGGTGGTGGCGAGGTCGAACTGCTGCTGGGAGATCGTGACCGTCGTGACGTGGCAGCCGTAGGTGCGCGCGGCGTGCATCGACCAGCCACCCCAGCCCGAGCCGATCTCCAACACGCGGTCGGTGGGTTGGAGGCTGAGGCGTTGGCAGAGCGCGTCGTTCTTCGCCGCCTGCGCCTCGGCGAGGGAGAGATCGGGGGTCGGCCATCGGGCGGCCGAATACATCATCGATGGATCGAGGAAGAGGGCGAAGAACTCGTTGGAGAGGTCGTAGTGTTCGCTGATGTTGCGCCGGGCGGTGGTGCGGCTGTTGGGTCGGAGGAGGTGGCCGAGCCGGTTGGCGAAGCGCAGGAGGTTGAGTGCTCCCGATCGCAGCCGCTGCTTCGAGCCGGAGAGAGTGGGCGCGTTGTCGAGGTTGAGGATGAACCAACCGATCACGGCGGTGAGGTCGGGCGTCTCCCAGTCGCCGTCGACGTAACTTTCGCCGAAGCCGACATCGCCGCTGATCACGCACTTGGCGAAGAAGCGCTCCCGCTGCACCCGGATCACGGCCGTGTCCGTTGCTGCGGTGGGGTCGCCGAAGGTCCGGACTTCGCCGTCCGGGAGTTCCAGACGGAGGCGGCCCCGCTGCATCGGGGCGAACGAATCCAGCACCAGTCGACGACTGAGCGAGGCCCGACGGGCGTGCGGGAGGATGAGGGAACGGGCGCGGGAAGAAGAAGCGGAGGAGGAAGGCATAAGTGGGAAGTGGTGGCTCGCTGCAGGGAGTAACGCCCGAACCCGCGGATCGGATCTGTGAAGCGGGAAAATAATCGCGAAACAAGCGGAGCGGACGCGGAGATTAGATCCACCGCGGGCGGCGGGACGTCTGGAAGGGGGTGCTGGCTTACACGCAGAATTCGGTTGGGGACGCGCCCGCTTGGTTGACAAGGCCTGGGCGGCTGCGTTCGGTCAACCGGTGCCCGCCGATTCGGTGTCGTGCGGGCCACGCGATGCCCGTCACCGACCCCGTTCCCGACGCAGACAATGCCTCCGCTCTGATGGTCCGCCTGGCGGCCGGGGAAGCTGTGGCGCTCGGCGAGGCCTACGACCGCTATGCTGCGGTGGTGCATGCGGTGGCGTTGCGCGTGACCGGCGAGGCGGGAGACGCCGAGGAAGTCACTCAGGATACGTTCCGCGCGCTCTGGTCGCATGCCGGGACCCTGGCGGGGCGCGAGGTCAACCTCACCGCCTGGCTGGTGACCGCGGCCCGGCGGCGGGCGATCGACGTCTTGCGCAAACGCCGCCGTCGCATTCAGCCGGCCAGCACCCTGAGCGAACCGGAAGCGGACGGGCTGGCTCAGGTGCGTGACGACGCGGCGCATGCCGGCGAGGCCTTGGTCGGGACCGAGCGGGCCGAGATCGTGAAGCGGGCGCTGGCGGAGCTGCCGCAGGACCAGAAAAGGGTGGTGCGGCTGGCGTTTTTCTCGGGGCTGTCGCACTCGGAAATTGCGGCGAAACTCACGGTGCCGCTGGGCACCGTCAAATCGCGGCTGCGTTATGCGTTGGAAAAGATGCAAACGCGGCTGCAGGAGGTGCGTGATGTCTGACGCCGATCACGATCTCGTGCTCGATTATGTTCTGGGTGAAATTCCCGAGGCGGACCGCGGGAGCTTTGAGCAGCGCCTGCGCGTCGAGCCCGACTTGGCGCGGGCGGTGAGCCGGTGTGAGGAAGTGGTTGCGCTGGCCGTGCTGGCGGACACGCCGGAGACGCCGGCGCCGGCGGCGGATCTGCGCGCCCGCCTTTTGGCCGAGGTTACCGAGGACCGGGTGGTGCCGATTGCGGCGGGACGGGGCGGGAGTTGGGGCTGGGGGATGGCGGCGGCCCTCGCGTTGGCCGCGACGATTTTCGGCGTGGTGGCGCTGCAGCGCGGCGATCGCATCGCGGAGCTGAACGACCAACTGGCGCAGGCGCGGCAGATGATCGAATCGGTGAGCGCGGACCTGGCGGCGATGACGATGAACCGCGAAACCCTTGTGGCCCGGATCGCGCAGCTCGAATCGAGCCGCCAGCTCGACTCGCTGCGCATCGCGGCGTTGAGTTCGCAGCTGGAGCAGGCCTCGCAGGCCTTCGGTTTTGCGGTGTTCGACCCGGCGACCGATGAAGGCTTGATCGAGGTGATCGACCTGCCGGCGATCGATCGGGATTCGCAGGACTACCAGTTGTGGGTGGTCGACCCGCAGTATGAGAACCCGGTTGATGGCGGGGTGCTGGAGGTGGGCGCCGACGGCAAGGCGCGCGTGCGTTTCCGCGCCAAGCAACCGGTCACCCAGGTGGCGGCCTTTGCGGTGAGCCTGGAGCGCAAGGGCGGCGTGCCCGTCGCCGAGGGACCAATGGTCCTCGTCGGCGCACTGTAGAGCGCTGTACGAAATATCGTATCCGGTGAAAACGGAGGGGCTTTGTTCACCGAAGCCCAACGCGGTGGAGCAGTGATGGCATGACGTTCCCCGATCGCGGCGCCCATCGGGTGAGCGTTCTGCTGAGTGTGCCCGAGTGCGAATGTGGCACAGACATTCCTGTCTGTGCACCGGGAGGCAAGGCGCACAGACAGGAATGTCTGTGCCACCTCCGGAATTATCGGCTACAACTTTACTGTAATCGCTCTAGCGCCGACCGCGGGTGAGCGACGCATGCGGGCGGTAGAGATCGCGCTGATCGGCGGCCCGGGCAGCCTTGGCAAACCATGGCACGCGCTTCCACCACAGGCGCAGGGCGTGCCAGTGGATGAGGAAAATGACGCGCAGGGTGAGTAGCGGATACTTGAGCAGGAAGGCGGTCAGAGCGCGGTCGGTGAGCGGACGGGCCCTGCCGCTGAGCGTGCTGGTGAAGGTGCGCTCGGAACCGGTGTAATCGTCGATGCGAATCGCGAGCCGATCGCCGGGAACGCTCAGGCAAAAGTCGAAGGCGACGTCGACATCGGAGAAGGGGGAGACGTAAAAATGCTTGGGCGCGCGATGGCGGAAAACGCCGCCCTTCAGCGTGTCACCAGAAAGCAGATACGGCTTGATCTCATGAAAGGTGTTGGTGACCTCGGTGACGGCGGCGACGGGGGTGCCGGCGGCGTCGCGTACGAAGTAAAACGAGACCGGGTTGAAGCGGTAGCCGAGGATGCGCGGCAGGGTGATGAGTTGCACCCGGGCGCCGGGGCCGGGATCGATCTGGTGGGCGGCCAGAAAAGCGAGCAGGCGATCCTTGAGCGCGGGCGCCGCAGTGGCGGGGGCACGGGAGGTGTCGCGCTGGTGCAGGGGCTCGCCCAGCGGCAGGAAGTCGCGCTGGCGCAGGCTGTAAACGTTGGGACGGTCGACGGAAAAGAGGCGGAGCCGACGAGAGAGTTGGGGCAACTCGTCGAGATCGACGCTCAGCATGAACAGGCGGTAAACGAAGCGATGCGCCCGCGGCACGAAGCGCGCGTGCGTGACGTGGCATTCGTAAAGCTCGGAGTGCATGACGCGGGCCTCAGGCGGCCCAGGGATCGCGACCGAGGAGCTGGTCGCAGAGGCGGTGGGCGCTCCACAGGCCGTCCTCATGGAAGCCGTAGCGTTGCCAGGCGCCGACGAAGTAGGTGTGCGTGGTCGTCGCGGCAGTGGTGTTGAGCGCGGCGAGTTCGTCCTGAGCCTGCACGGCGGCGAGGTCGAAGAGCGGATGCGCGGCGGCGATGCGGCGGTGCAGCCGCGTCGGGTCGATGTCGTCGGCGCGGTTGATGGTGACGAAGTAGTTTTCGCGGTCGCTCACGTTTTGGAGGGAATTCATCCAGTAGTGCGTTGCGGGTTCGATCCGGCCCTCGGCGTTGCGCACGAGTTGGTAGTTCCAGCTCGACCAGGCGCGGCGGGTGCGGGGCATGACGGATGGGTCGGTGTGCAGCGAGGCGATGTTGTCCTGGTAGCGGAAGGAGCCGAGCAGGCGCGATTCGTCGGGCGTGGGGTTGACGATGAGGCGCAGGGCGTCGGGGGCGTGGGCGGCGAGGATGACGTGGTCGAAGGAGCGCGCCTCGCCGCGGCTGGTCATGACGATGTTCTGGCTGCCGGTGCGCACGATGCGCGTGGCGGCGGTGCCGGTGAGGATGCGCTCGCGAAACGGCGTGATGAGACGATTGACGTATTCGCGGCTGCCGCCGTCGACGGTCCACCATTGGTGCTGGGTGTGAAGGCCGAGGAAGCCGTGGTTGTGGAAGAAGCGCAGCAGGGTGGACGCGGGGAACTCGAGCATCTGTTCCGGCGGGGTGCTCCAGACCGCGGAACTCATCGGCACGAGGTAGAGGTGAAAGAAGTCCTCGCCGTAGCCGCGGGCGCGCACGAAGTCGGCCAGCGATTGCTCGCGCAGGGCGGGATCGTCGAGCGCGCGCGCCGCCTCGGAATTGAAGCGGTGGACGGCGAGCAGCATCCGGATGAAGCGCGGGTTGAAGAGGTTTTTGCGCTGGGCGAAAAGGTGGTTGAGCGAGGAGCCGCACCACTCGATCCCGCTTTCGTCATCGCGCACCGCAAAGGACATGGAGGTTTTCTTCACCGGCACGCGCAGCTGATCGAAAAGCCGGCAGAGGTGCGGATAGGTCTCGCGGTTGAAGACCATGAAGCCGGTGTCCACCGGCACGCGGCGATGGGTGTCGGGCTCCTCGACCTCGACGGTATGGGCGTGGCCGCCGAGGCGGTCGGCCGACTCGAAGACCGTGATGTCGTGGTGACGATGGAGAAAGTGAGCGCAGCCGAGACCGGCCACGCCCGAGCCGATGATGGCGATGCGGGACATGCGGGAAGAAGCGAAGCGGAACGCGGGAACGAGTGGACGATCCCGGGTGCCGTCAAGCAGTGCCCCTACAATTGGCGATCGTCGCGGGGCTCGTCGTGGGTGAGCTCCGTCACGTCTTTCTGAATACCGGGCCGCTCGGGTTTGCGCGGCGCGTCGGCCTGGGCGGCGTGGATGGTGCCGACGGCGATGGCGGCGGCGGTGGGCACGACCTTCTTGAGCGAGGAGCGCAGGTGGACGTGTTCGGAGCGCTCGGCGGCGACGACGGTGCGCTGGTGTTCGGCGCGGTGACCTTCCTCGAGGACCGATTGCGGCACGGCCTTGAAGCCCCAGATGAGGCCGGTCCAGGAGAGAAACTTGAGACCGTAGTAGGTCGGATCAATTTCCCACCAGTAGAAGCCGTTGCGGGTGGAACTCTGGTAACGGTGGTGATTGTTGTGCCAGCCCTCGCCGAGGCAGATGATGGCGAGGATGAAGCTGTTACGGGAGTCGTCGGTGGTGTTGAAGCGACGACGGCCCATGAGGTGGGCCATGGAGTTGATGCAGGACGTGCCGTGGAACAGGGCGGTGGTGCTGATGAAGAAGCCCCACACGAGCATCTGCGGTCCGTTGGTGCCGAGGCCGGGGGCGAAGCGCTCAAGGGCGACACCGAAGCCGTAGAGAGCGGCGGCGAAGAGCAGCGGCACGACGATGTCGAAGCGGTTGAGGAAGACCAACTCGGGGAATTTCGCGAGGTCCTTCACCTTGGAGTAGTCGGTCGGAAAATTGCGGCGGCTGGTGATCCAGCCGATGTGCGACCACCAGAAGCCGTGCACGTGCGGCGAGTGGGCATCCTCCTCCTCGTCGCTGTGCTGGTGGTGATGGCGGTGATGGTAGGCCCACCAGAGGGGGCCGCGCTGCACGGTGGTGCCGCCCCACACGGCGAGCAGGAACTGGCCGAAGCGCGAGGTGGAGTAGGTCTTGTGCGAGAAGTAGCGGTGGTAGATGCCGGTGACGGCAAACATGCGCAGGAAGTAGAGTGCCACGGCCGACCAGGCGGCGAAGGGGCTCCAGCCGGTCCAGATCACGCCGAAGCAGCCGAGGTGCAGCACCACGAAGGGCATGACGCGCACCCAGTCGACCTTGTCGGGTTCCTGGCGCATTTTTTCGGGGCCGTCCGGGCAGTAGTCGGCGTCGATCCACTGGACGACGGCGGTCTTCAGGCGGCTGAGGAGGGAACGGGGAGTGTCGGACACTGGGAATAAATCTAGCGGTGAGTCGAGAAAAGCGGGCAAGGAACCGGCGGTGCAGTCGGGGTGCAAGATCGCTATCGGCTTTTTGGCGGGCCGGTGGAGGGCGGTTCGAGCAATTTCAGGATACAAAGTTCCGCGTGCGGGCGACTTGCCAGTGGCGAGGGCGCGCGATTTTCTCGCGCGCCAGATGGATCAAAATCCTGCGACCCCGCCGGCCAGCCTGCCGGAATCCGCGCCGCCGGTGCGCAAGCGCGAGATCTTTGGCTGGTGTTGTTTCGATTTCGCCAACTCGGCCTTTACAACGATCGTGATCACGGTGGTGGGCCTGCCGTATTTCTCGGCGGTGATTGCGCAGGGACAGCCGGAAGCGAAGCAGTGGTGGGGTTTCATGATGAGCTTCTCGCAGGCGATCGTGATCCTGTTGTCGCCCTTGGTGGGGGTGGTGGCGGATGTGCGGGCGCGCAAGAAGCGTTACCTGTTGACGACGGCGTTCACCTGTTCGGTGGCGACGGCCTGCCTCTTCGGGGTGGAGGCGGGACAAGTCTGGCTCATGCTGGGGCTGGTGATGGTGGCCAACGTGGCGTTTTCCATGAGCGAAAATATCTGTTCGGCCTTTTTGCCGGAAATCAGCACGCCGCAGAACGTGGGCAAGATCTCGGGCTACGGGTGGTCGTTCGGGTATTTCGGCGGCCTGCTGAGCCTGGCGCTGGCGCTGGTGATCGTGAAGAGCGGTGAGGGGCGCGCCTCGTGGACGTTTTTGACCACGGGCCTGTTCTTCTTCACGGCGAGCCTGCCGACGTTGCTGCTGTTGAAGGAGCGGGCGAAGCCGCGGGTGCTGGCGCCGGGCGAAACCTATCGCGGGCTGGCCTGGGCGCAGTTTGGCCAGATGAAAAAGGAGCTGCCGCAGCATCGGCGACTGGCGGTGTTTTTTGTCGCGATGACGTTTTTCATCTCCGGCCTGATGGCGGTGGTGGGCTTCGCGGCCGGGTTTGCGACGGAGGTCGTGGGGATGAGCCAGGAGGAGGTGATGGGGCTGTTCGTGGTGCTGCAGCTGGCGGGCGTCGCGGGGGC
Organism: uncultured Opitutus sp.; assembly: GCA_965652375.1. Lineage (GTDB taxonomy): Bacteria > Verrucomicrobiota > Verrucomicrobiia > Opitutales > Opitutaceae > Actomonas. The sequence goes on from CBFGUO010000012.1 coordinate 21,379, forward strand.
GTTCGGGTTCGGTTTTTGGCAGGATCGGGTCGGTCCCAAGTGGCCGCTGGCCACGGCCTTGGGACTGTGGATCGTCGTCTGTCTATGGGCGGCGCGCTGTTCGACCGTGACGGAGTTCTACATCATCGGTGTGTTGGCGGGTGTGGCCATGGGCAGCCTGCAGTCGGCGGCGCGGGCGGTGGTGGCCACCTTGACGCCGCCCGGTCGAGCCGGGGAGTTTTTTGGCTACTGGGGATTTTTTGCCAAACTGGCCGGGGTGATCGGTCCGTTTACGTTTGGCGTCCTGGCGACGGGGCTGGGTTATCGGCAGGCCATCACGGTCAACGCGGGCTTCTTCGTGGTGGGTCTGTTGATCCTGCTGCCGCTGGCGTTACCGTCGCGTCACGACGTCACGCAATCTTGACCGGGCCGGCTTGGCACGGGGGTTGCATTGCATGAGCCGGCGAACTTGGTTCGTCGTGCTTTCTTAGGACCCTCCCCAAACGGGTTCTTTGATCATACTGCGAGAGGAGTGAAGGAGACGAAAACCGGTCGCGGGCCGGGCCCTGCGCAGGGCCCGGTCGGTATGAACGGCTCTTCTTCCGATGACTTTTGGTTGCGGCGTGGTTTGGCGAGTTTCGTCACGCCGCAACCGTGGACTTTGGTCGCGCTCCGGCGGGACCAAACACCGTTCGCTCAGCCTGCCGTGCCTGTCGCGGGTGGCGGCGAACGTTTCCAAACCAGATAGAAAACAAACGCCGCCCCGTCGTCTTACGGGGCAAATCCAACCATGAACGCAGTCAAGAAACTCGCTATCGTGCTCAGCCTCGGCGCTCTCGCCGCCGCCGCTTCCGCGGCGACGTCGGAGAAGGCCTACGTTGAATCCTACGCAGGTCGCACCGGCATGCCGGTGCCGGTCAAGGTGGTCGCTCCGGCGATCATCACGACCGTCGGCTCCGAGGCCGTCGTGGAGTTCACCGTCAACAAGGCCGGTGTGCCGATCGCCATCGCCGTGGCGTCCGCCAATGACGAGGCGCTCGCCGCCGCCGCGGTCGAAGCGGTGGCCAAATGGCGCTTCACGCCGGTCATGAAGGACGGGGAAACCGTCGAGACCAAGGTGAAGGTGCCGTTCCGCGCGGAGATGCCGAGCTTCCGCTCGGACCGCTACGCGTCGGTCTACTGAGGCAAATCCGTCGGCGATCGCTGACACGATAAGGCATCAGAATACAAACTCAGGGCCGCTCCCGTCTTTCGACAGGGGCGGCCCTGAACATTTTTTTCGGTGGTCGCCTGGGTGTTTTCCGGACTCGCCAAGGCGGGGGGCGCGGCTCAGGTTCCGCGGTCCGATGCTAGCCGCCGTCATTTATATCCTGGCTGTGCTGGGGGCGAATCTGACCGCCACCTGGTTCATTCCGCTGCCCGTTTTTGGGCAGGTGGCCGTGGGCACGTTCATCTTCGGCTTCACCTTCACGCAGCGGGATCGCATGCACGTGCGGGGGCGGCGCTTCGTTTACACCGTGATTGGTCTGGCGGCCTTGCTGAGCGGCGTACTGTCCCTGCTGGGTCATGTGCCGCCGCGCATCATCCTGGCGTCGGTGGTGGCAATCGTCCTGGCGGAGACGGCCGACACGGAGGTTTACCAGCGGCTGCTGGCCAAGTCCTGGTGGCACCGCGTGCTGACGTCCAACGCAGTAAGCATCCCGCTCGACTCGATCTTTTTCAACCTGGTCGCCTTTGCCGGGGTTGCCGGGTTTCCGCCGCGCGTGCTGGTTTCGATCATCTTCGGCGAGATCGTCGTGAAGTTCCTGGTGGGCGCGTTGGCGGCGGTGTGGCGGGGGCGGCAGGTGGACGGCAGTGACGCGCAGTCGGAGTCGCCGCTGGCCGGCGCCTGACCGGGTGCGGGCAAGTTCACGTGAATCCGATCCGAGGTTGGACTAGCGGCCGGAGCGCGCTATTGAGGGCGTGATCCGAGCGGCGACCTTGAACGAGAGCATCCAGAATTTCCGATCCCCGGTGCGTGACGAGGACGTGGGAGTGCACCTCCTCCAGTCGCGATTTCCGGCGGGCTATTCGCGGTGGATTCTCGGGGGCGTGCTGGTGGCGCTGCTGGGATATGGCGCAACCTGCGTGGGGCTGTTCCTGCAGACCGGGGCGTTGCGGATGTGGCTTTGGCCCGACCCGTGGGTCTTTCTCATGGCGGTCCTGGCTTTGCATCTCTGGCGGCGCGGCCGTCTGCGCGCGGCGGGATCGCTCGTGCTCGGCGGAGTGGTGGCGGAAGTGCACGTGGCCTTCATGATGAACCCGGTGCAGTCGTGGACGCCCACGGCCATGATGGTTCCGGCGGTGATGTCGGTGACGGCGCTTTGGCTCGGTCCGCGCCTCGCGCAGTGGCTGGGGTGGGTGATCATGGTGACGATTCCGCTCGCGATCGGGTTATCGGGACTGGTCGGCGCAACGGAGGGCTTCGCCACCCCGGGCTTTCCCTACATCGTCATCGTATTGGCGACGACCGTCTTCGTCTCGAACACCCTGTTGGTGACCTTCATGCGGTGGTTGGCGGACAGCCTGCGGCGCAGCGAGACGGAGGAACGCCGCATGCGCGAACTCATCGAGGCGGTACCGGACGGCGTGGTTGTGGTCGACTCGGCGGGTTGCATCACCGAACTCAATGCCGAGGCCGGTCGCATCATGGGCGGAGAGCCCGCAGTGCTCCGCGGCCGGCGGATCGAGGAGTTGGTGGATGGGCCGGAGGACTGGGACCTGCAGGAGTGGTTGGCGACGCCCGTGCGGGCGCGCGAGCCGGTCGAGATGCAGGGTGGCCCGGCGGGGGTTCCGCTGGAGGTGCGTGCCAGTGATCTCTCGCGCCATGGCGGGAAGCGGGACACGCTGTTGGTGATGCGTGATATCACGCGCCGACGGGAGGCGGAGGAGCGGGAGCGGCAGTTGCAGGGACAGTTGCTGCAGGCGCAGAAAATGGAGGCGGTCGGCCTGCTGGCCGGCGGCGTGGCGCATGACTTCAACAACCTCATCACGGTCATCGGCGGCTACGGTGCGATGCTGGCGCAGTCCAGTGATCCGGAGGCGCGCAAATACGCGCCGGACATCATGGCGGTGCAGGAGCGGGGGGCGACCCTGGTGCGGCACCTGTTGACCTTTGCCCGGCGGGAAATGGTGCAGCCGCAGGTGATGGATCTGGCCGCCTGCGTGCAGAACGCGGTGCCGCTGCTCAACCGCATGCTCGGAGAGCGCGTGCTGTTGGCGGTGCATGCGCCCGAGTCCTGTCCGGTGCTGGCGGATCCGGGGCAGATGGAGCAGGTGCTGATCAATCTGGCGGTCAACGCCCGTGACGCCCTGCCCAAAGGCGGAAGGGTGGAGGTGAGCTGCCTGTCGCGCGAGAACAGGATCGAGCTCGAGGTGAAGGACGAAGGCACGGGCATGGCGCCCGACGTGATCGAGCGCATCTTCGACCCGTTCTTCACCACCAAACCGCCCGGTCAGGGGACCGGTCTGGGACTGTCGACCGTGCACGGCATCGTGCAGGCGGCCGGGGGAGGAATCGTGGTGAAGTCACGGCCCGGGGGCGGCTCCCGTTTCATTGTTTCGCTGCCGCGCTCCACCCTGCCGCTGGACGAACCGGCGCTGGCGCCGATGGTGGAACTGCAGGCCAGCGTATCCGGCACATCGATACTGGTGGCGGATGACAACGATGCGGTGCGCAGCTACCTCGAGCGCCTGTTGCGGCGGGCGGGATTCCAGGTGCGGCTCGCGCGTTCGGGCGATCAGGCGCTGGAGATCCTGATGCAGGCGACGCATCCGCCGGATTTGTTGCTGGCCGACGTGGTGATGGCCGGCATGACCGGACCGGAAGCGGCGGAGCTGGCCGCCCGTCGCTGGCCCGGGCTGCGCACGTTGTTCATGTCGGGGTATCTGGGCGTCTCTGCCGAAACCGAGCTGTTCGACACGACGAGCAACCTCATCATGAAGCCGTTCGGCGCCGGGGAACTGCTGCGGCGCATCGAGCTGGTCCTTGCCCAGGAGCCGCAAAAGGCGGCGCGACACCTATCGAGTCATCCCTTCCCGGGCGCCCGCTGAAGCGGCGTTGCCCTGCGCGGGAGCGCGGGGGCGGAGTCAGGTCTGGGAATCGGAGGGGAGGGGAGCGGGGCGGCGGGGCGGGCGCACGCGGGCCGCGACGGCGCGGCGGTTGCGCAAGAAGATCAGGCCGGCGAGGGTGGTTCCGACGGCGGCGAGGGCGACGGCGGGACGGGGACCGAAGGCTGAGGCCAGGGCGCCGGCGGCGAGGCTGCCGAGCGGGAACATGCCCTGGCCCATGGCGAAGAGGCCCATGATGCGGCTGCGTTTGTCGTCGGCCACGGCGGACTGGATGAGCGTGTTGTTGCCGGCCATGGAGAGCACGGTGCCCCAGCCGGTGGCGGCGAGGCCAAGGAGCGCCCAGGGCAGCGAGGGGCTGAGCGCGACACCGAGCTGGCCGAGTGCGATGGCAAAGGCGCCGGCGGCAACCCAGCGCGGCAGGCCGGCCGGTGAGGGACGGCGCGCCAGGGTGACGGCGCTGATGAGGGCGCCGGCGCCGACGGCGGAAAACATGAACCCGAGCGTGGTGCTGTCGCCGCCGAAAAGATCCCGGGCGAAGACCGGCGCGAGCGTGCTGGCGGCGAAGCCGGCCAGGGCGATCATTGGCACCATGAGCAGTGACGGCAGGAGGGCGGGAGAGTGGCGGGCGTAGTGCAGGCCGGCGCGGAGGTCGGCCAAGGGATGAGTATTGCGCGGGCGTGGCGTCCGGGCGGGCGGGCGCATGGCGAGCAGGGCGGTGAGGATGCCGGCGTAGCTGGCACAATCGAGCAGGTAGCTCACCCCCGGTCCCACGGTGGCGATGATCACGCCGGCGATGCCGGGGCCGACGAGACGGGCGGCATTGAACATCGAGGAGTTGAGCGCGATCGCATTGGGGATGTCGGCGCGCCGGTCGACCAGGTCGACGACGAAGGATTGGCGGGTGGGAAACTCGATCGCGTTGATGAATCCGCGCAGGGTGACGAGGGTGAGCAGCCTGCCGATGGTGAGGGCGTCGGTGAGGGTGAGCAGGGCGAGGGCGGCGGCCTGCGTGGCGCAGAGGATGTTGAGCCACCACATGAGGCGCTGGCGGGGGAGACGGTCGCCGAGGATGCCGCCCAGCGGGGCGAAGAGCAGGACCGGGATCTGGTTGGCGAAGGGCAGGAAGCCGACGAGAAAGGGGTCGCGCGACAGCTCGTAGATCAACCACGCCGAGGTGGTGAGCGTCATCCAGTTGCCCAGCAGCGAAAAGGACTGGCCGGCGTAAAAGAGCCGGTAGTTGCGGGAATTGAGGGCGCGAAGGGAGGTCGGGAAAGGCAATGCAGTGGGAGAGCGGGAGCGCGGTCGGCGCGCTGTTCGGGAGGACCTGCCAATGAGAAACGGTGCGCCGTTCGGATTTGCAACCGCGCCGGTGGCGGTGGGTGTCACGGGGGCAGAAAAAAGCCCCGTTCCGCGAGGCGGAACGGGGCGGAAGGCGGGCGATCGTCGAAGTCGGGGCCGAAGTCGACGACGGGCGCGGGCGCTCAGAAGCGCAGGGTGATGCCGGCGTTGAAGGTCAGCGGAGCCCCGAGGAAGACCTCGGCGCGCTGGGCGCTGTGGGCGGGGGCGCCGGAGATCGACTCGAAGGAGCTCTCGTCGGTGGCGTCGGAGACGTAGACCTCGTCGAAGGCATTGAACATGTGGAGGAAGAGCTGGGCCTCGAAGGGACCAAATTCGTCCGGGAGGTAGTAGTTCACATGCACGTCGTAGACGGAGTAGCTCGGGATCTGCCAGGACTGGGCGCGGTCGTTGGGGTTGGTGCGATTGGCGGGATCGAAGTCCGACCAGTAGCGGTCATACCAACGGCCCTGCAGCTTTACCGAGAGACCTTCGAGGGGGAAGAAGGTCACGGCGTAGGCGATCTGGCTTTGCGGCGCGTCGCCGACCTGGAGATCCTTGATGTAGAGGGTGGTGCCATCGATGGCGGGCTGCCCGGTGCCGACGTAGACGGCTTCGGCGGCCACGTCATTGGTGTAGGTCCAGTCGCCGAACGAGGCGGCGGCGTCGAAGCGTACCCATTCGTTGGGCTTCCAGGCACCTTCGATTTCAATGCCGTTGTAGTCCGAGTCGACGCCGCGGAGATAAACGATGTAGTCATCGCCATTGGCGTCGGACCCGAAGTCGGTGACGGTGCGGTCGCGCCACTGGGTGAAGTAGAGGTTGGCGTTGACGTTGAAGCGACCGTCGGCGGTCTGCCAGCGCAGGCCGGTCTCGAAGGAGGTGAACTTCTCGTTGGTCGGGTCGATGAGGCGGCCGGTGACGTCGTCGATCACGCCGTCGAGGACCGGCACCTTGGAGACCCAGCCGGCGTTGACGTAGCTGCTGAAGTTCTCGGTGAACTTGTAGCTCACGCCGCCCTTGACCTGGTGGCCGTCGATGGCACCGGGGTTGAGCTTGTAGGTTTCGCTGGAACCGGCGGAGGCCCGGCGGAACACATCCTCGTAGCCGTATTCGATCGAGGAGAATCCATACACGCCGAAGGCCGTGAGGGGACCCTGCTGATACTCCGCCTGGGCGAAGAGGCCGAGCCAGTCGACGGTGTTGACGTTGTAGTAGTCGACCTTGTCGCCGAGGCCCATGACGGGGGCGCTGTCGAGGAAGTCGCTGTATTGGCCGGGGGCGGGAATATAATAATCGCCGCCGAGGAGGTCGCGCACTTCGCGGAAGTGAGCGATCTCGGCCGTGCGCCAGTCGACGCCGACGGTGGTGTCGAGGGCGTCGTTCACCTCGTAGGTGAGTTTGGAGACGACGCCGTATTGGTCCTGATTGTTGACCGAGTTGCGGAGGATGGCCAGCGACTGGCCGGCGGGCTTGTCGCGGTCATTGCGGACCGTCCGGGTGCCGGCGTTGGCGGCGATGGTGGCGTCCCAGTCGTAGGCGCTGCCGTAGAGCGGGTCACTGTTGGGCAGGAAGGCGAAGGCGCGGGAGCTGCTCTGGAAGCCGTAGATGTCGCCGGTGTTGTAGAGCGTGCCGGCGCCACCCCCACGACCGCCGCTGTAGTAGAGGACGGTGGCGAGTTTGGTCTGGTCGTTGATCTGGGAGAACCAGTTCAGGTTGACCTGCGGCTTGTGGAAGTAGTTTTCGCGCTCGTTGATGAAGTTGGCGCTGTGGCGGTTGTGCAGGCCGTCCCAATACCACTGCTGGCCGGTGTAGCCGGGGCTGACCGGGGCGTAGTTGGGATTGAAGGCGTAGCCGGCGTCGACCGGGCCGCGGGCGATGGCGGCGTCGACCTGAGCCTGGGTGTAACCGAGGCTCAGGGCGTAGTCGGCGTCATAGGCGGCAATGTTGGAGGCGAAGGTGCGCTGGCCGTGGGTCTGCGGGGCGCCGACGGCGTAGAGTTCGAGACGGTTCTTTTCGTTCACGAACCAGGTGGCGCCGACGTAGTAGCCCTTGCCGTCGGTCCAGGTGCCGCGCGCGTAGCCGTCGCCGGTCTTGGAGACGCCGCCCACGGTGAGGGCGAACTTGTCGTCGATGAGGCCGGTGTTCACGACGCCGGTGAACTTGAGGAAGTTGTCGCTGCCGAATTCGGTCTTGAAGGAGCCGCCGCGGGAGGAGGACGACGGGTCGGTGATGATGTTCATCGTGCCGCCGATCGAGGGCGTGGGCAGGGTGACATTGGAGAGGCCGCGCTGGAGCTGGATCTCGGAGGAAACGTCGCCGAGGCCATCCCAGTTGGACCAGTAGAGCCAGCCGTTCTCGATGTCATTGGTGGGAACACCGTTGATGAGAATGGACACATTGCGCTGGGAGAAGCCGCGCACGTTGACGCGGGCGTCGCCGGCGCCACCCGAATCGGTCGTGGCGTAGACGGAGGGCGCGGTGTTGAGCACGAGCGGGATGTCGCGCGAACCAAGCTGTTCGGTGATCTCGGTCTTGCTCAGCGCGGTGAAGGACACCGGCGTCTCGTTTGGAATCGCCAAGTCGGCGAAGTCGGCCATCTCGGTGACGACGAAGGCGTCGAGTTGTACCGTTTCTTCGGAGGTTTCGGTCGTTTGCTGACCAAAAACCGGCAGGGCCGCGAGGGCGGCCGAAGCGGTGAGGGCCAAAGCCCGTTTCGGATAGTTCATGGTAGTTCGTGGTTCTAGTGCTGTCACCGGCTCGTTCACCCGATCGGATCCGGGACCGGCCGATGGAGGAGCGAAGCGGTGGAGCGGGTAAGTCAACCCCTCCGAACTCAGACGAGCGCCGGCTGTGGTCAAGGCCTCTCCCGGGCTGTCGCCAAGAAGATGAGGGTTTGTTTCACAAATGTGACGCACTATAAGGTGGGTTTTTGGGTGGGTGAAGGGCTTCTGCTGGGGGAAACGCAGAAGGTGAATTTCTCCGGGGCGGTGATTGACGGCGGGGGGCGGGCAGGGGACGGTCGGGCCAGCATGGCGCGATTTGGAACCGACGATTGGGCGGTGGGACTGCAGCGTCTCAGGCTGCCGGACGGCTGGCAAACGGAGGCGATCCAGGCCTTGCTCGCCGGAGCGGATGTGATCGTGGATGCGCCGACCGGGGCGGGGAAAACCCATGTATTCGAGCGGTGGGCCGAGCAGAGCAATTTTGGCCGGCGGGCGATCTTCACGGTGCCGACCCGGGCCCTGGCCAACGACAAGTACGCCGAGTGGCGGGAGCGCGGCTGGCGGGTGGGAATCGTGACCGGCGACGTGTCGATCGACCCCGAGGCGCCGGTGGTGGTGGCCACGCTGGAGGCCGTGCAGCGGGAGCTGACGGATGGCGGGGAACGGGCCGCCCGCCTGCTGGTGGTGGATGAATACCAGTGGATTTCCGACCCGGTGCGCGGCAACCACTACGAGGGTGTGCTGCTGGCGCTGCCGCCGATGGTGCAGCTGTTGCTGCTCTCCGGCTCGGTGGGCAATCCGGCGGATGTGCTGGACTGGCTCCAGCGGCTGGGCCGTTCGGTCCGCCTGGTGCGCACCCGGGTGCGGCCGGTGCCCTTGGAGGAGTATGATGTCGACGATCTCGTGCGCGGCCTCCCGCGGGAGATCACGGGTTTCTGGTCGCGACGGCTGGCGGGCGCGTTGCGCGAAGGCATGGGGCCGGTCCTCGTCTTTGCCCCGCACCGTCGCGATGCCGAACGGCTGGCGCGGCAGTTTGCCCGCGAAGTACCCCTCTCGGAACCGCTCGCCCTCACGGCTGCCCAGGAGCAGGCGGCGGGTCCGGAACTCGCCCGCCTGCTGCGGCAGCGCGTGGCCTTCCATCACAGCGGGCTGTCCTACCTGCAGCGCGCCGGCGTGGTGGAACCCCTGGCCAAGGCCGGACAGTTGCGCGCCGTGGTGGCGACGCTGGGGCTGAGCGCGGGCATTAATTTCTCCCTGCGTTCGGTCATGGTCACGGCGGAACGTTACCGGGTGGGCAATGTGGAACGGCCGATCGCGCCGCACGATTTGCTGCAGATGGTCGGACGGGCGGGACGCCGCGGCCTGGACGATGTCGGCTACATGCTGGTGAGTGCGCGCACGCCGCGACTGAGCCGGGCCGCGCCGCAGCGGCTCAAGCGGGCCGCGCCCATGCCCTGGACCTTCCTGCTGCGCAGCCTGCGCGTGGGGGACGACGCGGCGCAGCGGGTGGCGGGCTGGGGGGCGCGCTTTTTTGCGGCGGAGCCGATCGCGGTGGGCAACGAACAGACCGCCGCCCTGCCGGAGGCGGCGGCGACGCCGTGTCGTCAGAAAACGGATACTGGACGGGCGCGCGTGGTGCGGCGCCGGCGCAATCCCTTCAGGCCCTGCCGCACCTGCGCCTGGCGCGAGTCGTGCCTGGCGCTGTCGCCGCAGCCGACCCTGTTGTGGTCGCTCCAGCGGCTGGGCGTGCTGGACCGGGAGCTGCGGCTCACCGCCCGTGGCGCAATCGTGGCGAGTTTCACGGGACCGGAGGGGCTGGCGCTGGCGGCGGCGCTGGAGGACGCGCGATATCCGCTGGAGCACCTGCTCTGGGACGCGGCGAACCTGTTCGGGGGCGAGCGCTTCTGTGGCAGCAACCCGCGGCGGCTGGGCCGGCTCGTGCAGGTGGCCGAAAAGGCCTACCGGCGTTTCGACTTCGAAGGGTTCCTGGCCGAAGGGCTGCCGGAAGGGTATGGGGCCGGCGCGGCCGAAGTCGTCCAGGCTCTCAGCGAGCGCACGGCGCGGGCGGCGGCGTTGATTGCGCACCTCGAGCAGGCGGGACGCGGAGATGTGGACCGGCTCATGACGGAATGGCGTTCGCTGCTGCGCCAGGTTGCGAACGCGGCTCCGCTCGACCCCGCGGTGCTGGGGCCGCCGGATCGGCGGCTGGCGGCGCGATGGGATGCGTATCGCGAGCTGTGCCAGCGCACCCTGGCCAATCAGCGCGCTGCAGGCTTGCCGGACGTGCCGGCATTGACCGCGGAGCAGCGCAAACCGATCGAGCACCGTTTTCGCCGCGTGACCGGCAACGGCCTCAGTTCAGCAGTCCGCTCCGGCTGATGAACACGACAGCGAGCGTGATGATGATGCCGAACATGATCGTGCCGCCGGCGATATAGAGCAGGCTGGTCCGCCAGAGCGTGCCCCAGATGCCGCGCGGGAAGACGCGGCGCAGCATCAGCGGCAGGTAGAGCAGGCCGTAGCCGAGGGCGGCGGCGCTGAACAGGGTGGCGAGCGGCGACCAGAGGAAGGCGAGGAGAAGCGACCAGCCTTCGACCATGAGCGTGAAGGTGAAGAAAAAGGTGCCCAGGTGGAGCGCCACGACGAGGTGCTCGAGGTAGGAGTAGCCGGATCGCCAATACAGGATGCGGGTGCCGAGGGCGAGGAGCGGCAGCAGCACGAACAGCAGTTTCGGGGTGTAGTTGACGATCAGGTCGAGCAACTCCTCCCGCGTGGGCGCGCGGAATCGTTCGGCCAGGTCGTCTTCATCGAAGGCGGAGCGCATGCCCTCCACGAACTCGGTCCACGGGTTCGGCACGTCGGGCCGGGCGGTCGATTGGTTCATCGCCGTCGCACCGGCCTGCGCGGAATCCGGCAGGCGCAGTTCGGGTACGGTGAAATCGGTGCGCAGTGGCAGGGTGAGGAAAAAGAGGAGCGTAATGAACAGATAGAAGCGCAGGGGCGGCACCTGGCTGGCGCGCCGGCCGAGCAGGAAGGCACGGGTGAGTCGGCCGGGGATAAACAGCAGTTCGATCACGGAGCGGATGAAGCGCCCGTCCACATGAAAGAGACTTTCCAGCGCGTCGTGCAGCATGCTCCAGAAGGAGCGGCGGAAATCGAAGTCGAGCTGGCCGCACTGGTGGCAGAACCGGCCGGTGAGCGTGGTTCCGCAGTTGAGGCACTGACCGGGGAGATGGGGCGGCGATTCCGGATCGAGCTGCACGAGGCGGAGCAAAGGTGAACAGCCGGGTCTTGAGAAGGACGAATACGCGGTGTTGAGCGTTCATCGCGGCGGGGCGTTGACGCGTGGCGCGGACGCGGCAGGTTGCGCGCATGACCAAAGCCGCGCTGCGTCGATCCCGAAGCTTCATTCTTAGCGTACTGCTGCTGGGCGCCCCGGTCGCGTCCGGGGCCGGGGCGGCGGGGCCGACGACGCTGGGCTGGGATCGTTTGGCGGGCTTCACCTTCGAGGCGCCGGCCTATGAGCAGGGGCAGGACGATGCCGCCATCATTGCCCAAAGCCGTGCGCAGATTCCCGCCGAGATCGCGGCGCTCGACGGCCGGGACGTGGTGCTCACGGGATTCATGCTGCCGGTACGGATGGATGGCGGGAAGGTGGCGGAGTTCCTCCTGGTGAGTGATCCCATGGTGTGCTGTTACGGAGCGGTGCCGCGGGTCAACGAATGGGTGACGGTGCGTCTGGCGGAGCCGATCGCCGCCGAGATGGACGTGCCGCTGGCCTTCGCCGGAAAACTGCGGGTGGGACCGGTGCTCGACAACGGTTACCTCACGACGATTTACGAGATGGACGGCGCGGCGCGGGTGAAGTCCTGAACCGACCGGGTCCATTCGTGGTTAAAAACAGGATTTGGCGCCTAATCGTCAGCGAGATATGTCGGCCTGGGTGAGCACGCGGAAGCCGCTGTTGTTGAGCGCCTGGGCGGCGACGTCGGTGTCCTCGGTGCGGATGATGAGGCCCGGCCGCTCCATCGGACGTATCAGGAAACTGTATACGTAGTGGATGTTGATCTCGGCTTCGAGCAGGGCGCCGAGGACGTTTTTGACGCAGTGTTCGCCGTTGAACTCGATCGCGATCACCGTGGTCTCGGTGAAGGGGAAATCGTTGTTGATCATCAGCTCGCGGGCCCGGTCGGGGTCGTCGACCACGACGCGGAAGATGGCGCTGTCGCTGGTGTCGAGCACGGTGAGGGCGAGGATGTGGACGTTGTGCGACTGCAGCAGGTGCGAGAGGTCGTAGAGGCGGCCGACGCGGTTCTCGGCGAAGACCGAAAACTGTTTCACGGGATCCATCGCGATGGCGGTCGAAAAGTCCGACATGATGCGTTCGAGCGTGCACGGCGGCGGGTGGCGGTCAATTGCGGCCTCGCCGCGCGGGCGGGAGATTTCATACTCGGCGTTCCGGTCCATGTCCACGTTCCCGCCGCATTCCCTTTCGCCGCAGCGCGATGCCGCGCAGCGGGCGCGTTCGGGCGGTTCACTTGTGCTGCGGGGCGTTGCGCTCAACCTGGGGCTGGCGCTGGCGAAGTTTGCCGGCGGGGCGCTGGGCAACACCTACGCGCTGATCGCCGATGGCATGGAGTCGGTGGCGGACGTCTTTTCGTCGCTGATGGTGTGGGCCGGCTTCCGGTGGGCGGCCCAGCCGCCGGACGAGAACCACCCCTATGGTCACGGCAAGGCGGAGTCGCTGGCTGCGCTGGCGGTGGCCCTGTTCCTTTTCGCGGCGACCGGCTGGATCGCGGTGCATGCAGTGCACGAGATCGTGACGCCGCATCGCGTGCCGGCTCCCTGGACGCTCGGCGTGCTGGCCTTGGTCGTGGGCGTGAAGACGCTGTTTGCGCGGCGACTCAGCGCGCTCGGGCGGGAGACGGGCAGCAACGCCCTGGGGGCCGAGGCGTGGCATCACGGGGCGGACGCGATCACTTCGGCGGCGGCGTTTGTGGGCATCACGGTGGCGGTGCTCGGTGGTCAGAAATTTGCGGCGGCCGACGACTGGGCGGCCTTGATCGCCTGCGGGGTGATTGGAGCCAACGGGGTCCGGGTCCTGCGGCAGGCCGTGGGCGACATCATGGACCTGGCGGCTCCCGATGAAACGGCCGCCCGGGTGGTGGCGGTGGCTCGCGCGGTGCCGGGAGTCGAGGACCTGGAAAAGGTGCGCATCCGTCGGGCGGGTTTGAGTTACCTGGTCGATCTGCATGTGAAGGTGCAGCCGGAGCTGAGTGTGCGCGCGGGCCACGACATCGCCGGGGCGGTGAAGCATGCACTGTTGCGCGCCTCCCTCCAAATCACGGACGTTCTGGTGCACATCGAACCCGCGGACGAAAACCGCTAAGCACAACACATGAGCAATGCTGCATAGCTTATGGGGAGCCCGGCGGGCCTTAATCCGGTTTACTCCCCGCGTTAACTTATGACACTCAAATGACCATGATCATGCGCAACCCCGCCGAACCTCTGAGCACCAACAAGAACCTGCTGAAGTGGGTCGAAAAGATGGCTGCCCTGTGCAAGCCCGCCGCCATCCACTGGGTCGATGGCTCCCAGGAAGAATACGACACGCTGTGCCAGCTTCTGGTCGACGGCGGCACCTACACCAAGCTCAACGAAGAGCTTTGGCCCAACTGTTTCCTCGCCCGCTCCGATCCCTCCGACGTCGCCCGCGTCGAGGACCGCACCTTCATCTGCTCGCTGTCCAAGGACAACGCCGGTCCGACCAACAACTGGGAGGACCCGTTCGTCATGCGCAAGCGCCTGAAGAAGCTCTTCGACGGCTGCATGGCCGGCCGCACGATGTATGTGCTGCCCTACAGCATGGGCCCGATCGGTTCTCCGATCTCGCAGATCGGCGTCGAACTCACCGACTCCGCCTACGTGGTCACCAACATGCGCATCATGGCCCGGATCGGCGAAGCGGTGTTCAAGGAGATCGACAAGGGCGAGAAACGCGTCGTGCCCTGCATGCACACCGTGGGTGCGCCTCTCGCGGAAGGTCAGGCCGACGTGCCATGGCCGTGCAACAAGGAGAAATATATCGTCCATTTCCCGGAGACCCGTGAGATCTGGTCCTTTGGCTCCGGCTACGGCGGCAACGCCCTGCTCGGCAAGAAGTGCTTCGCCCTGCGCATCGCCTCCAACATGGCGCGCGACGAGGGCTGGATGGCCGAGCACATGCTCATCCTTGGTGTCGAGGACCCGCAGGGGGAGAAGACCTACGTCGCCGCCGCCTTCCCTTCGGCCTGCGGCAAGACCAATTTTGCCATGCTCATCCCGCCGCCATCGCTGGCGGAAGAGGGCTGGAAGGTCACTACCGTCGGCGACGACATTGCCTGGATCAAGCCCGACGCTTCGGGCCTGCTGCGCGCCATCAATCCGGAGTACGGGTTCTTCGGCGTGGCGCCCGGCACCTCCGACAAGACCAACCCCAACGCCATGAAGTCGCTGGCGAAGAACGCGATCTTCACCAACGTGGGTCTCACTCCCGAGGGTGGTGTCTGGTGGGAGGGCATGACCGACGAGCCGCCTCCTGAACTCATCGATTGGCGCGGCAATAAATGGACGCCGGCGAGCACCACGCCCGCCGCCCACCCCAATGCCCGCTTCACCGCCCCGGCCTCGCAGTGCCCGACGATCGATTCGGCCTGGGAGGATCCGTCCGGCGTGCCGATCTCGGCCATCGTCTTCGGCGGCCGCCGCGCCACCACCATGCCGCTCATCTACCAGGCCTTCAACTGGTCGGGTGGCGTCTACATGGGGGCCACGATGGGCTCCGAAATGACGGCCGCCGCCGCCGGCACGCTCGGCAAGGTACGTCGCGATCCGATGGCCATGCTGCCCTTCTGCGGTTATCACATGGGCGACTACTTCCGCCACTGGATCAAGATGCAGCGTACGCTTTCCGAGACCCCGCGCGTGTTCCACGTCAACTGGTTCCGCAAGGACGAGAACGGCAAGTTTATGTGGCCCGGCTTCGGCGAAAACATGCGCATCCTCCAGTGGATCGTCGATCGCGCCCGCGGCCGCACCAAGGCCAAGGAGACGCCGATCGGCTGGCAGCCGCACTACGAGGACATCGACTGGACCGGTCTCGACTTCAGCGAAGAGCGGTTCAACGAACTCCAGGCGGTCGATCGCGAGGTGTGGCGCCGCGAGATCATGGGCCATGAGGAACTTTTCCTCACGCTGCATGACCACCTGCCCAAGGAAATGGTTTACGAACGCGAGCTGCTCATCTGCCGCATGTAGCCGGCCGGCGCCTCGAAACCTGTGAGTCATCACGCCACCCTGTTCGCGGGGTGGCGTTTCTCTTTGCGGTAAAGGCCGGCTCAGACGGTCCGATATTTAACCCCAAACCATGTCCACCGCCGCGCCGTTCCTCGCCGAGGATGCTCTCCTCGCCACCGCCGCCAGGTTGCCGGCGTCTCCGGCGATCCTGGCGGAGTTCAACGAGCTGACGCTCGACCCCCACATGGTGATCGACGAGGCGACCGCCCTGCTGCGGCGCGATTCCACCCTGGCCGCGGGCGTCGTGCGCGTGAGCAACAGTCCGGTCTACGGCGGCGATCGCATCAGCGCGGTCGAGGACGCGGTCGCCCGGGTGGGGTTGAAGGAAGTCTACCGTCTCGTCAGCCTCGCGACGACCGCCCGGTTGGCCGAGCTGGCCATGCCCACCTACGGCGTCTTCGTGGGCCGGCTGGCCAAGTCCACCCTGCTCCACGGGGTGGCGGCCGAGATCATCGCCGCGGAGTGCGGGCTCGACCGCCGCGCCGCGTACACCGCCGCCCTGGTGCGCATGCTCGGCATGCGGATCATCGATTCCGTGGTG
Organism: uncultured Opitutus sp.; assembly: GCA_965652375.1. Taxonomy (GTDB): domain Bacteria; phylum Verrucomicrobiota; class Verrucomicrobiia; order Opitutales; family Opitutaceae; genus Actomonas. The sequence continues at coordinate 37,408 of CBFGUO010000012.1, forward strand.
CGCAACTGCGATTGGATCGCGCCAGCGGCCACCTCCGACCTTTTGGCGTGGGAACGGGAAAAGATCGGACGTTCCAATCCCGAGGTGGCGGAACAGGTTCTGCGCCACTGGCGCTTCGGCGAGGACGTGGTCGAGGCCGTGCGCGAGCAATACCTCGAGGAGGGGTGTGACCGGGCCAGCCTGATGGCGGTCGTGATCAATGTGGCCGGCTCCTTTGCCGTGCAGGCCGAGGCGGCGGTCGCGGCGGAGGTGCCGATGTGGCGACTCACGCCGGACAAGCTCGCCGTGCTCGGGCTCGACGAGGTCCGGTTTCGCGCGCTGGAAAAGCCGATCATGCGGGAATACGAGCGCCTGCTCGACGCGATCGCCTGAGCCCTGGACAGGCCCTCACCCCGGCCACTGCAGCCACTCCGGTCGGGCCGGCCACTGGGCCGCGAAGAGGAAAAGCGCCACCATGAGCAGCGCGCAGGCCAGGCGGCCGGCGGTGGAAAGCAGGAAGCCCACGGCGGCGCCCATCCCCGCCCGCAGCGAGTCCTGATGGCTGCGTTTGGCGGCGTAGCGTTCGGCGACCACCGCGCCGAAGATCGTGCCGAGCAGGAGGGCGGGCAGCGAAAAAAACATGCCCACGAAGGCGCCGCCACTGGCGCCGGCCATGCCCCAGCGTGTGCCGCCGAAGAGCCGGGTGCCCACCAGCACGCCGGCGAAATCCACGATTACCGAGACGAACCACACGGCCGTGATCCAACCGAGCACGCCCCAGCCCAAGGCTTCGGGGAGCAACAGCTTGTGCACCACAAAGCCCAGCAGGATGAGCGTCGTGCCCGGGATGAGCGGCACGAGCACGCCCAGAATGCCGGCGAGCGTGAGCAGGATCGTAAGCAACCAGACGGCGATTTCCATGCGAGCGAGGACACCCTGCCGGGCGCCGGAGTTGCAGCGAAGCCCAAAAATTAGCCCGGACGGTCTGGGTGTAATTGCTCAAGTCCTTGGCCGCAGTGCCGTTGATTTCCGTGCATATGCTTGCTGCGGATCTTCCGAGTTACGCCTTTGAGCGCGCCGCCGAGAAACTCTCGGCCGGCCCGCGCGTGTTTGCTCGGCTGGTTGAGATGATGCTGGATCCGCGCACGGACATCGAGGCGGTGGCCGATCTCCTCAAGCGGGACATGGTCCTCTCCGGGCGCATCCTGCGGGTCGCCAACAGCGCGGCCGTGGGCGGGCAGGCTTCGGGTTCGATCGCCGATCTGGAGGAGGCGCTCCAGCGGGTCGGCCTGAGCGAAGTCTACCGCATCGCGGGCATCGCCGTCACCCTGCAGAGCGCTCATGCCTCGCTGTCGTCCTACGGGATCGGTTGCCAGCGACTGCGGGAAAACTCCCTTTTCGAAGCGCTGGCGGCCGAGGCGATCGAAACCGTGCTGGGTGGCGAACACCGCACGGCCTACGCCTGCGGTCTGTTGCGTAACTACGGGCGATTGCTGCTGGACCGCGTGGTGCAGCTGTATCGTCCGCACAGTACCAGTTTTGCCGACAGTGCCTTCGAGTCCCTGGTCGATTGGGAACGCGACAACTTTCGCACCACGGGCGCGCAGACCGCCGCCGATCTCATGCTGAAGTGGAGTTTCCCCGAGCCGATCGTTCTGGCGGTGCGTCACGTGGCCGCGGTCGTCGAGACCCGCATCAAGTGGCGTTCGGCCTGCGTGCTGAGTTGCGCCGGCGCGCTCGCTTCGCAGGCGGGTCACGGTCTGCCGGGTGAAAAGGAAGCCTGGGCCGACGACAAGCTCGTGCGCGGGGTCATCGGGCTCTCCGATCACCACCGCGAAAAGGCGTTGGAACTGGCGCAGGCAGGCTTCAACCGCTGGCGCTCGCTGATGCAGTGACGGTTTGAGGGTGGGGCGACTCGGGTGCTTGGCACTCCGATCGTAAACATTTCCACCTCGTATATAGGGCTGCCGCTCGCCGGCACGCCGCTGGCTGATGGTCGGCTGAGGGGCAACTGCGGTCCCGCGGCCGCGGGAGCAAGCGGCAGCCCTGCAGTGTGAATTGTGCGATTCAAGTCACCTCGGGAGGCGTGAAACCCCGGCGCATGACGTTTTCCGAGATCGTCCGCGGAAACAGGAAGTTTTCGAGATAGCCTTTTCCACCGGCCTTGGTGCCGCCTCCGCTCATCCGGAATCCGCCGAAGGGCTGGCGTTCCACGATCGCACCGGTGATGGCGCGGTTGAGGTAGAGGTTGCCGACCGCCATCTCGCGGCGCGCCCGCTCGAGGGCGGAGGGGCTGCGCGAGAACAGGCCGCCGGTGAGGGCATAGTCGGTGTCGTTGACGATCGCGATGGCCTCGTCGAGGTCGCGCGCGCGGATGATGCCGACGACCGGTCCGAAGATTTCCTCACGGGCAATGACATGCTCGGGGCGCACGCCGGTGAAGACGGTCGGCGGCACGAAAAAGCCCGAGGCAGCGGCCGGTGTCCCGCCCTGGAACGCGAGCCGGGCCTCGCCGCGGCCAGTTTCGATGAGGTCGAGGATCTTGGCGCGGGCCTCGGCATCGATCACCGGGCCGACGATCGTGCGCGGCTCGGCCGGATCGCCCACGGGCAGGCTGGCGCAGGCGGCGACGAAGCGTTCGACAAAGGTGTCGTGAATGCCGTCGAGGACGATGAGACGGGAAAGGGCGGAGCATTTTTGTCCGGCGAATCCAAAACCTGAATACAAGGCGGCGGGGATGGCCTCGTCGAGATCGGCATCATTGTCGATGATGAGGGCGTTTTTGCCGCCCATCTCGCAGACCACCTTCTTCAGGTTGCGCTGGCCGGGCAGGGTGCGGCCGGCGGTTTCCCAGATGGCCGTGCCGACCGCGCGCGAGCCGGTGAAGGCGATGAAGTCGATGTCGCGGTGGGCGACGAGATGCGCGCCGAGATCCTCGCCCCGCCCGGGCAGAAAGGCGCCGACGCCGGCGGGCAGGCCGGCCTCGACCAGCAGATCGAAGAAAACCGCCGCGACCACCGAAGTCTGTTCGGCCGGCTTCACAATCACGCAGTTGCCCGCGACGAGGGGCGCGACGGTGAGGCCGCAGAGAATCGCGAGCGGGAAGTTCCACGGCGCGATCGCCACGCCGATGCCGCGTGGCGTCCAGACGGTGGTGTTGGATTCGCCGGCCACGGCCTGGGTGAGACGGGGCTCGGCGAGGCAGCGCATCTCGTGGGCATAGAAACGGCAGAAGTCGATGGCTTCGGACACATCGGCGTCGGCTTCGGCCCAGGGTTTGCCCGCCTCCAGGATGATGAGGGCGGAGAGCTCGTGCCGGCGGTCGCTCATCAGGGCGGCGGCGCGGTCGAGCAGGTCGGCGCGGGCGGCGGCCGGCGTGTCACGCCATTTTGGATACGAGTCGAGGGCGGCGGCGACGGCGGCGTCGGCGTCGGCCGGCGTGGCGCGGCCCCAGCGGCCGATCACCTGGTCGGGGCGGGCGGGGTTGATCGAGTCGAGCCATTCGGCGGGCCGGATGGATTTACCGGCGATGATCGGCGGGTGCTCGCGACCGAGGCGTTGGGAAACTCGGGCGAGGGCGGAGTGCAGGGCGGTGCGGGCGGAGGGCTGCGAGAAGTCGGTGTTGGGAACGTTTTGGAAGATTTTCGGTTTTTGATGAGGATGTCGCTCCGCTCGGTACTGGATTTTTGATTGGGGCGCGGGTGGCGGGATGGGGCGGGCCAGGAGTTGGGGGCGGGTGGATTCGCCGGAGGCGGCGGCGCGGAGGAAGCCCTCGTTGCTGGTGTTCTCGAGGAGGCGGCGCACGAGGTAAGCCATGCCGGGGAGGAGCTGGCCGACCGGGCAGTATTCGCGCATGCGGTGGCCACGGGCGACGATGGCGGCCTTGAGGTCGTCGGCCATGCCATAGAGCGACTGAAACTCGTAGGCGCGGGGATCGAGGCCGAGGGCATCGGCGGCGGCGAGGGCGTGGGCGCAGGAACGCACGTTGTGAGAGGCGAAGGCGGCGGTGACGAGGTCGGCGTTTTGCAGCAGGCGGAGGCTGAGCCGCTCGAAGTTGGCGTCACTTTCGGCTTTGTGGGACCAGACGGGCACGGGCCAGTCGCGCTGGCGGGCGAGGATGGTTTCGTAGTCCCAGTAGGCGCCCTTGACGAGGCGCACGGTGAGGGGGCGGCGGCGGGCGCGGGCCCAGGCGAGGAGTTGGTGCAGGTCGTCCTCGGCGCAACGCAGGTAGGCCTGCAGGGCGATGCCGACGGGCGGGGCGGCGGCGAATTCGTCCTCCTCGAGGATGGAGCGGAAGAGCGCGAGGGTGAGGTCCTTGAGCTTGTAGCTCTCCATGTCGAAATTGACGAAGGCGCCGACGGCGTTGGCGCGGCGGAGGATGGGGCGCAGGCGCTGTTTGAGGGCGGTGATGCTGGACTCGGGGTCGGCCGGGTTCACGTCGGGCGTGAGGGCGGACATTTTGATGGAGAGGTTGAGTCGAGGCAGGGGAGCGTCGTTGGGTCCGAGGTCGCTGGCGCCGGGGGCGGGATCGCGGGCGAGCGCGGCGGAAACGGTGTCGAGCACATCGAGGTTGCGCTGCAGGAACACGTCGGCCTCGGCCTCGCTCACGACGGTTTCGCCGAGCAGGTCGATGGTGGTCGCGATGCCGCGCCGGGTGTTGGCGATGAGGCGCTTGACGAGGTCGGCCGGCGTCTCGCCGGCGACGAACTGGCGGGCGAGGTCAGTGACCTGGGCCTTGACGGGTTTGGCGACCAGGACCGGGGCGAAGGAGGCGGCGCCAAGGCCGGCCTTGAGGGCAGGGTGCAGGGCGACCGCCTGGTCGCCGAGGTATTCCTGGAGATGGCGGACGATCTCGGCCGACGAATCGAGGGTCGGCAGGACGTCGACGAAACGGAACAACTGGGCCTTGAAGGCCGGGTCGCGCATCGACCACTCCATGAGGCGGGCGTAGGCCCCCTGCTTGGAAAGCAGGCCGGGGGCGGGGTGTGCGGCCATGCGATCAAGCAGATCGGCGCCGATGGATTGGATTTGGGGTTCGAGGCCGTCGAGGGCGACGGTCGGAATCGTGTCTTGCATGATTCACGATAGGGAGGCCGCGCCGGTCGGGAAAGTCGGGAATGGGGAATCCGCTGGTCGGCGGCGGACCGTGGGCGAGCCCCCCGCGAGGCTACCTTGCAGTTTCTTTAACCACGAATGAACACGAAAAGGCCTCACTACCGTTCGGCTCAGAACCACCCACTGAGACTGTTCTTTCAGTTCACTTCTCCTCGTTTCAGTGCGTAGGCGGTAGCTGAAGCCATTCGTGTCCATTCGTGGTTAAAAAACAAACCAGTCAGAACTGCCTCGCCGTTTCCTGTTCGGACAACGAACTGGGGCGTTTCAAGGAATCCAGGATGAGCGGCGCAGCGGGGGCGCGCCCTCATTCGTAAGCTATTGCGGGGCTGTTTCTTGGTTTCTGCTCGTTTGTCGGCGGGCGGCGGGCGTATTTTTCCTGCAACTCCGCGACTCGGTGCGGTGTTCTGGGCATGAACGATGATCCTCCAGTGCAATCACAACCCACGGGGCAGATGACCCCGGTCGATTTCACGACGTTTATGCGCAACTACCAAGACATGGTCTACTCCACCGCGGTGCGCCTCCTTGGCAACGAGGCGCAGGCGGAGGACATTTCCCAGGAGGTGTTCCTTAAAGCCTACGAGCGCTTCGACGACCTGGGCACCAGTCCGACCGCCGGCGGCTGGCTGAAGACTGTGACGACCAATCTTTCGATCAATCACCTGCAACGCTACCGGAAGCGCTGGAGCTTCTTCTCCGAACTCGTGCGCCGGGGCGACGACGGCGAGGACGGCGAGCAGGTTGAATTTGCCGCCCCCGACGGCGACTTTCTCGCCGACATCAACCAAGGCGACCGCCGCGCCTGGGTCGAAGCCGCCCTGGAGCAGTTGCCCGACCACCAGCGCGTGCCGCTGGTCCTCTACCATTTCGAAGACCAACCCTACGAAGACATCGCGCGCCAGCTCGGCGTGTCGCTGTCGAAGGTAAAAACCGACATCATGCGTGGCCGCGCCGCGCTCGCGCAGGTTCTGCTGCGCAGCGGCACCGACCACGAATCCCTCACCGCCCAACGCTGAATCGCCATGGCCCGTCTCACTCCCGAACAACTCGAACAGAAGATCCACGCGGTGCTCCGTGACCAGCCGCCGCGCCGCGCCCCCCTGTCCCTCGAAAGCCGCGTGCTGGGCGAGATCGCCCGCCGTCAGGCTCAGCCGTGGTGGCACAAGAGCTTCGCCTACTGGCCCTCGTCGATGCGCCTGCTCTTTGTCATCGTAAGCGTCGCCTTCGCCGGTGCCGCCCTGCTCGGCTCGATGCACCTCGCCGGGCTGATCTCGGCCCAGACCTTCGCGCCGGTGGTTCAGCCCGTCGTGGGGACCGTCATGACCCTGCGTGCCGCCGGTGCCGCACTGTGGGACCTGGTGCGGCCGCTCGCGCCTTCGGTCTCGACGCAAACGCTGTATGTCGGCCTCGCCATCATCGGCGCGTCCTACGCCCTGTTGGTCGGCCTGGGCGCGACCGCCTATCGCTTCCTCTGGCATCCGGAGCGCTGAAATCAACATGCCCTCCGCTTCTCCTTTCCCAATGAAATCCCTGCGTCTCCCTCCCTTCCTCACCGGTGCCTGGCTGGTGCTGTCCCTCGGCTGGGCTCCCTGCCTGGTGGCCCAGGCCCCGGCCGAGGACGCGCCTCCGCCTGCGGTCCAGCAAGTCGAGGACGAACATGCCGCACCCCCGCCGGCTCCCCCGGCGCCGGAAGCTCCGGGCGACGACGAGTCGGTCCAGGTTGAGGCGACGGACGACGCCGAAGTCGCCGACGATTTTGCGGCGCAGTTTCACCGCTCTGGCCGCGGGGAGCGCGTGGGGATTGGTTCGGATGTCCTGCATGAGGCCGACAGCTACGCGCAGACCGTTGTGGCGATCATGGCCGATGCGATTGTCGATGGCGAAGTGGGGCAGGAAGCGGTGGTCGTGCTCGGCGATCTCACGCTCAATGGCAGCGCCCGCGAAGCGGTGAACGTGCTCGGTCACCTCACGCTCAACGGCGAGGTGCATGGCGATGTCGTGGCGGTGCTCACCTCGGTCGATCTCGGTCCCGACGCGCACGTCCACGGGGACTTCGTTTCCGTGGGAGGGGCGATCCAGCGGGCGCCCGGGGCGCGCATCGATGGCGACGTGCAGGAGATTCCCTTCATGGGCGACATGGAGGTGCATTTCGACTGGCTCAAGGCCTGGGTGAAAAATTGCCTCCTGTGGGGCCGCCCCCTGTGGTTTGGCGAAAACCTGGGCTGGGCCTGGATGCTCATGGGCGCGGCGCTGATGTTCTACCTCTTCATCGCGCTCGTGGTCCCCGGACCGGTCAAAGCCTGCGCGCGGACGATGGAGAATCATCCGGGTTACTCGCTGCTGACGGCGGTGCTTTCGTTCCTGTTGATGCCGCTGCTGCTGGTGGTGCTGGCGGTAACCGGCATCGGTCCCGCGCTGTTGGCGCTGGTGATGTTTTTTGTGGGGCTGTTCGGCAAGGCCGTCTTCCTGGCCTGGCTCGGCCGCCGGTTCGCGGGTGATCCCGAACGCATGGCGGCCCCGCTGGCGGTCCTGCTCGGCGGCTTGGTGACGGTCGTCATCTACCTCATCCCGATCGCCGGTTTTGCGTTTCAACAATTCTCCGGATTCCTCGGCACCGGCATCGTGATTTACGCGATGATCGAGGCCATGCAGTCCGGTCGCGGCAAAGCCGTGCCGCCGCCAGCTCCGACCGGCCCGGGCTCCGCCGCGGGGGCGGCCACCGCCGCCACTGCCGCCGCCGCCGGCACCTCCGCCGCGACCACGTCAGGCTCCGCGGAAACGACTCCGCCGCCCGTGCCGCCTCCCGTCCAGACGCCGCCGCCACCCGCGCCGCCGCCCCTGATGGGCAGTGCCGGCGCCGGGCATGGCGTGGCGCAGTGGTCGACGCTGCCGCGGGCGGGCTTCTGGACGCGCCTGGGGGCGACCCTGCTGGATGTGATCCTGCTGGCGATTGTGCTCAATGTGCTGGAGACGAGTTGGTGGCGCCTCACCGACTACTTTTTCGCCTGGGTCGGCATCTACCACGTATTGATGTGGGGGCTCAAGGGCACCACGGTCGGTGGCATCGTCTTCGGCTTGAAGGTGGTGCGGCTCGATGACCGGCCGATGGACTGGTCGATCGCCATCGTGCGCGGGCTGGCTTCCTACATCTCGTTGTTCGTGATCGGCCTGGGCTTTGCCTGGGTGGCCTTCGATCCGGATCGCCAGTCCTGGCACGACAAGATCGCGGGCACGACCATCGTTCGCGTGCCGAAGGGATTTTCGCTGATCTGATCCTGCCCGCGCTTCGTCAAACCCACCTCGTTCAACCAAGGACCTCGCCATGTTTTTCGTCTCCTTCCTGCTCTGGTGCCTCCTGTTTGTGGTCTGCTGGCCGCTGGCGCTGTTGGCGTTGATTGCCTATCCGATCGTGTGGCTCCTGCTGCTGCCGTTCCGGCTGTTGGGCGTGGTGGTGACGGGCGTCTTCCGTTTCCTGCAGGCGCTGGTGCTGCTGCCGGCGCGGCTGTTGGGCTGGCGGCCGACGGCGGCCTGATGCGGCCGCCGCATTTGGGAGCTGACAGACGTTCGCCCCATGCTGAAAGCTCCTGCCATGGCCAAGCCACTGGTAGGACTCATCATGGGCAGCACCTCCGATTGGGAGACGATGCAACAAGCCGCGGAGACGCTGCACGATCTCGGCGTGCCATTCGAGAAACAGGTGGTCAGCGCGCATCGTACGCCCGACCGCATGTATGAGTATGCGCGGACGGCGGAGTCGCGGGGGTTGAAGGTGATCATCGCGGGAGCGGGCGGCGCCGCGCACCTGCCGGGCATGACGGCGGCGCTGACGCCCTTACCGGTGCTGGGCGTGCCGGTGGAATCGCGGACCCTGAAGGGGCAGGATTCGTTGCTCTCGATCGTGCAGATGCCGGGCGGCGTGCCGGTGGCGACCTTTGCGATCGGCAAGGCCGGGGCGAAAAACGCGGCGCTGTTTGCCGCGGCCATGCTGGCGACGACCAGCAAGCGCATCAAAAAGGCGCTGGATGCGTTTCGCGAGAATCAGACCGCGACGGTGTTGAAGGCAAAGCTGCCGGAGTGATAAAGGGGGCGTGGCGACGCTTTTCCCTTTCAGCGTTTCGGCTTTTCCGTTTTCAGCGTTTCCGATGATTCCTCCCGGCAGCACCCTCGGTGTCCTCGGCGGCGGCCAACTCGGCCGGATGCTGGCCCACGCGGCAACGCGTATGGGCTACCGGTTGCACGTCTATGAGCCGGGCGAAAATTCGCCGGCGGGCGAAGTCGCGACGCGGGAGTTCAACTCGAGCTACAAGGAGATCGAGCGCCTCAAGGACTTCGCCCGCGGATGCGCCGCCGTCACCTATGAGTTCGAGAATGTGCCGGTGGAGCCGCTGTGGGAAATCGAGTCGCTCGTGCCCCTGCGCCCGCATTGGGAAGTGCTCGAGGTGTGCCAGAACCGGATGCGGGAAAAAAAGTGGCTGAAGAAGAACGGTTTTCCGCACGTGCCGTTTGCCGAAGTCGAAGCGGGCGCCGATCTGGCCAAAGCGGTGAAGCGGGTGGGCTTGCCCTGTGTCGTGAAGACCGCCGATTTCGGATACGACGGCAAGGGGCAGATGCGCTTGAACACGACCGCCGACATCCCGGCCGCCGCCAAGGCCTTTGCCCGGCAGCGGGCGGTGGTCGAGAAGTTCATCGATTTCAAGTGCGAGCTCTCGGTGATCGTCGCGCGCAATCCCGGCGGCGAAATCCGCACTTTCCCGGTGGCGGAAAACATCCACACCAAACACATCCTCGACTTCAGCATCGTCCCGGCGCGGGTGAGCGGGACGGTGCAAAAACAGGCGGCCGAACTCGCCCGCAATATTGCGGAGGCCTTCGGCCTGGTCGGGATGCTGGCGGTGGAGCTCTTTCTCACCGACCAGGGCGATTTGCTGGTCAACGAGATGGCGCCGCGCACGCACAACTCCGGCCATTGGACGCTCGACGGCTGTGTGACGACGCAGTTCGAGCAACAGATCCGGGCGGTGGCCGGCCTGCCGCTCGGCGACACCAGTCTCACCGTGCCGGCGGCGGTGATGGTCAATATTCTCGGTGACGCCTGGACGTGGAACGGTGAGCAGTTGGCGGGATCGCCGGACTGGGTCGGGCTCCTGGCCGAGCCGCGGGCGAAGCTCCACCTCTACGGCAAACGGGAGCCGCGCAAAGGTCGCAAGATGGGCCACTTTACGCTGACCGGTGACAAGGCCTCGGCCGTGCTGGCGACGGCGCGAGATCTAAAGAGCCGGCTGCAGGGGACCGGGTAGTCGCCGAGGTGCGCAGTGGAGGCGCGGCGAGGCTCGGCCCACGGAACACAGACAGGAATGCCTGTGCCATAAAGGGGTCGGGGGGGACCGCAGGCATTCCTGCCTGTGCGCCGTAGACGGGCGCGGTGAGCCGGGCTACGGATTGGGGGCACCGCCAACGGCGCGGGCCCGGGCGAGATCCTCGGGCGTGTCGATGTCGAGCGCGAGTTGGGGGAAATCGATCAATTCCAATGCATCGGGCGGCAGGGCCTGCAGGAGTTTGCGGGCGCCTTCGTCGCCGGTCAGGTGGGCGAGTTGGCCGAAGTGGCGGCGGTGGAGCAGGGCGGGCACGCCCGCCTGGCCGGCATGGCAGGACGCCACCGCCGAACAGTTGCGGCCGGCTCGGCGCTCGAGCAGAGCGCGAAAGACCGAGGCGTCGAGGGCGGGTTGATCACAGACCGAGAACACGACCGCGGCGATCTGGCGCGAGAAGGTGAGGGCGGTGTCGAGGCCGGTCCGCAGCGAGGAGGCGAGGCCTTCCTCCCAAGCCGGATTTTCCACGATCAGCACAGGTTGGGCGGCCAACAGGGTGCGCAAACGCTCGGCGCCGGCCCCCACCACCACGATCACCGGCCACAGCCCCGGCGTCGCCAGAGCGGCATCGACGGCGTTTTCCAGCAAGGTGCGGCCATGGACCACGGTGGTCTGCTTGGGTTGGCCCAGGCGCCGCGACGCACCGGCGGCAAGGATGATGCAGGCGGTGGGCTCGGCGGGGAACACCGGCTCGGCGGGCGGCTCAGGGGTCATGATGAATGGGCGCATTGCGGTCGCGCAGAGGGCGGGCGTCGCGCCCGTGCAGGGCCGCCTGGATTTCCGCCATGATGGCCAGGGCGACCGCGTGCGGGCCATCGCCACCGAGATCGAGCCCAACGGGGCTGTGCAGCGCGGCGAGGCGGGGGTCGTCGGCGGCGAACCCGGCGTCGTGCAGTAGACGACGGCCGCGTTCCCGGGGGCCCAGCAGGCCCAGAAAGGGCAGGTGAAGCGGGAGCAGCCCGCGCAGCAGCGGCAGGTCGTGCACGTAATGATGCGTCATCACCACCGCGACGGTGCGATCATCCCAATCGATTGCCGTGATCGCCTCGGGACAGGGCCGACAGATCACGGTGTCGGCCTGCGGAAACCGCTCCGTGGTCGCTTGGCTGGGGCGGGGATCGGCCACCGTCACCCGCCAATCCATGGCGTGGGCGAGTTCGACCAGCGGCAGGGCGTCGTCGCCGGCGCCAAGGACGACCAGATGCCAAGGAGGGAGGAGATCCTGGATCAGAGTTCTCCCGTGGGCGGCGGCCGCCTCCGGCGGATCGGGGGCGAGCGAAGTTCCGAGCGTTGCCGGGGACGCGGAGTCGGCGTCATCGTGTTGCCAGACGGTTCGCAGGCGGACGCGCCGCCGCCGCGATCGCACCTCGAGCACGGCCGGCAACCAGGCCGGCGGCCCCGGCAGTCGCTCGAGCAGGATTTGCACGACACCGTGGCAGCCGGTGCCGACTCCCCACACCAGATCGTTCTCGCTCGTGGTGTCATATGAGACCAGTTCATGGGGCTGGCCGGATTCGAGCAGGGTGCGGCCGCGACTGAGCAAATCTTCCTCCAGGCAACCGCCGCTGATGGCGCCCCAGTGCTGTCCGCGGGCGGAGAGCAAGAGCCGGGCGCCGGCACGGCGGTAGGAAGAGCCTTGGACCGAAACGAGGGTGGCCAGCACGGCCGGGTAGTCGCGTCCCTCCTGCAGATTGGCGGCGATTTCAGGCAAGTCCATGGGAGGAGAAGGATGGCGAAGGCACTGGCACGCGGCTAGCTTTTTGGGGGCGCGAACAGCGCGGCCCGAAAACGTTCATCGCAGCAAGAAACCGGTTTATCGCATCTACTTAGGCATTAAACTTATTTCTTGAGCAATCTGTCGTGTGACGTTTACGTGCCGGCAAGATGGTGCGGCTCAGCCGCAAAATCTTGGATCAACTACAACACAACTAAACGAACTATGAACATCCGTCCCTTCAAGGGATTCGCGATGCCGCTTGCGCTCATCATGGGCGTGGCCGGCAGTTCTGTGGGTTTTGCCCAGAGCACTCCCGAATCCTCCGAAACCTCCGAAGAAGAGGTCGTCCTCGAAAAGTTCGAGGTTACCGGTTCCCGCATCAAGCGTCTCGACGTCGAAACCCCCAATCCGGTGGTTTCGATCAACGCGGGTACCATCGAAGCCATGGGCTTCCCCACCATCGCTGATGCGGTTCGCGCGCTCCCGTTCAACAACGGCCAGGCGCTCACACCGACCGACTCGGGCACCAGCTTCACCCCGGGTGTCAACAGCTTTAACCTTCGTGGCCTGGGTAACAACGGCACCCTGGTGCTCATCAATGGCCGCCGCGCGGTGCCCTACGCTTCGCCGGGCTTCGACGGCTTCCAGACGGTGTTCGACCTCAACTCCATCCCGGATGCGGCGATCGAATCGCTCGACATCCTCAAGGACGGTGGCTCCGCGCTTTACGGCTCGGACGCGGTCGCGGGTGTGGTCAACTTCCGCCTGAAGAAGAGCTATGTCGGCGCCGAGGCTTCCCTCACCGTCGGTAACTTCTTCGACACCGGTGGTCTCATGAAGAAGGCCAGTCTCACCTTCGGCACCGTCGGTCGCGACACCAGCATGTTTACCGTGCTGAGCTGGGAGGAGCAGGACGCCGTCTTTTCGCGCGACCTGTCCTACGCCGCCAACGCCGACAAGACCGACATCGCATCCGAAAACTACGGCCGCTACGAGGTCAACGAAGGCGGTGTCGAAGCCGCCGGATTCGCCTCGCTCGATGAGTACATTGCTGCCGTGGGTCTGACCAAGCCGACTGCCGACGGCATGTGGGACAGCCGCTCCTCCCGCGGTTTTCCGGGCTACGTCAATTACAGCGGAGGCCGCGTGAACTATCGCGAGCCGACCTCCACCCCGACGCTCGATAATGCAGTTGGCGGTTCGAACCTCTATAACTTCAACGAGACCAACGGCTTCTATCCGGAGACCCAGCGGTTCAACGTGTTCAGCCGCATCGATCACGACATCACCGACCACCTCCGCGCGTTCGCGGAGCTTTCCTTCAGCCGGTCGGAAGCAGTCGTCTACTCCGCCGCCACGCCGGTCGATATCGAGACCTCGATCGGTATGGATCCGCAAGAGCCGCTGACGATGCCGGCCTATAACCCCTACAATCCCACCGGGGAGGATATCACCAATGGTCGTCGCCGCCTGGTCGAACTGCCGAACCGCATCAACGACGTCACCTCCGACACCCCGCGCTTTCTCGTGGGCATCGGCGGTGACTTCGAAGGCACGGGTGGCTTCTTCGAGGAGTGGAACTGGGAAGCGGCCGGCATGTACTCCAAGAACACCGTTCTTAACATTTCCCGCAATGCCGTGCCCGACGCCCGTATGCAGCAGGCCTTCAACGGTCTGACCCGCCTCGGCGACGGTTCCCTGGTTTGGGATGCGACCACCCCGCTCGATCAGCGTGAGTACTTCAACTGGTTCGGGTACAATGACGATGCCTTTGCCGAATTCCTGGCTGTTGAGAATCCCAACACGTCTTCGATCGAGTATCGTGGCATCGACTTCCGTCTCGACGGTCCGATCAGCAACGTCGACCTCCCCGGTGGGCAGATCGGCGTGGCCCTCGGCGGTGAGCACCGTCGGGAGGACTTCGAGGACATCGCGACCGATCTCAACGCGACGGGTGGCATCCTGGGCGGTTCCGAAGGCACCAGCTCCGCGGGCAGCCGCGACCTGACCTCCTTCTACGCCGAGCTCAGCCTCCCGCTCCACGAGATGCTCGAGGTGCAGCTCGCCGGTCGTTACGAGGAATACTCCGACGACGGCTTCGAAAAGAAGGTTCGTCCGAAGGTCGCCGTAAAGTTCCGTCCGGTGAACTGGCTCATCCTTCGCGGTTCCTACGCCGAGTCCTTCAAGGCCCCTGACCTTGCCTACCTCTACAACGCCGGCACCACCACGTTCTCGTCGAACCAGGTCGTCGACCCGGTCACCGGCAACGAAGTCGACCAGATCCAGGTCAAGTCCGGCGGCAACCCGAACCTCCAGCCCGAGACGACCGACACCTACTACGTCGGCATCTCGCTCGAGCCGGAAGGTCGTCTTGAGGGCCTCAGCCTCTCCGTGGACTACTTCAACTTCCAGCAGACGAACCTGCTGTCTCAGTTGTCCGACTTCTACGGATACGCCGACTTCCTCACCGAGGAGTTCAACGGCAACCCGCTCTTCGACGGCCTCGTCGTCCGCGATCCGAGCTCCCAACAGTTGCTCTACATCCGCGACTACTACGCGAACATCTCGGAAGCCGAATACAAGGGCTTCGACTTCGATATTCGCTATTCCTGGGACACCAACTCGTTCGGTCGCTTCGCCGCGGGCGTTTCCGCCACGTTGCTCGACAGCTACACCATCGACGGTGACGAGCAGGTCGGCGGTTACCTCACCGCCAAGTGGAACGGCAACGCCACCCTCTCCTGGAGCTACAAGGACTGGGGCGTGAACGTCTTCGGTGTCTACCGTGGCAAGCGCACCCGCTCCCTCTCGTTCGGCAACATCTTCACGGCCGACGACGTGCTCTACCTCGTCTACGACGTCGACCCGCAGATCACCATGAATGCTTCCGTCGCCTACAACGGCTTCGAGAAGACCAAGCTGCTCTTCGGCATCAACAACGTCCTCAACGAGGATCCGCCCCTCGACGGCTTCGACCCCTCGGGTTCCACCCCGGGTGTCAATGATCACGCGCCTGCCTTCTGGTACGCGAAGATCACCCGCGAGTTCTAAGCTGACAGGCCTCAAAATCTGTTCGTAGATTTCAGCCGTGCCTCCACCCCGGAGGCACGGCTTCTTTTTTGCCATGACAATCGGACGTGTATTCAGGGCTGTGATACTGGGATCGATGACGATGGCCCTGCTGCGGGCGGCGGATGACCGGCCGTTCGTCGACGGGCTCTCCGCCACCGAGCGAGCCGAGATCGGTCTGGCCGATCTTTCGGCCGAGCAAATCGCCGCGTTGGAGGCGGCCGTGCAGCGCTACGTGAGCGGACGCAGTGAAGAAGTGGCAGCGACGGCGAAGGAGGAGGTACGGGCGGAAATGACCGGCACCCTTACGCAGCAGGAAGAGGCGCTGGCCAGCGCCCGGCAGCAACTGGCCGCGGCCCAGGCCCAGCTCGAGCAAAAACAGGCCGAGTTGAAGCAGAAGGAAGAGGAAGCCGACAAGCTGTCCCTGCTCGATCGGGCCAAGGTGTTGCTCACGCCCGGCACCAAGATCGAATTCACGACCGTTTCCTCCCATCTTACGGAGCCCTTCCAGGGCTGGAACACCGGCACCCTGTTCCGCCTCGAAAACGGCCAGACCTGGCGGGTGATGGAGGGCAAATACTGGTCGCCGCGGGAAGCCGCCGGCAAGGCCGTGACCATTGAGCCCGGCGTGCTCGGCAGCTTTTTCATCCGCATCGAAGGCGTGCGCCAGACTCCCCGGGTGGAGCTGGTCAGCCGCAACTGACGCGGTCCCCTCCCCAACGCCCCATGCCTTTATGATCATGAAGAATCCCGCTGCGCGCCGCCAAACCGGTCTATTCGGTCTACTCTGTTTATTATGCTGTTTTACCCTGCCCGCCAAGGCGCAGCCGTTATCCGCGGAACTCGCGAGTCGTAAGCCCGAGTTCATCAATGTGCAGCTCTCGCCGGATGGCTCCGCCATCGCCTACCGGCGCATCGCTGAGAATGACCTCATGAGTCTGGAAGTACTCGATCTGGTCACCGGGGAGAAGATGGGCGTTGCCGGTACGGAAAACTCGGATGTCGGCAACTACGCCTGGCTCGACGAGCGTCGTCTGGGCATGGTGCTCACCGAGGACAAAATGTATGGCCTGGGCATGTTTGTCTATGACCGTGAGACGGGTCGACTGGCGCGCATCAATGACGGGGTTGGTGCGTTTGTGAGCGTCCCGCGCGACCGGAAGAATCGGGTGTTTGCCCGCAAGGGCGGGGACGCGAATGTGCTCATCGAGCTCAGCACCGTGGTGGACATGAACAACCGCAATTTCAGCTCCAACATGAGCTCGGTGCGCAACCAGTTCACGGCGGTGCCCGAGGGCATCGTGCTGGCCTACATCCCCAATGTCGCGGGCGAGCCCGTGCTGGCTCAGACCTACGACGACCAGGATGTCATGCGCCTCTTCCGCCTCGATCGGAAGGAGGAAACGTGGAGCAAGGTTCCGCTGGATCCGGAGGAAACCCCGATCCTCGCCGTGGCCGAGGATGACATCACCGCCTGGGTCTCCCGCCGCACCGACGACGGCGGCAGCAGTGTGTTTCGCTACGACCTGCTCACTCACCAGTGGGGAGAAGAAGTGTATCACGATCCCGACTACGATCTGGAGGAGGCGTCCCTGGTGCTCAGCGAGGACGGACAGAAACTGGAGGGCATCCAATACATCAAGGTCCGCTCCTATTCCGAGTGGTTCGATGAGGCCCTGGCCGCCGCCCATGCGCGCATCGCCGCGGCCCTGGAGGGCTACGACGTGGTTTTGACCGATCGGTCGAAGGATCGCAAAAAGGCGATCTTCGCGGCGCGCAGCTCCACGGAGCCGGGACAGTTCTTTCTCGCCGATCTCAAAACCGGAGGCATCCAGCACGTGGCCGCGTCGGCTCCCTGGTTGGAGGGCGTCCCTCTCTCCCCCACCTCCTCCTTTGCCTTCAAGGCGCGCGACGGCCTCCGGCTGCAGGCCTACCTCACCCTGCCCGCGACGTCCAACGCCACGAAACCTTATCCGTTGATGGTGCTGGGCCACGGCGGTCCGTGGGCGCGGGACTACTGGCGCTACGACGGCGAAGTTCAATTCCTGGCCTCGCGGGGATTTGCAGTCCTGCAGCCCAACTATCGCGGCTCGACCGGCTTCAGTTTCGCGATCTCGGAGGCCGACCGTTTCGACTATCGCAAGATGCACGAGGACGTGACCGATGCCGTCAACAGTCTGG
Organism: uncultured Opitutus sp.; assembly: GCA_965652375.1. Lineage (GTDB taxonomy): Bacteria > Verrucomicrobiota > Verrucomicrobiia > Opitutales > Opitutaceae > Actomonas. The sequence continues at coordinate 54,838 of CBFGUO010000012.1, forward strand.
TCAAAGCCGGAATCGCCGATCCCAAACGCCTGGGCATCATGGGCGCGAGTTTCGGCGGCTTCCTGGCCGTGGCGGGCGCCGCCTGGGAACCCGATCTCTACAAGGTCGCGATCACCAACGTCGGGGTCTTCGATTGGGAAATGCGCATGACCGATCAGAAAGGTCGCTCGGATTTCGCCTACCGCTGGCAACGCAAACACCTCGGCAACGACAAGGAGGCAATCGCGCGGTATTCGCCCATCAACTACGCCGAGAACATCCGCATTCCGATCTTCATCGCCCACGGGCAGGATGATCCCAACGTCGACATTTCCCAGTCGGTGCGGCTGGAGCGGGCGCTCAAGAGCCGCAACGTGCCGCACGAAACCTACTACGAAAAAAAATCGGGTCACGGGTTCGCCGCGGCGGAAGCCCAGCGGGCCTACCTGGAACGCGTGGACCAGTTCCTGAAGACCTACTTCTTTTCCGGGACGCCAAACGTCGAAATCGGGGTCAGCGAAGTGGTGAAGTAGTCGGCACCTCGCGGCTCAGCGCTGGAAGGTGGTGACCCACGCGGGTTGCCACACTGTCCGGTTGGTCGAGCGATCCACGTCCAGCACACTGGCTGGATCGTTGGCCTGTCCCAACACGACCCGTCGATGACGTCCGGCGGGGCGCAGTTCGCTCACGCCGTCGGTCAGGTGCACGTCGCTGACCGCGAAGCAGCCGAGTCCGCGCAGGCCGATGCGAACCGGCGTATCGGGAGTCGGAACGGGCACGCTGAGCCAATGCCGCAGGCGGGAGCGGCGTCGGGCGGCGTGGTTGCGGAACTCGATGAGGTAGCGCAGCAGCTCGGTCCGCCAGGAGCCGTCCCCATTTTGAAAGTCGATCGCGATGGCCTGCAGATTGGGGTGGGTGGTGTGCACGAGCAGGCGGAGTTGCCAGCGGCCAAACACCGGAGAGGCCTGGCGCCAGTGGTCGGGATCGCGTCGGGCGCGCTTCCACCAGCGGGTGAGTTCCCGCCAGCGCTGGCGATCAGCCCGCAGGATGGCGAGATTGGGGTTGGGCTGCGACTTGCGCCGGGTGCCGAGCCACATGATTCGGGCGGCGGACGTTGCCGCGGTCCAGGATTGAGCAAAGGCGCCCAGCCGGGCCAGCGCCGCGTCCGCCAATGGAACCAGCTGATGCTGCCGCTGACGGTGGATGAGGCGGCGACCACGTTGAATCAGCTGGGCTTGGGCGCGGATCAGCTCGTCCCGCTCGGCCAGGTAGGTCCGCCAACGAAGACTGGCTGAAAAAGGAGACGGCAGGGGTTGCTGAGCAGCGCGTTGAAAGAACCTCACATCGGCGGCGTAGTGACGGGCGCCTTCGCGACCATGACAACTGTCCCAGCGCTGGTGGGTTTCCCAGCGGGCGTAGCCGGAGAAGGCGCGCTCGTCGCAGGCAAACATGAGGCGGGCGTGTTCGCGGGCGTGGCGTTTGCCGTAGACGCGTTCGAAGCCGCGTTGCAGCATGCTGACCTGGTCGATGTCGGCGTCGTCCATCCAGAGAGACGCGATGGCTGCGTCGACCACCACGGTCGTCTCGAGCGCCAGGCGATTCGGTTCCCACCCGGTAACGAGGAAACCCTGCGCTCCGGTGCTTTGGCAGCGCCGCCACCATGACTGGGCATTGGCCAGGCGGTCGCTGAATACTGGCAGGGGTTCATGGCGGAAGGCACCATTCATCGGGCAGCCCCAGTAGGAAATGCCCTGCCGCCGCAGAGCCGGCGCCAAATCGTACGGACGGAAGTTCTGCGCTTCCAGGCGTGGGGTGCGGCCGAACGCGTAGTAATACCAGTCGTAGGCGATGAGACCCCCGGGAAGGTGGGCGATCGCCTCGGGCAGCAGCGCGAGCATGTCGGCCCAGATGGCGGTCTTGAGTCCCAGGCCCGCCACGAGACCGTGCAGGTGTGCGGCGTAGGCGGCGAAGTAGCAGGCGAGGCCTTGTTCCTCGACCTCGCGCCGCGCCAGGGGATGGCGGCCGAGCAGGAAGGACTCGTCCAGGCCGACGTGCACCTTGCCCGCGGTGCAAAACGGCGCGATGTCGCGCAACAGGCGTTCTGCGACTTCGAGTGTGCGGGGATGGCTCGGACAGATCTGTCCTTCCGGGAGCGGCGAACCGTCGGGTGCGCGCAGTTCGTTGAGGTCGCGCCAGGCCTCGGTCTTGATGAGGTATTGGGTGTGGCCGAGCAGGTTGATGATGGGTACGACGCGGATGCCGTGCCGGCCGGCGGCGGCGACGAGTTTTTCAAACTGGCGCCACGAGTAGGCGTCGTGGCGGGCGACGCCCGGCAGGCTGGGGTAGTCCACCGCGTCCTCCAGGTGCAGGTGCAGCTCCTCGTATCCCCATGCTGAATACTTGGGGAGCTGGGCAAGCAGCCAGTCGAGGCGTTCGACTTGGCGGGCGAGGTCCCATTGAAAGCCGCGGATCATGAGCAAAAGCAAAGCCGGGCGGCGGCCCGGCTTGGAAGCAGAAATGTGAGTGCCTCGTGGCTACGAGCGTGAGCGAGTGGCGGCGGGGACCACTCGCTTACGCTCGCAGCCATGCAGCAGTCCTGTGCCTCCCGACCGGCTTAGCCCCGGCGGGCGGCGATGAGCTGCTCGAGTTTCACGATGTCGGCGGCGAAGTTGCGGATGCCTTCGGCGGTCTTTTCCGTCGCCATGGCGTCTTCGTTGAGCGCCCAGCGGAAGCTCTTCTCGTCGAAGGTGGTTTTGTTCAGGTCGGCCGATTCGGCCTTGGCCGGATCAAGTTTCCGCGGCACCTCGCCCTCGGCTTCATCGAGTTCCTTGAGCAGGGCGGGGGAGATCGTGAGCAGGTCGCAGCCGGCGAGTTCGAGGATCTCGCCGGTATTGCGGAAACTCGCGCCCATCACCTCGGTGGCGTAGCCGAACTTCTTGTAGTAGGTATAGATCTCGGTGACGGACTGCACGCCGGGATCGTCGGCCCCGACAAAGTCCTTGCCGCTGGCCTTCTTGTGCCAGTCGAGAATGCGTCCCACGAAGGGGGAGATGAGTTGCACCTTGGCCTCGGCGCAGGCGACGGCCTGGGCGAAGGAGAAAAGCAGCGTAAGGTTGCAGTGGATACCGTCCTGTTCGAGCTGCTCGGCGGCCTTGATGCCCTCCCAGGTGGAGGCGATCTTGATGAGCACGCGGTCGCGCGAGGTGCCGCGCTTTTCGTAGAGATCGATGAGGTGGCGGGCCCGCTCGATGGTGGCTGCGGTGTCGAAGGAGAGGCGAGCGTCGACCTCGCTGGAAACGCGGCCGGGCACGATTTTCAGAATCTCCTCGCCGAAGGTGACGAGCAGGTGGTCGATCACATTGGCCATGTCGGCCCCGGCGCCGGCGTCGGCGATCGCCTTGTCGACGAGGGCCGAGTAGTTCGACTGGCCGGCGGCCTTGAGGATCAGCGACGGGTTGGTCGTCGCGTCCTGGGGAGAGAACGCCTTCATGCTTTCGAAGTCGCCGGTGTCGGCGACGACCTTGGTGAAGGATTTGAGCTGAGCGAGTTGGGAAGCCATCGTTTTCGACCCTAGCTCAGTTCTGCGTGCTCTTCAAACGAGCTTCCAACCAAATTAATGAACCTTCCTCATCATTAAAGGCGCCGGCGAGTTGGGCTTCGAAGGCTTCCTGCAGGAGCGGAGTGAAGGCGGGTCCGGGGTTCAGCCCGTGGGCGATCAGGTGGCGGCCGAGCAGGATCGGACTCGGGGCCCGGTCGGCCACCGCCAGCTCCCGGGCCTGCCGGTTCAGGCGATCGATGGTCTCCAGGGCGGGGGCGGGATCGAGGGGCGGCCGGCCGCGGGAGTCGGCGCGCATCACCACGACGAGATCGGCAACGGAGGCCGGAGTGAGCTTGCGCGCGAGTCGGCGCAGGAACGGAGCGGTGAACGGTCCCTCCCCGGCATCGATGTGGACCATGTGGTATTTGACCAGCGGCGGAACACTTTCGAGCAGGCGGTGAGGGGCGCCGATGCGGGCAAGGAATGACAGTGCAAGATCAACGCCGGCATTGGCGTGACCGGGGCTGACCCAGCGCAGGGTGCCCTGCTTTTCGGCCCGATGGGTGGTGAGGGCCTTGCCGAAATCATGGGCCAGCACGGCATAGGTGAGCAGGCGCCGACGCTCGGGTGCGGCGTCGTGCCATTCGGGATCGCCGATGAGCGCGTCTAGGCAGTGGCCGGTGTGGACGAAGGCGTCGCCTTCCGGGTGCCAGGCGGGATCCTGCGGCGTGCCGTGCAGCGCGGCGATTTCCGCGAAGTGCTTCAGCCAGTCACAGTCCACGAGAAGCTGCAAGCCGCGGGAGGGCTTGAGGGCTTGCGTGGCCCATTTGTCCCACTCGCCCCAAACGCGTTCGCGGGCAAGTTCGGGATAGGTGTGGGAAATGGACCGGCAGAGGGCGGCGGTTTCGGGAGCGATGGTAAGATCGAAGCGGGCGGCGAACTGCATGCCGCGGAGTACGCGCAGGGGGTCTTCGACGAAGGCGTCGCTGGTGTGCCGCAGGATGCGACGTTTGAGGTCGGCATGGCCATGGTGCGGGTCGATCAGCTGCCGGGAGATCGGATCCCACGCCATGGCGTTGAGGGTGAAGTCCCGGCGGGCGGCGGCTTCGGCATCGGTGAGCGCCGGATCGGGCGTGACCTTGAAGCCGCGATGACCGGAGCCGGTCTTGGACTCGCGGCGGGGCAGGGAAAAGTCGAACACCACGCCCTCGCGCCGGAGCTTGATGGTGCCGAAGCTGCGGCCCACGACATCCGTGGCGCCGAAGCGGGCCAGAACCGCCTGCAGTTGATCGAAGCTGGCGGCGCCGACTTCGACGTCCCAATCGCCCGGGGTCAGTCCCAGCAGGGCGTCGCGCACGCACCCGCCGACGAGACGCGGTCGTCCCACTTTTGCGACGGCTTTCAGCACCGGCACCAGGGGCTCGGGGAGGGATATCATGGGCGGATCGCTTCCGGTACGGCCTCGACCGATCGGGCGCAGTCAGATTACGGGAGGTCGCTCATTCGGCCTTTTGCATGGCCGCCCCCGCAGCCAGGCCCCAGCCGAGCAGCAGGAATACGCCGCCCAAGGGAGTGATGGGACCCAGCCAGCGGGGGCCGCCCAGCGCCAGCAGGTAGAGCGAGCCGCTGAAGAGTGACACCCCGACGATCCAGGAGGTGGCGGCGCGGGTGATCAGCGGCCGGTGCGTTGCGGCGCCAGCCAGCCCGGCCGCCCAGGCGGCGACGGCGTGAACCAGATGATAGAGCACGGCCGTTTCCCACGTGGCGGTCATGCCGGCGGCAGCGAGACGCGCCTTCAGCGCGTGCGCGCCGAAGGCACCCAAGGCCACGCCAATGAAGCCGAGGACGGCGGCAGTTGTGTTAATTTTTTTCATACGAGGGCTGGAATTGGCCCGATCATTGCTTAAAATGCCGGTCGTCTTACAGGATTTTCTGCCGTCCGCGGGCTGCGCCGACCTCGCCCTCTCCGGGCAAGGCTTTCGCAGCCAGGCGGTAGAAAGACCGCGTAAGCCGATCCAAGAAAACTACAGACTACATACCTACAAATGAAGAAAACTGCTGCCCTACTTCTCGCCGCCGTCATCACCGGCGGGAGCCTGAGCGCCCAAGAGGAATCGTCCTACTCCGTGACGGTCGATTTCCCTTACGTGACAGACTACGTCTTTCGCGGTATCAAATACGCGAGCGACTCCATCCAGCCCTCGGTCGAGTTCGCCGTCGACGACCTCTACGCCGGCATCTGGACCAACCAGCCGGTCACCGGCAACATTGCCAACGAGTTCGACTTCTACATGGGCTACGGTGTCGCCCTCTCCGACACCTGGGCCCTGGACTTCGGCTTCACCTACTACTACTACCCGGAGACGCCCACCGGTGACGAGCAATTCGAGCCCTTCGTCGGTGTTTCCGGTGATCTCGGCAGCGGCCTGAGCGCCTCCGCCTATTATTACTACGAAACCGAGTTCGAGGCCTCCACCTTCCAGGTCGGTCTCGGCTATACCGTGGAAGTCTCGGACTCCACCTCCGTCGACATCGCGGGTGACTTCGGCTACGTGACCGCTTCCGGTGGCACCGACTACAGCTACTGGAGCCTCTCGGGCACCTACAACATCGCCCTCAACGACACCGCCAGCACCTACGCCGGCGTGGTTTATGCCGACAACGACATCGGAGGCGGCACTGACGACTCCTTCGTTTACTTCATCGGCGGCATCAGCCTCGGCTTCTAAGCCGGTCTGATCCGACGATTCTTCCTTCGTCCCGTTCCTGCCGCGAGGTGGGAACGGGATTTCTTTTTCCGCCACAAAATGCAGGTTGACACGCCTTCTTCTAACCCTAGCAGTTGGCCTCTTTTCCCATGAAAACTTTCCTCGCCAAAAAGGAATCCGTGCAACCCACGTGGCATGTCGTCGATGCCGAGGGTCAGGTGCTTGGCCGCTTGGCGGTGAAGATCGCCAATGTTCTGCGCGGTCGCCACAAGCCCACCTACACGCCGCACGTCGACACCGGCGACTACGTGATTGTTGTCAACGCCGAGAAGATCGTCCTGACCGGCAAGAAGGAGCAGCAAAACAGCTACATGTTCTTCTCCGGCTACGTCGGCGGCGAGAGCTACCGTTCCTTCACCGAGCAGCGCGAGCGCAATCCCGAGTTCATCATCACCCACGCGGTGAAGGGCATGCTGCCCAAGAACCGCCTCGCCCGCCAGATGCTCAAGAAGCTGCGTGTTTTCCGCGGTCCGGAGCACAGCCACCAGGCGCAAAACCCGACTCCGCTCCCCCTTTAATATCCTTCCATGAGTGCTGAAACCGCCACCGTTTTTGCCGCCACCGGCCGTCGCAAGACCGCGACCGCCCGCGTGCGGATCACCGCCGGCACGGGCAAACTGATCGCCAACGGCCGTGAATTCGAAGACTATTTCTCCCACGAGAACTTCGCTGGCCTTGCTTCCGCGCCGCTGACCACCGCCGGTCTCTCCAAGGAGATCGATGTGACCGCCAACGTTGATGGCGGTGGCGTCTCCGGTCAGGCCGGGGCCGTCGCCCACGGCATCGCCCGCGCCCTCGAGAAGATGAACGCCGAGCTGCGCCCGGTGCTCAAGAAGGCCGGCCACCTCAAGCGGGACCCGCGCTCCAAGGAGCGCAAGAAGGCCGGCCAACCCGGCGCCCGCAAGCGCTTCCAGTTCTCCAAGCGCTGAGTCGCCTACGCTCGCGCCCGCCGCGAATCGTTTTGCGAAAGCCGTCCCGCCTGCGGGGCGGCTTTTTTGTTTTCTGGGGGCGTGCGAGAATGGGACGTATGGGACTCATGGGACCTATGGTGCGCTCGGCGGAGCGCGTTCGCTCACAAGTCCCATAGGTCCTATGAGTCCTATACGTCCCATTCCCCCGCCGGCTCGCCGCCACTCAACTCCGATAGTCGGCGTTTTCGCTCACGTATTCGTGGGTCAGGTCGCCGCCGAAGACGGTGGCGTCGGCCGGTCCGTCGCCGAGTTCCACGCCGATCTCGACGCAGCGCTCGTGCACCGGGAAATCGACCGGCGGGGCGTAACCGCCCGCGGTGTCGGGTTTGCTGGCATACAGCTCGGCTTCCCGAAAATGGCGCACCAACGCCTCCTCCTTGGCGGGGTCGAGCCGGAAGACTCCGCCCGCGAAGATCTCCTGGCCGCCCAACGTGAGCCGCAGGGCCGACATGTCCGGCGGGGACTCCAGCTCGCCGAGGAATTTGCCGATGGCCTGGACCAGGCGACCGACATTCGGATCGTTGCCGGCCACGGCGCACTTGAAGAGCGGGGCGTTGACGATCGCCTTGCCCAGGCGGACGGCGAACCGACGGTCGGGCGCGCCGGTGACGCGGACGCGCATGACGTGGCGGATGCCCTCGCCGTTGCGCACCACATCCTCGGCGAGGTCGCGGCAGATCGACTTGAGCGCAGTGGCAAACGCGGAAACGTCGACCGGTCCGGCTTGGCCGCTGGAGATCAGCGCCACGGTGTCGGAGGTGCTGGTGTCGCTGTCGACACTGATGCAGTTGAAACTCCCATCGACCGCTTCCTGCAGAAGGCGTCGCAACGTGTTGCGCGGGACGGCCAGATCCGTGAGCAGGTAGACGAGCATCGTCGCCAGATTGGGTTCGATCATGCCGGCCCCCTTGGCGATGCCGACGATGCGGCCTCCAGCAAGCTGGACGGAGCGGATCTTGGGATAGAGATCCGTCGTCACGATGCCCTCGGCCGCGGGCAGAATCGACTCCGCCTGAAGGGCCGCCACGGCGTCGGGCAGGGCGGTTTCCATGGCGTCGGCCGGCAAGGTCCAGCCGATCACGCCGGTGGAGCTGGGCAGCACCTGCGCGCTCGCGATACCCAATCCGGCGGCGGTGGCGCGGCAGATGCGTTCGGCGGTTTCTTCGCCCCCTGGGGCGCAAACGTTGGAAATCTTGTTGTTGATGATGATCGCACCGAGCGTGGGTTCGGCGAGGCGGCGACGGCCGACCTTGATCGGCGCACCGGGAAAGGCGTTGCGCGTGAAAACCGCGGCAAAGTCCGGCGTCGGTTCGTCGAGCGCGATGAGGGTGAGCGTCATTTTCGCCGGCTTCGGGGCTTCGACGGGCGTGAAGCTCAACCGGCTCGTGCCCACGCGAAATCCCCGGGGCAGGGCGCTCTGGCTGGCGAGCCAGGCGCGATGGGCGTCTCGATCGGCAAAGGTGAGTTGGGTGCTCGGCACGGGCAGAGAAGTGGGGCAGGGGGACCGCCCTGTTAAGTCGATTCTCCAGGCTGGAGACCTTTGGGCGCAGATTTGCATCGAAATGCCGGCGCGCGCGGGCATAACCCCTTGCTCGTTTTGTCTCGGTCAACCGCTGAGTCCGGCGGCGTGACAGAGCCTGCAAAACCGCAAGCAATGAACGTCGAAGAAATCACCGCCAAGGCCAGGGTGCTGCTCGAAGCGCTGCCCTACATCCAGACATTCCGTGGTTCCACCTTCGTGGTGAAGTACGGCGGCAGCTTCATGGACGATCCGAATCCGGAAGTGCGCAGCCGCGTTGCCTACGATATCGCCTTCTTCGCCGCCTGCGGGATCAACACCGTCGTCGTGCACGGCGGCGGCAAGGCCATCACGAAGGCCATGGCCGAATCGGGCCTCGAGGCCAAGTTCATCGGCGGCATGCGCGTCACCGACGAAGCGACGGTCAACATCGTGCGCCGAACCTTGAACGAGACGGTCAACACCGATGTCTGCACCGCCATCACCGAAGCCCGTGGCAAACCCAAGGGCATGCCGGGTGATGAGGTGTTGCTTTGCCGCAAACTCGAACATGACGAAGAGGGAAACCCGATCGACCTGGGCTTCGTGGGCGAGGTCACCGAGGTGAAAGTGAAGCTCATCAAGAAGACGATCGCCGACGGATTGATCCCGGTTATCTCGCCGGTCGCGGTCGATCTGGAAGGCCGGCCCTACAACATCAACGCCGACATGGCCGCCGGCCGCGTGGCCAGCGCCCTGCGCGCGCGTCGGCTCGTTTACATGAGCGACGTTCCCGGCTTGCTGAGCGATCCCGGCGATCCGAAGTCGCTCATCTCGACGCTCAAGATTTCCGAAGTCGACGGCCTGCGGGAGGCTGGCGTCATCAGCAAGGGCATGTTGCCCAAGGTCGGCGGGGCAATGCGGGCGCTGCAGGAGGGCGTTCACCGCGTCCACTTCATCGACGGTCGCCTGCCGCACTCGCTGCTGCTGGAAATCTTCACCGACAAGGGTATCGGCACCGAGATCGTGCACGGATGACGGGATTTTTGATTTTTGAATCTCGATTTTCGAATGGATGCGCAGCGCGGCGCATCCGTTAGTTTGAACGACTCGGTTCGCTTCGAATCGAAAATCCAAAATCCAAAATCGAAAATCCCCGATGTCCGCCGAGATCGTCCGCCCTTCCACCGCCGAACATTACGACGCCTACGTCGTGCAAAACTACGGCCGCGCGCCGATCACGCTCGTGCGCGGCCAGGGCGCCAAGGTGTGGGACGATGCGGGGCGCGAGTATCTCGATTTCACGTCCGGCATCGCGGTGAGCGCGCTCGGCCACTGCCACCCGCACTGGGTGAGCGAGGTGAGGCGGCAGGCCGGTGAGCTGATCCACGTCAGCAACCTGTTTCGCAATCCCAACCAGGGCGAACTCGCCCGGCGGCTGGTCCAGCGGGCCGGGCCGGGTCGCGTGTTTTTCTGCAACAGCGGCGCGGAGGCCAACGAGGCACTGCTCAAACTGGCCCGGCTCCACGGCCGACGCAAAGCCGGCGGCGAGGAAGGCAAGTGTTACAAGGTCATCTGCGCCGAGAAGGCCTTCCATGGCCGCACCTTCGGCGGCATGAGCGCGACGCCGCAGGAGAAGATCCAAGGGGGCTTTCGGCCCTTGGTGCCGGGGTTCGCGTTCGGGAAACTCAACGACCTGCAGAGCTTCGCCGACCTCATCGACGAAAACACGGCGGCGATCTTCATCGAAACGATCCAGGGCGAGGGCGGGGTCAACGCCGCCACGCCTAACTTTCTGCGCGGCCTGCGCGCGCTCTGCAACGAGCACAACCTGCTGTTGCTGCTCGACGAGGTGCAGTGCGGCATTGGCCGGACGGGCACCTTTTTCGCCTACGAGCAGGCGGACGTGCGTCCGGACGCGATCGGCATGGCCAAGGGCCTCGGCGGCGGCTTCCCGATCGGCGCCATTTGGATCAGCGAAGGCTCGGCCGACCTCTTCAAACCGGGCTCCCACGGCACCACCTTCGGTGGCACGCCGCTGGCCTGCGCCGCCGCGCTCGCGGTGCTCGACATCATCGAGCGGGAGGACCTGCTGGCGCACGTCAGCCGGGTGTGCGGAGCGTGGCACGAACAACTGCGCGGACTCGTGGCCAAGTATCCACAACACTTGGACGGCCTGCGCGGTCAGGGCTTTCTGGTGGGCCTGCAGATGAAGGACGACGCCGCCGCCTGGGTGGGGGCGTTGCGCGACGCCGGCCTGCTCGCGCCGATGGCGGGGGGCAACGTCGTGCGCCTGCTGCCGCCGCTCAACGCAACCGTCGCCGAACTCGAGCGGGCGGTCATGATCATCGACCAAGTGCTCGCCGCCCGTAAATGAGCCGGGCGCATGGCCCTGCGCGGCGAGAGCCGGCGGCCGGTTTTGCGCTGGCGACACGGGCCGGCTTTTGCCACGTTTGCGGTTTTTCCCCATGAAGCACTTCCTCAAAGAGACCGACCTGAAGCCCCATGAGGTGGCAGAGGTCTTCGCATTGGCCCGGGACCTCAAAGCCAAGCGCGGGCGGCATACCCCGCCGGTTTTGGCCGGACAGACGTGGGCGCTCATTTTCTCCAAATCCAGCACCCGCACCCGCGTGTCGTTCGAGGTCGGCATCCACGAGCTGGGGGGCAATCCGCTGTTCCTCAATCGCAACGACATCCAACTCGGCCGCGGCGAGTCAATCGAGGACACGGCCAAGGTGCTCTCCCGTTTCGTGCACGGCCTGATCGTCCGCACCTTCGATCACAGTGACGTCGAGCGTCTGGCCGCCGCCGGCACCGCGCCGGTCATCAATGCGCTCACCGATTTCCTGCACCCCTGCCAGATCTACACCGACGCCTTCACCATGGCGGAACGTTGGGCACCCCGCGGCGGCGACCTCCTCGCTTCGCTCAAAGGCCGGCGGATCGCGTTCATCGGCGACACGGCCTGCAACATGGCGAACTCCTGGATTCTAGGCGCCGGTCTCTTCGGCATGCACTGTGCGCTGGCGGGCCCGCCCGAGTTCGAGCCGTCGGCCGAGATCAAGGCGCTCGCGGAGCAGGAGGGCTTTGCCGATGCCTACTCGTTCACGAGCGATCCCTTCGAAGCGGTGAAGGATGCCGACGTGGTTTACACCGATGTCTGGGTGAGCATGGGCAAGGAGGAGGAAACGGCAGCCCGTTTGCTGCAGATGTCGCCCTATCAGGTCAACGAGCCCCTAATGGCCGCCGCCAAACCCGACGCCTACTTCATGCATTGCCTGCCGGCCCACGCCGGCGAGGAAGTGTCACAGGGTGTCCTCGACAATCCGCGCTGCATCATCTTCGACCAGGCCGAGAACCGGTTGCACACCCAGAAGGCCATCATGGCCGTGCTGGCTCAACAGGTGCGCCGTTGAACCCAAGCGAATCCTCACGGTGGGCGGCGGTCGCCCGCTAAGTCGCAAAAACCGTCGCCAGGGGGAGCACGAGTCCGGGCAGGAAGTCCGTGCTGAGCGAGTCGGTTTCCTCCAGTGTGGCCACCGGGGTGTCCGCGTTTTCAGCGAGACGAAAAACCTTCACGATCTTCGTGTCGGGCTCGATCACCCAGTATTCGCGCACGCCGGTGCGGCGGTAGACTTCCTTCTTCAAGCCGAGGTCGAACTTGGCGGTGCGGGGGGAAAGGATTTCCACGACCAGCTCAGGCGCCCCGGCGGCGCCCTCGTCGGTGAGGTAGGGGTAGCGTTTTTCGGAGAAGTAGCAGATGTCCGGCTGATAGACGTTGATGTCGGTGAGATAGACGTCGAAGGGCGCGATGAAAATCTTACCGGTCTGATGCTGGTCGAGGTGATTCTGAATCTTCTGAGCCAAACGAAGCAGGATGGTCTGGTGAAATCGATTCGGGGCAGGGGCCATGTGCAGTTCTCCTTCGATGAGCTGGTAGCGCGGCCCGTCCTCCGGCAGTTCCCGGTAGTCGTGCGCGGTGAGAGGGCGATGAGTCACCGTGAGCATACCCGCCAGCATCGCCGGGTTGGGACGATGTGCAAGCTTGCCGGGCCGTTGGAGCGGGCGCCGACTCAGAACTCCAGCACCAGGATGTAGCCGTTGGCGCGGGACCGGAAAGTCCCGTTGCTCAGGTTGCCGTCATCGATGGCGGCGTCGACCAGCTGCATCGTGCTGGCGTCGGCCGTGGGTTGGTAGACCGACAGCCCGGCGGCGACGCCGAACTGATCCCGATCCCAGTCCCAGTTGCCGCCCAGCGGGGTGGCCTGGCTCCAGCGGGCGAGATTCACATAGGTCGCCAGCTCGGGGGGCATGGCGGCGATCCCGTCCGGCGGCCAGCCGCCGGTATCGAGCGCATAGGTTTCGAGAGCATCCTTGCCGATGCGGAGATCGTTGACGAAGGTGTTTATCCGGGCCTTGTTGCGCACGCGATTGAAGGCCGGAATCGCCATCGCCGCGAGCAAGCCGATGATCACCACCACGATCATGATCTCGACCAGCGTGAACCCCGCGCGGGAGGCGGGTGGCGGAGGCAATGGCAGAGCGGCGGGCTTCATGGCGGGACCAAGTTGCCGAAAGGGTCTAGCTTAAAGCCAGTGGTTTGCCAATCGCCGGTTGCGTCAACCAAGCGTGAATATTCGGGCGCTGCGATCCGGATCGAGGTGGGTGATTTTCTTTGCGCGTGACTGGAGAGGCGCCCTAAAACGACCGTTCTTTCCCTCATGAAAATCGTTCTCGCTTACTCGGGTGGCCTCGACACATCGGTCATCGTCAAATGGCTCAAGGAAACCTACGGGGCCGAAATCGTCACTTTCGCGGCCGACGTCGGCCAGGAGGAAGAGCTCAAGGGCCTGAGCGCCAAGGCCCGCAAGACCGGTGCTTCCAAGCACTACACGCTCAACCTCGTCGAGGAGTTCGCCAGCGACTTCATCTACCCGATGATCCGCGCCAATGCGATCTACGAGGGCCAGTATTACCTCGGCACCTCCATCGCCCGCCCGCTGATTGCCAAGGCTCAGGTCGATATCGCGCGTAAGGAGAACGCGGATACGGTCGCCCACGGCGCCACCGGCAAGGGCAACGACCAGTGCCGCTTCGAGCTCACCTACATGGCGCTCGCGCCCGATCTCACCATCATCGCGCCGTGGAAGATGGACAACTACCGCGCCGCCTTCCCGGGCCGCACGGAGATGATCAACTACTGCCGCGAGCACCAGATCCCGGTCGAGGCCTCCGCCAAGAAGCCCTACTCGATGGATCGCAACCTCCTGCACATCTCCTACGAGGCCGGCATCCTGGAGGACCCGTGGTTCGACCCAACCACCAAGGAGAACAAGGACATGTTCAAGTTGTCGGTCTCGCCCGAGGACGCCCCCGACAAGCCCGAGTATGTCGAACTCGATTTCGAGAACGGCAACTGCGTGCGCGTGAACGGCAAGAAGCTCACGCCGGGCAAGGTGCTCAAGACCCTCAACGCGCTGGGCGGCAAGCACGGCATCGGCCGCGTCGACCTGGTCGAGAACCGTTTCGTCGGCATGAAGTCCCGCGGCGTCTACGAGACTCCGGGCGGCACCATTCTCATGCAGGCTCACCGTCAGGTGGAGTCGCTCACCATGGACCGCGACCTCATGCACCTGCGCGACAGCCTCATCCCGAAGTATGCCGAGCTGGTCTATTACGGCTTCTGGTATGCGCCCGAGCGCGAAGCCCTGCAGGCCTTGGTCGACAAGAGCCAGGAGTGCGTCACCGGCACCGTCCGGCTCAAGCTCTACAAAGGCAACATCATCACCTGCGGCCGGAAGTCCAAGTTCTCCCTCTACGACGAGAACATCGCATCGATGGAAGGCGTGCAGAGCTGGTACAACCAGAGCGACGCCACCGGCTTCATCCGCCTCAACGGCCTCCGTCTCCGCGCCCGCGCCCTCGCCCAGGGCGGCCCGAAGACGAAGTGAGTTGAGCTGCGAATTGGCGCCGGAGCCCCCCTGTGGCTCCGGCGCTTTTTTGTGCCCGAACCGGTTTCAATCGGCTTCCGACTGGCGATTCGGGCGGCTTCGCGCAGCTTGCGGATCATGCGCCGAATCCTGCCCCTGTTATCGCTCTGTCTGCTGCCCCTCGTCGTCGCTCAAGACGAGTCGCCGCCTCCTTCGTCGCCCCCGCCGCCGGCCGAGGTGCATGATTTCGATTTCTGGATCGGCGACTGGGAAGTGACGGCCAAGGGGAAGGTTGCCGGCTGGAATCGCATCGAGCCCATTCTGGGCGGGCGGGTGCTGCAGGAGAACTACACCACGCCCGGGAAATACGCGGGCCACAGCTTCAACATCTACAATGCGTCCGCCAAACGCTGGGAGCAGTATTGGGTTGATGTCACGGGACTCGCCCTGCACCTCACCGGCGGGCTCAACGAGGCGGGACAGATGGTCCTGCAGGGCGAGCGGGTCCAGCCCGACGGATCCCTCGTCAGTGATCGCATCACCTGGACCCCGAACGACGACGGCACGGTGCAGCAGCTCTGGGAGACCAGTGAGGATGGCGGCAAGACCTGGGCCGTGGCCTTCGACGGCCACTACCAGCCGCGCCAGGGCCGGCGTTGAGCGGCGGCGAAATTCGCGCGGGACAAGCGCCCGCCCTTCCCGCTAGCGTGCGCTGATGAACCCCTCCCTGCTTCGTTCCTGCTGCTGCGGCCTTCGTCGTGGCGTCCTGATCCCGGTTTTCGCGATGCTTGCCGGCTGGGTGCAGGCGCAGATCGAGGACTCGCTGCAGGGCATCTGGACGATGGAGGACGAGACGCCGGCCTTGATGAATCCCTCCAATTCCGAACGCTTCGTGGTTCAGCAGGTGCAGCCGGGCGAGTCGCAGTGGGCCGATGGTTCCTTCACGCTGCGCTGGCCGAGCGAGACGCGACCCGAACGCGGTTATTACAGCAACAAGAACGGGCGTGTCTGGATCACGACCTACCGCTGGGTCGACAATGAGCGCGTGCGGGTCGAATACCGGGGAGAGATCAAACGGGCGGACGGCAAGGTCACCTGGGAAGGCTCGGCCCAGACCACCCGCGGCAAACGGGTGATCTGGGAATTCGTGGCGACAAGGACCGAGTAGCGCGGATCAGAACAGTGAATTCGCCGCGACGCCGACCGCGGTGATCGGCCCCTGGTCGGCCATGCCGTCGACCGCGCGGTTGACCTTCTGCACGGCGTTCTGCGCCTCGATGAAGAGGCTGTCGTCGTTGATGAGACGACCGAGCGTGCCTTCGCCGCTGTTCAGCTTGGTGGAGAGTTCGCGCAGGTTCTGCGCCGTGACGCGGATCTCCTCGGCAATGCTTTCGTCGTAGAGCAGCGTGCCCAGCGTGCCCTTGCCTTCCTTGATCTGGGCCACAAGCCCCTGGGCATCACTCATGAAGGTGCGGGCTTCGGTGGCGGCGCCGCGGATCTCCTCGATGGCGGCGATCAGCTCCTCGTATCCGGATTCATCTGACAGGAGTTTGCCGAGCGTGCCTTCGCCGTCGCGCAGGCGCTGGGAAACCACTTCGAGATTGGTGGTGATGGTGGAGATGCGGGAGCGGTTCTCGTCGACCATTTCGTTGATGCGGCCCATCACGCCGCCTTCGCCATCGGATCCGCCCAGCGAACCGGTGAACTGGCTGAGCGCCTCCTCGACCTTGCGGCCGACCTCGCCGATCTGGGAAACGACGGTGTTGAGGTCGGGCGTGTCCTGGGAGCGCAGCACACCGCCCGGCTCGAGTGCAGCGGCGTCGCCGGTGCCGAGCGTGAGCGAGACATAGTTGCTGCCCAGCAGGCCGGACATGGCGATGGTCGCCACGGAGTCGGAAGGCACCTCGATGTCGTCCTGGATCTGCAGCACGGTCTCGGCAAAACGTCCGCTGAGGCGGGTCTCCTTGACCACGCCGACGGCGACGCCGGCCATGCGCACCTCGTCGCCGGCCTTGAGCTCCTTGATGCTCGCGAAGCGGGCGGAGAGTTCGTAGGCCTTGTCGTCATCGAGCCCGTTGCCGGAGAGGGCTTCGAAGGTCACCCAGATCAGGGCGAGTCCCAGCAGGAAAAACAGCCCGACACGGGCTGACATTTGAGCGTTGTTCATGGGTCAGGTCTCCAGGGATTTGAAGCGGGGGTTGCGGACGTCGATCCGCGGGTTGAGAAATTCGGATACGATGGGGTCGGTCGAGGCGCGCACCTCGTCGGGCGGGGCGATGATGGCCGAGCGTCCCTGGTGGAGGAGGGCGACGCGGTCGGCGATCGTGAGGGCGAGGTCGCGGTCGTGGGACACGACGATGCTGGTCACGGCGTATTCCTCGCGCAGCGTGGCGATGATCTCGGCGATGGTGGCCGACATGACCGGATCGAGCTCGGAGGTGGGTTCGTCGTAGAGTAGCAGCTGCGGCTCCATGACGAGCGCGCGGGCGATGGCGACGCGCTTGCGCATGCCGCCGGAGAGTTGCGAGGGCATCTTCTCGGCGGCGTGTTCGATGGAGAGGATGCGCAGGGCGCGCATGACGCGGTCGCGGATATCCTTCTTCGGGCAAAGCATGTGCTCGAGCGGGTAGAGCGCGAGGTTGTCGTAGACGGAGAGGGAATTGAGCAGGGCACCGGACTGAAAGACCATCGCCAGGGCGAAACGGTTGCGCGTGTCGGGCTGCGTCGGGTCGTGGCCGTTGATGTCGATCGAGCCGGCGGTGGGTACTTCGAGGCCGGCAATGTGGCGCAGCAGCACGGTCTTGCCGGAACCGCTCGGGCCCATGATGACGAAGATCTCGCCGGGCTCGACCTTGAAGGTGATGTCTTCGAGCACCTGTTGGTTGCCGTACTTTTTGGCCACGCCGTCGATGTTGACGGAAACGGGGCCGCGGTCATCGCGCTCGGGGAAGGGGGTGCGGGAAAGGCGCATGGCGGCTCAGGCGAGGACCTTGGTGATGAAGTAGTCGAGGGTGAGAATGGCCACGAGCGAGAGCACCACCGACTTGGTGACGGCGAGGCCGATCTCGCGCGGGCCGCCGCGGGTGCGCAGGCCGGTGTTGCAGGCGATGATCATGACCACGAAGCCGAAGATCTCGGACTTGACGAGACCGTCGATCATGTCCTCGTGCGAGACGAAGGACTGCAGGTTGCGGAAGAACTGGTCGCCGGAGATGCCGATGAAGCTCACGTATTCGCAGACCACGGCCCCGCCGAACCAGCCGATGAGGTTGGCGAGAATGGTGAGCACCGGCATGATGAGCAGGACGGCGAGCAGCCGCGGGAGAACCAGCAGGCGCTCGGGCGGGATGTTCATCGTCACGAGCGCATCGATCTCGGAGTTGACGCGCATGGAGGCGAGTTCCGCGGTAACGGCGCTGCCGACCCGGCCAGCCAGCAGGATGGCGACCATGACGGGCCCGAGTTCGCGGGCCATCGACTCGCCCACGAGCGCGCCGATGTATTCCTTGGCGCCGAAGTCACGCAGGGTGATGCCGGCCTGGAGAGCGAGCACGGCTCCGATGAAGAAGCAGAGCACACTCACGATGGGCAGCGAGGCGTAGCCGGCGAGGTAGCCCTGTTCGGCGGTGCGTTTGAGGATGCGCGGCGCGGCGGGCAGCATGACAAAGGCGCGCCAGGTCATGAGCACGCCGCTGCCGAAGGCGTCGAAGAAGGTGTTGATACGCGTCATGGCGAAGCAGCAGTCGAAGAATCGGAAAAGGGGGTCCAGGCGCGGAGTCCGCCGTCGAAGGCGACACCGAGCTTCCCACCGAAAAACGACAGGCGTTTTTCGTCGGGCGAGGTAGCGAAAGTCACCAGCGGACCCAGGCTCACGGCGTGGGCGTCCGCCTCCCGGCGATGGCTCCACTTGAGCAGGCTCCAGAGCAGGCGGTGCTCCACGCGATTCTCCACCTCGTTTTCATCGTAGCGGTAGAGGGCGAAGAGGGGGGACCAGAGGCGGCGGGTGCGCTCGTTGTGGGGCAGGAACACCTCGATCGGGCTGAGCACCTGCACCTGTTTGCGGCCGGCCCCGTTGTTCCAGGCGCTGAAGAAGGGCCAGAGGTGGGTCTTCGAGGCGGGCGCGGCGTCGGGATGATGCAGGCTGGTCTGCACGTCGGAGTGGTAGAGGAAATACAGGAACTGGCGGCGATGATGCTGCAGCGTGGCATCGCGCCAGGTGGCGTCGCGCCACAGGGGCCACATGATCCAGGTCTTCTTGTGACCGCGGATTTCGGAGTGACTGTAGAAGGGCGCCCAGCGATTCACGGTGCGATTCTCGCCGCGGCCCTGGACCCAGAGCGGCCACAGGTAATGGGTGGCGTGATAGCGGTAGGGGGCGGTGCGGTCGACGTATCCAAAAAATGGCCACAGGTAGGTTTCACTCACGTAGCCCTCGGAACGGTCGAGCGCGTAAAAGGGCAGCAGACCCGTTTGCAGGGTGGCGGGATCCTCGGCCGGGCCGGTCCGTTTGCGGTAGTAGAACGGCCACAGGGCGAAGCTCTCGGCAAACCCGCCGTCGTCGGCCGCGCGGTGCCCGCCCAGCGGCCAGACCTCGAAGCCGCTCATCCCGCCGCCCGAGATCGTCTTGATGAACGGCCAGGGCGTGGTCGTCGTCACAACCTCGTTTTCCTCAAACCGCCCGTACAGGGGAAAGAGCGCAAAGGTGAGCCGGTCCTGGCCAAAGCGCTGGTGAATATCGCCGTAAAACGGGAACAGGGCACGGTAGTCGCTTTCGTCCTCCTGGTCGGTCTGGCGGGAGAAATAGAAAGGCCAGGCATCAAAGCGGGTCAGGCCGGAAACTTCGTCGCGCTCGTAGTTGACGAGGTTGAATAAGGTCCAGCGCCGAAACTCCGCCTCGGGCAGGACCTCCTGGTGCCAGAGCGGATACAGGAAACTGGCCGAAACGAGTTCGCCCTCCTCGTTGCGCACCTCATCCCAGAACGGTCTCAGGCCCCTCACGGTGTCTCCTTCCGCCGTGGTCCCTTGGAACCAGAACGGGCCGACCGCGGCGCTCTCGTCCGTCTCGGCCACGCACCGTCCCGCGCTGGCCGCGAAGACCAGCGCGCTCGCGGAAACAAGGCGGCGCATGAACCGGGGAAACATGGTGGGAGAAAGTTGAAGCAGGAGCGGGCGCGGGCCCGAAGTAAATTTGATTAGGCACCTAACTATGTCTTGGGTTCCCCAAACGCAAACGGCGCCCGGCTATTCCTTTGTAATTTAACGCCTTGGCCGGAAACGGACACTACGCAAAGGTGCGCAAGGCGGTGGGCGCCGGTTTAGACCGCCAGAGTGGCGCCTGGTTTTAGGGTGACGAACATCCGTTCCGGTACCCCGATCTCCGCCAGAGCGGCGCGCAGGCCCTGCACCGGCGCATCGATCGCTTCGTCGGTGAGCTGAAAGGTGCCCCAATGCACCCCCAGGCTGCGGGACGCGCCGACGGTGCGGTGGATGCGGACGGCTTCGGCCGGGTTGCAGTGCTGGGCGCCCATGAACCAGCGGGGTTCGTAGGCGCCGATGGGGATGAGCGCGAGGTCCGGCGGACCGCACCGCTCCCGCACGTCGCCAAAGAAGTGCTCGTCCCAGGCCGTGTCCCCCGTCTGGTAGATCGTGCGCCCGCCGGCGTGGACGAAGAAGCCGGACCAGAGGCGGTGGTTGCGGCGGCCCCGCACGCGGTTGCTCCAGTGGCGGGCGGGCGTGGCGCGCACGTGGAAACCGAGCTCGATTTCATGGGCGTCCCACCAGTCGAGCTCGATGATGCGATCATCAGAAAAACCGAAGGCGCGCAACAGCTCCCCGTTGCCGAGCGGGGTGATGACCAGCGGCGGTTCGGGTTGGGCGGCGAAGCGGCGCAGGGTGGCGGCATCGCAATGGTCGTAGTGATCGTGGCTGAGCAGGATAACGTGGATGGGGGGCAGGTCCTCCCAGGCGACGCCCGGCGGATGGACCCGGCGCGGGCCGGTCCAAGAGAACGGACTCACGCGGTCGCTGTAAACCGGGTCGGTGAGCAGGTTGCCGTGCCGCGTCTGCAGGAGCACGGTCGCGTGATTGATCCAGGTCGCCGTGATCGTGCCATCGGTCGGGGCCGGCGGGGGTTGCTGGGGCGCGGCGTCGATCGCCGCCGGCCAGGCGGTGGCGCGGGCGGAGAGTTTCCAACGGAGCACGTCGAGCCAGGTCCGGTTCTCGTGGAAGCGGGGATTAAAAAAGCGCCGACCGTCGCAGTGGTCGGACAAGGGAAAGGGCAGGGAGCCAGCCATGGTGAAGCCGTGGTGAGCAGCGCGGGACGTTGCCTCCTTATGTCGCGCGGAGGAAGCGCAGATTTTATGCAAAAGCGGGTATCTTTTTCGTCGGGGTTGCTGCGAGGCGTGCGCCGTGGTGCTTCGCGTTTGCCAAGCCGGGGTCGGGCGCTTGACCTGCCGCGATGCGAATCAGCGGCGGCGTTGCCAAAGGAATCACCCTGCAGGTCCCGAAGGGCGATGCGGTGCGGCCGGCGACCGACGGGATGCGGCAGGCACTCTTCTCCAGCCTGGGCGAGATGGTGGTCGGCGCGCGCTTTCTGGATCTGTTCGCGGGCAGCGGGGCCTATGGGTTGGAGGCCTTGAGCCGGGGCGCGGCGGGCGGGGTTTGGGTCGAGCAGCACCGGCGCACCGTCGAACTGCTGAAACAGAACCTCGCGGTGGTCTGCCGGAGCCTGGGCCGGTCGGCCCGCGACGGCCTGGCGGTGCTGGCGGCGGACGCGACGACGGTGCCCTGGCCGGACGATGGCGCGGCGCCCGACCTCATCTTCATCGACCCGCCGTATCCGATCATCGATGACGTGGCGCCCCGCTTGTTCGAGCGGATAACGGAACGTTGGGGGGCCGGAGCAGACGCACCGTGGGTTTTGTTCGAACTTCCCGGCGGGTTGGACTTGTTGCCGGCGGGCTGGGAGTGCGTGAAACGGGTGGGGCGGGGAGCGCGGCAGCCGTCGGTGGCGATCTTCAGGCGGGCGACCTCGCCCGCGCCGCGCTGAGCAACGTAAGGCTGGCGGTGACTGCCGTCTCGAGCCGAAGCACGCGCTGGCCGAGATGGACGGCTTCGCACTCGTGGCGGCGGAGGACGGAGCGATCACGATCATCCCAACCACGTTCCGGACCGAGGCACAGCGCCACTGGCGCCGGCGCATCGTTCAGGGTCAGGGCATGCAGCGGCGTGGAGGCTCCGTAGCTATCGAGAGCGAAGCGGTGGGTCGCGCTCGGCAGTGCGTCGAGAGCGCGCTCCAGGGTTTGATCCCAGCTGACGATCGGCAGGTGGGTGTCGAAGGCCTGAGCGGCGCCAGCGATGGCGTGACGGCGCCACTCCCGATTCTTCCAAAGGGAACTGGCGGCGTAGTTGGAGTCACTGCGGGCAGTTGCCACGAAGTGCAGCGCGGTGGCGCCGAGGGTCGTGGCGTCGCGCAGAATATCGCGGGCGGTCTGGGGGCGGGGGAGGCCGATGATGAGGATGGTGGGCGGGGGCGGATCGTGGGGCGGCGACCAGGTGAAGGAAAGGTGCAGCGCCTCATCGTCGATGGCCGCGAGCGTGGCCCTGCCGCGGGGGCCGTCGATGAGGCCGGCGTCGAAGGTGTCGCCCACCTCGCGTCGCAGCACGCGCAGAATATGGCGGGCGCGTTCGTCGTTCAGGGGCAGCGGCCGGGTGGTTTCTCTCGGGTCGAAGAGGACGATGTTCATGGAGGAGAGACCCGTTCTGCGAAGCGATCGTTGCGGCGCGATGTATCCGGCCGGCGTCTTCAGCTGGCCTTGCCAGCCGAAGCCTTGGCGAAGGCTGGTGCGGCTGGACGGAATCGAACCGTCGACATCTGTGTGGAAGACAGAGGTTTTACCACTAAACTACAGCCGCGATGAGGGCCGAAGCATCGGCCGTGCGGGCGGTGGGTCAAGCCCGGGCTTGCGACGGTTTCGGGATTTGGGGGCGGTCGCGATGGCCGCCGTTTGGGGGTCGGTTTCCGTGGATCCTCGGAGGGTAACTACCGTAGTTTTAGCACTTTCTTGACGGGGGAATGAAGTTGCCCGGCGCGGAGGGAGTCTTTTCGCTGACGCCATGGCTTTCATCTCCAGCGGTGCGTCGGGTTCAGCGGCTTCCAAGAAAGTGCCGGCGTCAAAATCGAAGAAGGTCGGGTTCTGGGCTTCGCAGGAATTGGCGAAGCAAAAGGCCAATGAAAAGAAGGCGAAGAACTACAAATTGCCGCTCGAGGAACTGGCGGTGTTCACGCAGCAACTGTCCTCGCTGCTCACCGCCGGTCTGCCGCTGGTGCAGTGTCTGGAGGCCTTGCAGGATCAGACGGAGGATCAGGTTTTCCGCATCGTGATCCGCGATGTGCGGGCGGAGATCTCGGCCGGCAATTCGTTTTCCACCGCGGTCAAACGCTTCCCCAAGTCCTTCAACACGCTCTTTGTTTCGATGGTCGAGGCCGGCGAGGCCTCCGGCGCCCTCTCGGAGATTCTGGGCAAGGTCGCCTCCTATTTCGAATCGAGCGTGAAGCTCACCAAGAAAGTGAAGTCGGCCATGACCTACCCGATCGCGGTCATCGGCCTGGCCATCGCGCTGGTGAACGTGCTGCTCATCTTCGTCATCCCGGTCTTCGCCGACATGTTTGCCGACTTCGGGGCGAAGCTGCCGGCGCCGACCCAGTTCCTCATCGACCTCTCCGATTTCCTGAAGGCCAACATCCTCTACATTATCATCGGCTGTATCATCTTCGTGTGGCTCTTCAAGAAGGTCGTGGCCACGCCCAAGGGCCGCGAAGTCAAGGACAAGACCCTGGTGAAGGCGCCCATCTTCGGCAACCTGATCCACAAGATCGCGCTCTCCCGCTTCTGCCGCACCTATGCGACGCTCGTGCGCTCGGGCGTGCCGATCCTGCGCACGCTGGAGATCGTCTCTTCGGCCTCCAACAAGGTGCAGGTCGAAGGTGCCTGCGTGGAGATCGCCCGTCACGTCAGCCAGGGCGGGCAGGTGTCGGAGGTGATGGCGGCCAATCCCTTCTTCCCGCCCATGATGAAGCACATGGTCAAGGCGGGCGAAACCACGGGCAATGTGGACGGCATGATGAACAAGATCGCCGATTTTTATGATACGGAGGCGGAAGCGACGGTGGCCTCGCTCACCTCGCTCATCGAGCCGATGCTCATCGTGTTTCTGGGTGTGGTGGTCGGCGGTATCGTCATGGCGATGTTCCTCCCGATTTTCCAACTCGGTGCGGTGGCCGGCGGCTTGCAATAGTCCCCTGGTTCGGCCTCGCTGACCCTTCCGCGGTTAACTCCCGACCGCTGCTCATCCGAAATGCCTTCCGTTCTCATCGTCGACGATCTGCTCTCCATCCATGAGATGCTGGATGCGGTTATCCAACCGACCGGCTATGCCACGGCATTCGCCACCGACGGAGAGAAGGGACTCGCCCGCTACAAACAGGAACGATTCGACCTGATCCTGGCCGACATCGACATGAAGCCGATGGATGGCATCACCCTGCTCAAGCAGCTCAAGGCCTACGATCCCTCGGCGGTGGTCATCATCATGACGGCCTACGCCTCGACCGAAAGCGCGATCCAGGCCCTCAAGTTCGGTGCCTTCGACTACCTGCAGAAACCGTTTCGCGTCGACGAACTCATCAGCACGCTGCGGCGCGGCATCGAGTTTCGCGAGTTTCAGGCCAAACGCTCCAGTGTCGCCGCTCCCGAGGTCGACGAGGCCGACCTGGAGGCGCGGCTCGTCGGGTCCAGTCCGGAGATGAAGCGACTGCGGCAGCAGGTCCAGCGGCTCGCGACCGCCCGCACGCCCGTCCTCCTGCAGGGCGAGGCCGGCACCGGCAAATCCGGTATCGCCGAAATCCTGCATGCGAGCGGCGCCGACGACGGCGCGCAGCTGGTGCGCATCGATTGCGCCCTGAGTTCCGAGGCCAACTTCGCCAAGGGCCTCATGGGCGAGAACGGCGCGGGCGGCGAGTGGGTGCAGCAGGCACGCGGCGGCACCCTCATGCTCGAGCGTCTTGAGGCGCTGCCCTTTGAGATGCAGAAGGAACTGGTGAGTGTGCTGCGCAACACCGCCCATCGCTTCCGACTGATCTGCACGACCACCGCCGATCTGGAGCAGATGACCGATGAAGGCCGGTTCCATGACGAATTGTTCTACCGTGTGGCCTCGCTGCCGGTCAGCCTGCCGCCGCTCCGCCGGCACCTCGGCGACCTGCCGCACCTCATCCGCGGCATTCTGAGCCGGTCAACGAATCCCCACTTCGACGCCAAGCTCATCGAATTCGACCCCGGGGCGCTCCGGGTGCTGGAGAATTACCGCTGGCCCGGCAATATCCTCGAGCTCAACCAGGTCGTCACCCGCATCGCCGCGACGACCGAATCGCGGATGATCACGGCGGACCAGTTGCCCATGCGACTCAAGGATCTCAGCCAGTGGCCCTCCCTCGCCGATCACCTGGCGGAGCAACGCCGGCAATACGTCGACATGGTCCTGCGCGCCTGCCGCGGCGACCGCGGCGAGGCCAGCCGGGTCCTCGGTATCGAGCCCTCCGAGCTGGGCTGAAGGCGCCCCGTCCCGGTCGCCCCCCCCGCGACCCGCCCCGAGTTCGCGCTTGCGCCTCCATGGAGCCAGACTAACCGTCACGGCGCCTACGCCATGCCCAAGCGCGACGATTTAAAATCCATCCTCATCATTGGTGCCGGTCCCATCGTGATCGGCCAAGCCTGCGAATTCGATTACTCCGGCACGCAAGCCTGCAAGGCCCTGAAGGAAGAGGGTTACCGGGTGATTCTGGTTAACTCCAATCCGGCCACCATCATGACCGACCCCGAGTTTGCCGATGTCACCTACATCGAGCCGCTCACGGTCGAGTTCGTCGAAAAGATCATCGCCAAGGAGCGTCCCGACGCCCTCCTGCCGACCCTCGGCGGCCAGACGGCGCTGAACCTCTCGATGGAGCTGCACGAGAAGGGCATCCTCGAAAAATACCGCGTCGAGATGATCGGCGCCAAGCCCGAGGCGATCGACAAGGGCGAAGACCGCGAGCTGTTCAAGCAGGCCATGGTCAAGATCGGCCTCGATGTCGCCCGCTCCCGCACCGTCAATTCCCTGGCCGAGGCGCGCGAGGCGGCCGAGGAGATCGGCAGCATGCCGCTCATCATCCGCCCGTCCTTCACCCTGGGCGGCTCCGGCGGCGGCATCGCCTACAATGTCGAGGAGTTCGAGGAGATCGTGGCCAACGGTCTCGACCTGTCGCCCGTGCACGAGGTGCTCATCGAGGAGTGCCTGCTCGGCTGGAAGGAATACGAGATGGAGGTCATGCGCGACCACAAGGACCAGTGCGTCGTCATCTGCTCGATCGAGAACTTCGACCCCATGGGCGTGCACACCGGCGACTCGATCACGGTGGCCCCGGCCATGACCCTTTCGGACAAGGAATTTCAGGCCATGCGCGACGCCTCCTTCGCGGTCATTCGCGAGATCGGCGTCGAGACCGGCGGTTCCAACATCCAGTTCTCCCTCGATCCCAAGACCGGCCGCCAGGTGGTCATCGAGATGAACCCGCGCGTCTCGCGCTCCTCCGCCCTCGCGTCCAAGGCCACCGGTTTCCCCATCGCCAAGATCGCGGCCAAACTCGCCGTGGGTTACACCCTCGACGAACTGCGCAACGACATCACGCGCCTCACGCCGGCTTCGTTCGAGCCGACGATCGACTACGTCGTTACCAAGATCCCGCGCTTCACCTTCGAGAAATTCCCCGGCGCCGATCCCACCCTCACCTCGGCCATGAAGTCGGTGGGCGAGGCCATGGCCATCGGCCGCACCTTCAAGGAGTCGATGCAGAAGGCCCTGCGCTCGCTCGAGATCGGCGCCCGTGGCTTCGGCGGTGGCGGCAAGTTCGGCAGCGACACGCCGCCCGAACGCGGCACCATTGTCTCCAAGCTCGCCACGCCCAACGCCGAACGGGTGTTCTACATTCGCTACGCCTTCCTCGCCGGCATGAGCGTGGAGGAGGTCTTCGAGCTCACCAAGATCGATCCGTGGTTCCTCCACCAGTTGCGCGAGATCTTCGAAATGGAGCAGTCGCTCAAAGGGCAGACCCTCGACAGCGTCGAGACCAACCACCTGCGCCGCGCCAAGAAGTTCGGCTTCAGCGACGCCCAGCTCGCCCATATCCTCGGCAGCGATCTCGACGCCACCCGCGCCGCCCGCAAGGCCCGCGGCATTCACACGACCTACCGCCTGGTCGACACCTGCGCCGCCGAGTTCGAAGCCTTCACGCCGTATTACTATTCCAGCTACGGCGACGAGAACGAGGTCATGCCCTCGGCCAAAAAGAAGATCATGATCCTCGGCGGTGGCCCCAACCGCATCGGCCAGGGCATCGAGTTCGACTACTGCTGCGTGCATGCCTCCTTTGCCCTGCGCGAGATCGGTTACGAGACCGTGATGGTGAATTCCAACCCCGAGACCGTCTCCACCGACTACGACACCTCCGACCGTCTCTACTTCGAGCCGCTCACGCTCGAGGACGTGCTCGAGATCTACGAGCAGGAGAAGTGCGACGGCGCCATCGTGCAGTTCGGCGGGCAGACCCCGCTCAACCTCGCCACCGCGCTCAAGGCCCATGGCGTGAACATCATCGGCACCTCGCCCGAATCGATCGACGCCGCCGAGGACCGCAAGCAGTTCGCCGCCATCCTCCACAAGCTCGGCCTCAAGCAGCCGGCCAACCGTACGGCGATGAACGAGCACGACGCGCTCGCCGCCGCCAATGAGCTCGGGTTCCCCGTCCTGCTCCGCCCGTCCTTCGTGCTCGGCGGGCGCGGCATGTTCATCGTCTACAGCGAACAGGAATTCAAGGACGTCGTCCGCCAGGCCTTCGACGTCATGCCCGACAAACCGGTCCTCATCGACAAGTTCCTCGAGGACGCGATCGAGCTCGACGTCGACTGCATCAGCGACGGCGAGACCTCGCTCATCGGCGGCATGCTTGAGCACATCGAGTTTGCCGGCGTGCACTCCGGCGACGCCGCCATGGTCATGCCGCCGCACACCTTGAGCCGAGAAATGATCGGCGTCGTGCGTGAAGCCACCCTCGCGCTCGCCAAGGAGCTCAACGTCATCGGCCTCATGAATGTGCAGTTCGCCATCAAGGACAACGAGCTGTTCCTCATCGAGGTGAACCCGCGGGCCTCGCGCACCGTGCCCTTCGTCGCCAAGGCCATGGGCGTGCCCCTCGCCAAGCTCGCCGCCAAGATCATGGCCGGCCAGAAGCTCGCCGAACTCGGTTTCACCGAAGAGATCGTGCCGAAGCACTGGTGCGTGAAGGAGTCGGTCTTCCCCTTCGTGCGCTTCCCTGGCTGCACCATCGCCCTCAGCCCCGAGATGCGCTCCACCGGCGAGGTCATGGGCGTCGACGAGGATCTCGGTGTCGCCTTCGCCAAGGCCCAGGCCGCCGCCAAGCCAGGCCTGCCCACCGCGGGCAACGTATTCCTCTCGGTCAAGGACGCCGACAAGCCCCGCGCCGTCGATCTGGCCCGCCGCCTCGTCGCTCTCGGCTTCAACCTCTTCTCCACCGGCGGCACCGCGAAGGTGCTGGCCGAAAACGGCGTTGAGGTCACCCGCCTGGCCAAGATCAACGAGGGCCGCCCCACCGCGGTCGACATGATCAAGAACAACCAGATCAAGTTGGTCATCAACACGCCCGGCGGCATGATCCCCCGCAAGGACGAGAACAAGATCCGCGCCGCCGCCTACGCCCACAACGTCTGCCTCATGACCACCATCATGGGTGCGTTCGCCGCCGTAAAAGGCATCGAAGCGCTCAAGGAAAAGCAGATCGAAGTGAACCCGATCCAGAACTACGTGCGCAACGTGCGCCCGGTCTGACGAAGCGCTGAAAATCCGACAGACTGCAGGGCTGAAACCAGGCACGATCACTCCCGGTAGGCCCATCCTGTTCCCCTCGTGCCAATCGAAAATCGAGACTCCAAAACCGAAAATCCCGGGCCCTACGTTTGTCTCCTGCACGGCCCCGACCAACCCGGTCTCGTGGCCAAGGTGGCCGGCTGGATTTTTGAACGCGGCGGCAATATCCTTCACGCCGACCAGCATCGCGACGTGGAGGAGGGGATCTTCTTCCAGCGCGTCGAATGGATTCCGGCTGCGGACGCCGTTGACGAGGCAGGCGCCTTCAAGGCCTTCGCCAGCGAGTTGGGCATGAATCCGCAGGTGGCGGTCCCGGGGGTCCGCCCCCGCGTCGCGCTCTTCGTCTCCAAGGCCGACCACTGTTTCCACGACATCGTCCTGCGTTGGAAGGCCGGCGAATTTGCCTGCGAGATCGTCGCCGTCGTCTCCAATCACACGGCAATGAAGGAGGCTGCGTCCAACTACGGGCTGGCGTTTCACCACATTCCCGTTTCCGCCGCGACCAAGCCGGAGGCTGAGGACGCGCAACTCGCCCTTCTGCGCGAGTTGGGGGTCGAACTCGTCATCCTCGCCCGTTACATGCAGGTCCTCTCCGACCGTTTTCTGTCCGCGTTCGGCCGACCGGTGATCAACATCCATCACTCGTTCCTCCCCGCCTTCGCCGGCGGCCGGCCCTACCATCAGGCGCACACGCGGGGCGTGAAACTCATCGGCGCCACCGCCCACTATGCGACCGCCGTGCTGGACGACGGGCCGATCATCCAGCAGGACGTCGCCCGCGTCACCCACCGCCACGAAGTCAACGACCTCATCCGCAAGGGCCGTGACCTGGAGAAACTCGTCCTCGCCCAGGCCGTGCGCTGGCATCTCGAGCACCGGGTTCTCGTCTACGGCAACAAGACCGTCGTCTTCGACTGAGACGGCGCCGAATCCGGGAGGGCAGGGGTCGCCGAAATCCCGCCTTTACGCGACGGAGGCCATCTGTTTCGGTGCCCGTTTTCGCCTGCCATGTCCAAGTCCAACGAAACCCCTTCCTCCTCCCCGGGCGGCGACCGCTCCGCCTCCGCCGACGTGTCCGCCACCATGGCGCCCGATTTCGAGGAGGGCGTGCGTTATTTCTGGGAGAAGAATCGGGGGACCATCCTCGCGCTCGTCGTGGTGGTTCTGGTCGCCATCCTCGTCCGCCACGGCTGGGCGATGTGGCAGGAAAGCCAAGCCGCGGCGGCGCGTGACGCCTATGCCGCGGCGAAGACCGACAGTGAGCGGCAGTCCTTCGCCAACGCCCATGCCGGCACCGAGCTGGCCGGCGCGGCGTTGCTCGAAGTGGCCGACAAAGCCTACGAGGAAGGGCGCTACAGCGAAGCCATTAGCGGCTACGACGCCGCGGCCGCGGAACTCGAAGGCACGATATTTGGCGACCGGGTCCGTCTCGGCCGCGCCGTGGCGCAGCTCCGTTCCGGCGACGAGACCGGCGGCGAGAGCGCCCTGCAGGCCATCGCCAACGACACCACCGTGACCGGTCCGGTCCGTGGTGAGGCCGCCTTTCACCTCGCCTCCCGTGCCGCGGCCGCCGGCGACGTGGCGACCGTGAAGGAACTCGCCACCCAGATCTCGGCGATCGATCCGACCTCCAACTGGTCCCAGCGCGTCAACATGCTGCAGGCTTCGCTCGAGACCGCCGGAGACGAAGCGGAGTCGGAGTCCGCCATCAGCCTGCCCGCTCTCTGATCCGACCGGAGTGGTCGGGACGGCGAGATTCGAACTCGCGACCTCCTGCTCCCAAAGCAGGCGCTCTACCAGGCTAAGCTACGTCCCGTGAACCGACGGGCACGGCACCGCCAAGCCGTCGCCCTGTCAATCCCGGCGTTTGTCCCCATCGTGGACTCAGAGGCACCTGCGGCATGCCGACGCGTGGCAGCCCTGCAAGGGGCGACATACGGTACGCACCGGCAAAGGGAGCCCGAGGCGCGGGGCCAGGGCCGGGACCGTCGCGGTCGGCGGTCCCCCGCTGCACCGGGCCTGCGCGAATATCTTCGTCGGATGGTCAACGGACGGTCTGATGCCGCACGTCGGTCCTGGGTGAAACAGACATTCCTGTCTGTCTGCTGGTCGGCCCCCTCTCGGCCGCGAACGCACCGCCGCTCACTGCGACAGTCATTTACCTGCTTGCTTAAACCGGCGCCGGGCACGTAGACCCTGTAGTTAGCACTTTCTCCCATGGACACCATTTCGCAGGAAAATAACGAAGGTTTCAGCTGGCTGCCGGTCTTGGCCCTCATTGTGGGCATCATTGCCGGAGTCCTGGCGGGCGTCGCGCTCGCCAAGGTGACGAACGTCGGCAAGTCGCTGGCCGATCAGAACGCGCTCGCGGCGCGGGTGGCCGATCTCGAAGCCGAGGTGCGCAAGGCCACCAGCTCGGCCGATCAGGCCAACAAGAGCATCACCCGCGTCATCAGCGACACCCAGAAGGGCTTCAACTCCATGGGCGAGCTGTTCAAGACCCTCTCCGCCGAAGTCGAGGACGTGAAGAGCAAGGCCAGCCAGCCGATCCCGGTGGCGTCGTCTTCCAGTGGCGGTTCCAGCAGCGGGCCCGTCGTCGCCGGCCCCGGCGAGTATCTCGTCAAATCCGGTGACACCGGTATGAAGATCGCCCGCACCCTCGGGGTGAACTGGGCCGACCTCCAGGCCGTCAATCCCAACGTCAACTGGAACAAGCTCGCCATTGGCCAATCCATCAAGGTGCCGCAGAAGTAAGCGCGGCCTTTGTATCCGAATTTCTGATGCGCCTCCCTCCTCGTGCGGGAGGCGTTTTCATTTCCGCCATTCTCGTTCATGAACGAATCCTCCAAGCCCGAACTCTGGCGCCGCACCGTCGACCGGCAGCTGCTCCACACGCGCATCTTCGACGTGCGGGGATCGATCTTTCAGCATCCGCGGCGGGACGCCGGACGGGAGTTCGTCATCATCGATGCGCCCGACTGGGCGGTCGTCGCGGCCGTGACACCGGAGGGCGAGCTCGTTCTGGTCCATCAGTATCGTTTTGGGGCCGAGCGCGTTTCCCTCGAGTTGCCGGGCGGCGTGATCGAGCCGGGCGAGGATCCCGCCAAGGCGGCTGTGCGCGAGCTGGCGGAGGAGACCGGCTACACCGGTGCCGAGCCGGTGGTGCTCGGGGTGGTGCATCCCAATCCCGCGATCCAGAGCAACCGAGCGCACCTCATCCTGGTGGCCGAAGTCCGGCGGACCGCGGCCCTGGCCTGGGATCCCGATGAGGAACTGGGGCTGGAGCTGCTGCCGGTGCCGGAGGCACTGCGGCGGGCGCGGGCGGGCGAGATCACCCACGCCCTCATGCTCAACGCCCTTTTTCTCCTGGAACCCTGGTGGGCGGAGCAGGCGGCGCGGCGGGGTTGGCCGGGAATTTGACTTGGCGGCACCTGCTCGTTAGCTGCCCGACTTTGAAGATGTCCTCCCCCCAGTTTGCGAACGACCCCTCCCATCTCGGCGTGGCCGAAGACGACCTGTTGCCCAAACCGCTGGAGCAGGAGATCCGCCGAATCTACCAGCGCAGTCCTCTGTATGGGACCCGTTTCCCGCTGCACGAAGAGCCCTTGCGCTGGGGGTGCTACAGCGAGATCCCGCGGCTGACGAAGCGGGAGATCGTCGAGCGCGGCCACCGGTCCTTTTTCGCCGACTACACCGAAATCGAACGCGGCCTCGAGGACGCCCGCTTCGAATACGAAAGCACCTCCGGCACGACGGCCGGTCCGATGACCGTCATCATGGAGGATGGGTGGTGGGACCAGCAGACGGCCCGCGCCTACGAGGCGTCGCCGATCCTGCGGGCCTTCGTAGGCAAGCCCTATCGCAAGTGCATCCTCGCACCGGTGGGTTGCTCCAGCAACCTCTGCCCCTACGAGGACCACCCCTTTCCCAACCGGTACATCAACGGCACCCATTACCTCAACCTCACCAGCGATCCCTTCGTCTTCCGCGAGTCGGAATGGGATCGCATCGTCGTTGAACTGCAGGCGGTGAAGCCCGACGTGATCGAGGGCGAGCCGATTTACCTGTCGCTGCTCGCCCGGGCCGTGTTGCGACGCGGCGTGACCGTGCCGAGCGTGAAGGCCGTCATCCTCACCTACGGCAAGGCCAGCCTGCAGCACAGCCGGCGCGTCGCCGAAGCGTTTCCGGCACCGCAGGTCGATCTCTACGGATCCACCGAGGCGGGTTACCTCTTCGTGGGCGACGCCTTCGCCGACAACTCCCGGGTGATCGACGCCAATGCCTTCGTAGAGCTCGTGCCCTTCCGCGACTTGGCCGATGTTTATCAGATCATCGTGACGACCCGGGGGCGGCAAGCCATGCCACTGCTGCGCTACCACACCGGTGACATCGTGCAAAAATGCGCCAACGGTTTCCGCGTACTCGGCCGCGAGGGCGGGCTGCACTTCCGGGCCGATGGTTCGCTCGTCTCGCCGACCGATGTGGATCAGGCGCTGCCGGCCGACTTCAAGTGCTGGCATTATTCGCTGGTGCAGACCAAGGCGGACCGGTGGGACTTCCACTACGTGGCCGACCACGAAGCGCCCGCCACGGTTACGCAGGCCATTGCCGCGGTGATCGGCGACGGGGCCCGAGTGATCGGGTTTCGCCGTCGTCACATCGCACCGGCCGCCAGCGGCAAGTTTGCCCTGCTCAAGCCGCTGGCTTAAGCGAGCCGCGCCCGCGCCGCCGGCGCACAACCAGCAAGGTCGCGCCGGCCAGGCCCATGAACGCAGCGCCGTAGGCCGACGGCTCGGGCACCGGATTGGCGAGCCGGGCGCCGAAACCCATGAAGTCGATATTACCGTGCGTGTTGCGGTCGGTATCGGTGCGGTATACCCGGTCATTGCTCCAATCCACCAGATCGATCGAGGTGCGGGCATCGACGTCCGGAGCCATGAGCGAGAAGCCCTGGATCGTGTCGCCGACCGAGAGGCCGAGATCGGTGAATCGGATCAGAATACCCACCACGTTGAGGTCGGAGCCCAGCGAGGTGAAACTCGAGGCTGAGCCGCTCACGTCGTCGCCGTCGGTGTAGGTGGCGCGGGCGAACTCGAGGCTGCCGTTGTCGGTGGGGGAGAGCAGGGCGTCGCCGAAGGAGCCGGGATTGATGAGCAAGCCCGTGTTGGCGAAGGAGTCGGGCGCGACGGCGCTGGAGTCCCAGCCGTCGAAAGCCGCGATACGGAAGGCATCGCCGTGGTTGCCGAAGTTTTCCAGGTCGAAGAGCACGATGCCAGCCCCCTCCGTGACCACGTAGTCGCCGAAATAGAAATCGATGCGCTCGATGTTGGTGTTGAGATCGTCGTCGGAGCTGCCGGTGTTGGCAAAGGGATCGCGGAGGCCGGTGAACAGATTGCCATCCCGAAAGACACCGCCCGCCGAGTCGGGCGCGCTGCCGTAGGCGCGGTCATAGGAGTCGGTCTGATAAAAGAGCGTGGTGTGGTCGTTGTTGTCGTCGCTGCCACCATGGCCCCCGTGACCATAGCCATGGCCCCGACCACCGTAACTCCAGTCTGAGTTGGCCTCGTTGCGCCGGAGGTAGACGGATTGCGCCAGGGGGCCGTTGAAGAGGTAGTCGCCGACTCCGGTGGAGACCGACTCGACCGGATAATACTCCTGGCGAAAGGTGACGCCGCCCTGGTTTTGATTCCAGTCGTTCCGGCGTTCGCCATAGGTGATGTCGGTGACCGTGACCTGCGCAAACAGGGAGCTGCCGACCCCGGCCAGGGGCGACGTGGTCATCACTACCCACACAACGAGCCTGTTCACGATAGAATGATTATCGGCTCCTCGCGCCGTCCCTTCATCAAAGAATGCCGCCTTTTTCCCCTCAGTGACACCCTGTAGCATCCTCATCAGGTCGGATTTCCGGAGGAAGGGCACCCGTGGAGCAGCCCGCTGGCGGAAGCGGCGGCCCGGCTCGGAGATCTTCGCCAACAGCAAAGACTTCTGTCTTGGTTCAGGACACCTTATAGGGCGGTAAAGGGCGGGCTGGGACATTTACAAGCCCGGTGGGGAACGTCAGGGTTCCGACCCGCATGGCCCGGGCGCGCTGCCCGGCCGGCGCCTGGACCCCTCTTCTCTGTTTCGATGAACCTGTTCCGCAACTTGTTCAGCTCCTCCATCGGCCGCAAGATCCTGATGGCCGTAACCGGTCTGGTTTTGGTCGGCTTTGTCACCGGCCATCTCGTGGGCAATCTCCAGATCTTCCTGAAGCCCGACCACATCAATGGCTACGCGCACTTTCTACAGGGGCTGGGGCCGGTGCTTTGGCTGATTCGCCTTTTCCTGCTGGCCTGCGTGGTGATTCACGTCTGGGCCGCCGTCGCCCTCACGCTCGAGAGCAAGAGCGCTCGCGGACCCGAGAGATACGGTGTCCACCGCTGGCTCCGCGCCTCGGTCGCCTCCCGCTACATGCGCCTGACCGGCTTCGTGGTCCTGGCCTTCCTCATCTACCACATCGCCCACTTCACGATCGGCATCGCCGGGGCCGAAACCTTCAAGACCGGCCTTCCGCACTGGACGATGCAGCACGACGTGCGTGAGTTTGGCATTCCGCTGGCGAGCGCCGGCACCGAGGTGCACGACGTCTACTCGATGGTCTTCCTCGGCTTCGCCAACCCCTGGGTTTCGCTCTTTTACATCGTGGCGACCTCCCTGCTCGCCCTGCACCTGTGGCACGGCGTCGACTCGGTCTTCCAGACCTTCGGCCTGCGCAACAACGCGTGGGAGACCGGCCTGCGCCGCGTCGTCGGCATCTACTGCCTCGCCTACTTCCTCGGCAACCTCGCCATCCCGGGCGCCATCCTCACCGGCCTTGCGAAACCCGCTCCCGGCACCGCCGCCGCCACCGAACTCGTCGCCCAACGCTAAACCGCTTCCCGTCATGGCCCAACTCAACTCCGCCATCCCTCCCGGCCCGCTGGCCGACAAGTGGAACAACCACAAGGCCAACATGAAGTTGGTCAACCCGGCCAACAAACGGAAATACAAGGTCCTCGTCGTCGGCGCCGGTCTCGGCGGCGCCTCCGCCGCCGCCACCATGGCCGAACTCGGCTACCAGGTGGAGTGCTTCGTCTTCCACGACAGCCCGCGCCGCGCCCACTCGATCGCCGCCCAGGGCGGCATCAACGCCGCCAAGAACTACCAGAACGACGGCGATAGCGTGTATCGCCTGTTCTACGACACCGTGAAGGGGGGAGACTACCGTTCCCGCGAGGCCAACGTGCACCGTCTCGCCGAGGTCTCGGTCAACATCATCGACCAGTGCGTCGCCCAGGGCGTGCCCTTCGCCCGCGAATACGGCGGCCTGCTCGACAACCGCTCCTTCGGCGGCGCCCAGGTCTCCCGCACCTTCTACGCCCGCGGCCAGACCGGCCAGCAGCTCCTCCTCGGCGCCTACTCCGCGCTCTCCAAGATGATCGGCAAGGGCGGTGTGAAGATGCACACCCACGCCGAGATGCTCGATCTCGTGCTCGTCGACGGCCAGGCCAAGGGCATCATCGTGCGCGACCTCGTCACCGGTGCCATCACCCGCCACGCCGGCGACGCCGTGGTGCTCGCCACCGGCGGCTACGGCAACGTCTTCAACCTCTCCACCTACGCGCGCAACTCCAACGCCACTGCCGCCTGGCGCGCCTACAAGAAGGGCGCCTGCTTCGCCAACCCCTGCTTTACCCAGATCCACCCGACCTGCATCCCCGTCTCGGGCGATTACCAGTCGAAGCTCACCCTCATGTCCGAATCGCTGCGCAACGACGGCCGCATCTGGGTGCCGAAGAAGGCCGAGGACTGCAGGAAGCGCCCGCAGGACATCCCCGAGGCCGACCGCGACTACTACCTCGAGCGCATCTACCCGAGCTTCGGCAACCTCGCCCCGCGCGACGTCTCCTCCCGCGCCGCCAAGCGCATGTGCGACGAAGGCCGCGGCGTCGGCGAGTCCGGCCTCGGCGTGTATCTGGATTTTGGTGACGCCATCAACCGCCTCGGCGCCGACACCGTGCGCGCCCGCTACGGCAACCTCTTCGACATCTACAAGGAGATCACCAACGAGTCGGCCTACGAGACGCCGATGCGCATCTTCCCCGCGGTGCACTACACCATGGGCGGCCTGTGGGTGGACTATAACCTCATGTCCAATGTCCCCGGCCTCTTCGTGCTCGGCGAAGCCAACTTCTCCGACCACGGCGCCAACCGCCTCGGCGCCTCCGCCCTCATGCAGGGTCTGGCCGACGGTTACTTCGTCATCCCCTACACCATCGGCAACTACCTCGCCACGCAGAAGCCCGGCTCCGCGCCCAAGGGCGATGAACAGCCCTTCGTCGCGGCCGCCAAATCGGTCGAGGACATGACCCAGCGCCTCCTCTCCATCAAGGGCAAGGAGACCGTGTCGCACTACCACAAGCGCCTCGGCAAGATCATGTGGGACCACTGCGGCATGGCCCGCACCAAGGAAGGCCTCGAGAAGGCGCTCGAACTCATCCCGCCGCTGCGCGAGGAGTTCTGGCAAAACGTCAACATCCCCGGCTCCGGCGACACGCTCAACCAGGCCCTCGAAAAGGCCGGTCGCCTCGCCGACTTCCTCGAACTCGGCGAACTCATGTGCCGCGACGCCCTCACCCGCGAGGAAAGCTGCGGCGGCCACTTCCGCGAAGAATACCAGCACCCCGACGGCGAGTGCCTGCGCGACGATGAAAACTTCGCCCACGTCGCCGCCTGGGAATACCAGGGCGAAGGCCAGGTCCCCCTCCGCAACACCGAACCGCTCAACTACGAATACGTGAAGATGAGCGTGAGGAGCTACAAGTAGCGCTCGGAATTACGATCTACGAATTACGATTTGCGAAGGACGAACTGCCCTCACTGCCTTATGAACAAGCAACAACTTCAGGATCGGACGAAGGACTTCGCCATAAGAGTGGTCAAAGCGAGTCAGGCTCTGCCGCATGATCGCACCGGCGACGCATTGGGTTCGCAGTTTCTCCGCTCGGGAACTTCGGTTGGTGCAAACTATCGGGCGGCATGCCGCGCGAAATCGACGGCGGATTTCATCAACAAACTCAAGATCGTGGAGGAAGAGTGTGACGAAGCCATGTTCTGGATGGAGGTCATTACCGGATGCGGGCTAATGCCGGAATCCAAACTCGAACCCCTGCACCGCGAAGCCGGGGAACTCCTCGCAATCACCGTATCCGCAATCCGCACGACCCGCGCGAACCGTAGTTCGTAGATCCAATTCCGGGCCCCAGGAAATCGTAAATCGTAATTCTTAAATCTAAAATTCCGCCCACCATGGTAGCCGAAACCTCTTCCTCCAAGAATATCTCCGTCACGCTTCGCGTGTGGCGGCAGGCCGGGGCCAAAGCCGAGGGCAAGTTCGTCGAATACAAGGCGAGCAACCTCAATCCGGACATGTCCTTCCTCGAGATGCTCGACGTCGTGAACGACGACCTCGAGCGCCAGGGCCAGGAGCCGATCGCTTTTGCGCACGACTGCCGTGAAGGCATCTGCGGCACCTGCTCGCTGGTCATCGACGGCAAGCCCCATGGTCCGCACACCGGCATCGCCTCCTGCCAGACCTACATGCGCAGCTTCCAGGACGGCGACGTCATCACCGTCGAGCCCTTCCGCGCCAAACCCTTCCCGGTCATCAAGGATCTCATCACCGACCGCTCCGCCTTCGACCAGATCCAGCAGGCCGGCGGCTTCATCAGCGTGCGCACCGGTTCGGCCTGTGATGCCAACGCCACCCCGGTGCCGAAGGAGAACGCCGACCTCGCCATGGACGCCGCCGCCTGCATCGGCTGCGGCGCCTGCGTGGCCGCCTGCAAGAATGCCTCGGCCATGCTCTTCGTCTCCGCCAAGGTCTCGCAGCTCGGCTTGCTTCCCCAGGGACAGCCCGAGCGCGACCAGCGCGTGCTCAACATGGTGGCCAAGATGGACGAACTCGGCTTCGGCAACTGCACCAACCAATACGAGTGCTCGGCGGCCTGCCCGAAACTCATCAGCGCCGATTTCATCGGCCGCATGAACCGCGACTACCTCGCCGCCAGCTTCCGCAGCGCCCTCAAAGGCAAGAGCTCGGTGTAGCGTAGGGCCGACTTCAGCCAGCCCTTAAATACGGCGGCTGAAGCCGCCGCTACGCTCGCGGCTGCCTCAATAGGAGAACGGACGTTCCGTCCGTTTGCGGCTGGCGCCTGAATCGCCCTGTCTGGATGAGCGGTGAGCGAAGGTTCAGTAGGAGAGAACACGAAGTTTCGGCACGAGGGGGAACACCGTGTCACGACTTACCAACGGCAACCTTTCCCGAAGCGCGGTCGCGGCAATCCACAGATCGTTCTCGCCCAGCGTAAACTTGAGTGAAGCTTGCAGCCGTCCGGCGAACACTGCCGTCTCGCGACCGAGCGCCAGCGGCTGGAAGCCTCGAAAGAACCGGCGGACCTCCGCAGCGGTGGCGCCCACCGCGTATTCGCCTAGCGTCACAACGCTGACCTTGCGGACCTGATGCCGATGGGTTCGAAGGAAAGCCTGACACGGCCCGGGCTTACCCGCCCGCAGTTCGTCCGACAAGTCGATGAAGAAAGTCGTATCAAACAGCATTGCGGCGGCGCGCCGGGCGGTTCGAACGTGGCGGGCTCTTCTGTCGCCGACGAAGCAGCGCGGTATCCACCTCGGGCGGGTGGGCGAGCATGTCCGCGAGATAGGTGTCCACGTCGATATCCTTCTCGCCAAACACCCGGCGTACCACGTCGCCGAACGATTCCCGTTCGCGCTTTTCCTGCTTCAGCAGTTGGTAGGCTTCTTCGTCAAGCGTGAGGGTTTTCCAGCCCATGCAAAACCAACACAAGGAGTTTCCGATGCTGGTCAAGCGGCGAAGCTGAGCGGCCGCCGAAGCTCATCAGCGCCGATTTCATCGGCCGCATGAACCGCGACTACCTCGCCGCCAGCTTCCGCAGCGCCCTCAAGGGCAAGAGCTCGGTGTAGCGTTCACGCTCCCATCCGTGGCTACGAGCGTGAGCGAGTGGAGCAGCGCCCCCATCGGCGAAACGTTGGTCCGGCCCTCTCATCGGCGCCGACACGTCGCCGACTCGCCCTCCGAAGATCTTGGTCCTCGAAACGGAAGGCGATCAGCGAAGTCGCCCGCGAGCGGGTCCGCGCTCCGGAGTTCCGCGCTTACGTGGTCCGAAAACAGAATAGGAAGCCTGATGATTGTACCCTGGACCGTCTTCGACGGCGGACCGGGACAGGACTACTCCCCCGTCGTTCAGCTCAGACTACAGGGCGTGCTCCTATCGCGCCTCATGGTCACTGGTTTTGCCCTGTGGTTAAACTGCCCTATGCCATGGCTCGGGCGAAACCTCGCCAGCGTGATACACGAGATGGAGGACGCGGCGATGCTTCGGTACGGCTGCGGGAGATGATGCGTGCAACAGGAGCGGCTTCATCAACAGAGCGTCACCCGCCTTCGCTATACACGTTTTCTCACCGTATCTTGCCACCGTGGCAGCAATCTCGGCACTGGGGATGATGCCGTGGACGTGAGTTCCCGGCGAAACGCGCAGCGGTCCATTGTCCTCCTCGCAATCGTCGAGGTGGAGGCGGACGGCCAGAAGCGAATCCAGGACGGACCGGGGCGGCCGCGCATAGTCGACGCCATCCTTCTGAGACGGCAGCGCGAAACCCTCTGAGCAGACCGCGCGGGCAAAAGGAAACATGAGATCCTGATGCCATGAAACCTTCCAGTTGGCGCCCGGTGTTTTGTCGAAAGCGATCGCTTAGATGGCAACGGCCGTCGGCGGTAACCACCCCGCCTCCGTCAGTAAGGCACGAACGGATTTTGCGATTTCGCCTGCCACCGCTTCATCGAGGAGGCATCGCGTCCCCGGTGTTCCCGGTTGGAATAGCGCCTGCCGCGCCGCCTCCGCTTGTGAGTCGTCGATCACTCGAGCGATCAACTCGAACCCGTATTTCTTTAGCACGGCTTCGGGCTAACAGATCGGGCCGATCAAACAAGCCTGCGGCAACGCCAAGACGTCGTCACCAGCATTGCCCCCAACCTCCCTCCGATTCCCAACGCCAAATTTCAAGGCCTGACGCTCATTCGCGTCTATCCGAGAGGCGACCGATTGTTGATAGGTGACGGCCTGACCCCATATCGAACCCTGGCGATTCCCGCCAAAAAAAGGCGCTCCGGTGGGGAGCGCCTTTCGCGGTTGGGTGAGGGAAGGGGAACCGCGCGCGCCTTACAGCGCTTCGTCGTCGGTTTCGCCGGTGCGGATGCGGATGGCGCTCTCGATCGGGATCACGAAGACTTTGCCGTCGCCGATCTTGCCGGTCTTGGCGCTGCGCACGATGGCGTCGACCGCCTTGCCGACAAGGTCGTCCGGGATGACCAGCTCCAGCGTCGTCTTGGGCAGGAAGTCGATGACGTACTCGCTGCCACGATAAATCTCGGTGTGGCCTTTCTGGCGTCCGAAGCCTTTCGACTCGGTCACCGTCATGCCTTGCACGCCGATTTCGTTCAGGGCTTCGCGGACTTCCTCCAGTTTGAAGGGTTTGATGATGGCTTTTACCAGTTTCATAAAGGGGGCGTTGAATGGAGCAGGGAGTTATTCGAGGTGGTAGGCGGTCTCGCCGTGTTCGAGTTGGTCAAGACCAAGGTGTTCGACTTCCTGGTCGATGCGCA
Organism: uncultured Opitutus sp.; assembly: GCA_965652375.1. GTDB lineage: Bacteria > Verrucomicrobiota > Verrucomicrobiia > Opitutales > Opitutaceae > Actomonas. Next base: position 96,226 of record CBFGUO010000012.1, read on the forward strand.
ATCCCACGGTCGCCTTTACGACCTTAATGATCACCCAGGTGCCGACGATCGACCAGATGACGGTGAAACCGACGGCCTTCACCTGCACGAGGAGCTGGCTGATGAGATTCTCGACGCCCCGTCCGCCGAAGGCCGCGGTGCCGAGCACCGCTACCAGCAGCGAGCCCATGATGCCGCCCACGCCGTGCACGGCAAAGACGTCGAGCGCGTCGTCGATGCGGAAACGCTGCTTGATCACCGCGCACATGAAGTAGCACACGAAACCCGCGAGGAAGCCGATGATGACCGCGCCCATCGGGCCGACATTGCCTGAGGCGGGCGTGATCGTGGCCATGCCGGCGACCATGCCGGTCACGATGCCCACGACGCCGGGCTTGCCGGCCTTGAGCCACTCGACCGCCATCCAGGTGAGCGCGGCAACCGAGGCCGAGATGTGCGTCACGAGCATGGTCATGCCGGCGGCCGCGCTGGCGCCGCCCTGCGAGCCGGCGTTGAAGCCGAACCAACCCACCCAGAGCATGCAGGCGCCCGTGACGACCATGCCGGGGTTGTGCGGCGGATGCACGTTCCGGGGAAACTCGCGGCGCGGTCCGAGCGCCTTGGCCAACAACAGCGCGGAAATGCCCGCGGTCGCGTGCACCACAATGCCGCCCGCGAGGTCGAGCGTGCCATCCTGCATCATCCAACCGCCGCCCCACACCCAGTGCGCGACGGGCGTGTAGACGACGATGAGCCACAGCGCGCTGAACAGCATCATGGCGGAAAACTTCAAGCGCTCGACGAAGGCGCCGACGATCAGGCCGGGCGTGATGATGGCGAAGGTCATCTGAAACATCACGAAGACCGTCTCGGGGTAGGTGCGACCGGCGAGTTCATCGAGGCCGATCCCGCGCAGGAAGGCGTGCTGCAGGTCGCCGATCCAGGCGTTGCCGTCGGAGAAGGCCAGGCTGTAGAGGCCAGCCACCCAGAGCACCGAGGCGAGCGCGGCGATGGTGAAGCAGTGCATGAGCACCGAGAGCACGTTCTTCACTTTCACCAGGCCGCCGTAAAACAGGGCGAGACCAGGCAGGGTCATGAAGAGGACGAGGACCGTGGAGGTGAGCATCCAGGCCGTGTCGCCGGTATCGAGCGCGGGGGACGACGCGTCCTGGGCGTGGGCCAGGCTGGGCAGTAGCGCCAGCGGAACAAGCCGGCGCGGTAAACGAAGCTGGGACAGTCGCATAGGGGGAGGGAGGAGGGGTTGGGGTGGGGAGCAAACGGCCTTCCCGGTCGAGCGGGAAAAACCGAGGACGCATGAGCGAAACTCATGCTCAACCCTGTGCAACGGCGAATGATATGAAAAATATTCATCTGACGCGCTGTGGCTTTCCGGCCGGCGACGAGGGTGCGTGTCTCACGCCCCGTCGGCCGGCGCCTCCGGCAGCCCCAATTGCCGGGCCAGCCGCGGCAAGCCGCGGTCGGCTGACATCGCGACCACCTGATAGTTCGGCGGGACATTTTGCGGCGTGGGATCGACGAGGAACCGGCGGGCCGCGAGCGGAGCGTAGGCCGTAAGGCCGGCGGCTGGATAAACCCGCAGCGAGGTGCCGATCACCACCACCAGGTCCGCCTCGCTCATCGCCTCCGCCGCCTTGGGCAGTGCCGGCACCGCTTCGCCGAACCAGACGATGTGCGGGCGCAGCTGGCCGCCGCGCGGGCAGTGATCGCCCGGGGCGATCGGCGTGTAGCCGATGTCGACAATGTAGGACGGATCAACCGTACTGCGGGCCTGGGTGAGGCGGCCGTGCAGGTGGATGATGCGGGTCGACCCTGCCCGCTCGTGCAGGTCGTCGACGTTCTGCGTGACGATCACCACCTCGTGCTCGCGCTCCCATGCGGCCAGCGTGAGGTGGCCCGCGTTGGGCGCGACGTACGCGAGCTGGGCACGGCGAGCGTTGTAGAAGCGGAGCACGAGCGCCGGGTCGCGGCGCCAGGCTTCCGGTGTAGCGACATCTTCGATACGGTGGGACTCCCACAGTCCGCCGTTGTCCCGGAACGTGAGCACGCCGCTGGGAGCGCTGATCCCGGCGCCGGTGAGAGCAACGATCGTCATGTGGTTCAAACGACCCTTGGCGCGCTTGCCCGGCCGGAGGGCTTCATTCCGCCGCGGCTTTGACGCGCTGGGCCACGAGGTGCTCGGTAGCGATATCCATGACCTGGCGCGACAGGGTCATTTTATCGTCGGCGATCGCCCCCTGGTAGGTGATGGTCACCTTCATGCCGTCGAAGTCCAATTCCTCGCGGAAGAAAATGCGGTCGCCGTCGATCTTCAGATCCTTCAGCGCAACCGTGCCGGAGTTGAAGGCGTTCTTGTAGTCGGCCTTTCCGGTCACGGCGTCCCCTTCCCGAGCGAAGTGGTAGGTGTAGGTCTGTTGGCCGATCTCGGTATCGAACTGGGCGTGCCAGCTGCCGGAGACATCGACGGTTTCGGCGCGGGCCAGACCGGTCCAGCAAAGGGCGGCGGCGAGGAGCAGGAAGAGGCGGGTTTTCATGAGGAGGCAGGAGGGGGAAGGGGAGGGGGCGAAAGGCTACGATTGTGGCGGGCGGTTTTGCCCGGGCGAATGAAAAGCGTGGTGCCTCGTTCGGAGTTCCACCTTTACGCGGCAGAACGCGTTGCCCGATTGAGGGACCACGTGAGTTCGGAGTTGTCATCGCGGCCGAGGATGACGGCGTGGGAGAGATGAACCATCACCTGGCTCAGATCAATATCGCCCAAGCCCGCGGGCCGCTGGATTCGCCGGTCATGCGGGAATTCGCCGAGCAACTCGACGCGGTGAACGCCCTCGCGGAGGCGTCGTCGGGTTTTGTGTGGCGCTATCGCGACAGTGACGAGGACCCGACGGCGCGCGAAGCGTTTCCGGATCCGTTGACCCTGGTGAACATGTCGATCTGGACGGATGCCGAGGCGCTCAAGACCTTCGTCTATCGTGACCAGCATGGCGCGGCGTTTCGGCGGCGCCGGGATTGGTTTGAGTTGGGTGAAGGCCCGTCGATGGCGCTGTGGTGGATTCCGGCCGGGACGATCCCGACGGTGGCCGAAGGCAAACGTCGGCTCGACGTGCTGGCGGCCAATGGTCCGACGTGCGAGGCCTTCACGTTCCGCGAATTGTTTCCCGCTCCCTTGCGCGGATAGAGGGAGTGCGCGCCAAGCCACCTCATTTTCACCCTGTGGATTTAATCCTCCGCCGGGGTCTCGATGGTGTGGCGGTGTTCGAGGTGCTGCGCGATGCACCAGCAGAAGAGGGCCCAGGCGGTGCCGGCGGCCCAGCCGGCGAGCACATCGGTGGGATAGTGCACCCCGAGGTAGATACGGCTCAGGCCCACGAGCGTGATGATGATGCCGCCGAGGGCGAAAAAGTAGGCGCGTTCGCGGCGGCGCGCGACGGTTTCGCCCAGGAGCACGGCGAGGGTCAGGTAGACAACGGAGGACATCATCGAGTGGCCGCTGGGAAAGCTGGCCGAGACCTCATGCATCAGATGGGGCACGATGTCGGGCCGGACGCGGCCGATGGCGTTCTTGAGCAGGTCCATGAGGATCGTGCCGCCGACGGTGGCGACCAAGATGAGCGCCGCCACCCGCCACGCGCGCAGCAGCAGCAGGTAGCCCATCACGCCGACAATGGTGAGCGAGAGCACGGCGACGCTGCCCATCGCGGTGACGTCGCGCACCACTTCGGGCAACCAGACCGGCCCCACGCCCTGCGTTGGATCCTGCGCGTTGCGCAAGGCGCGCAGCACGGCGTTTTCCCATTGCAGGAAATCGCCCGCCGGGCCGCGCAACGCGAGCCAACCGAACAGCGCCAGGCACAACCCGATCGCGATGGCCACCCCGCGCGGAAAGATGGGGGAGGAGGTGGCGGGGCGGGGGCGATGGGAGGGGGAGGCGGACATGCTATGGCGGCAGGCGGGCTGTTTGGTTCTAAAACCACGCGGAAAACCCATGGTTCCAACCCTTAGTCGCGGGTCAACGCACCGAGTCCAGGCTCTGGCGCGGCACGCTTTCCGGAAGCCCGGCTGCCTGAGGCCAGAGGGGCAGGCACGGCATGCCGGCGAACGGCAGCCCTACAGCCAGGCGCTGAGGGTGACTCACCAATGGAGTTCCCTGGTCAAAGAAAGGGTCTGAGGAGCAGCGGTCGTCATTCACCGCCATCGTCGAGCTCAAACTCGGGTGATCTCCAGGATCCACTCCGCGACGGTTGTGAGCACCTCGGGGTTCATCGTTTCCTCAATGCTGCCGTATTCGGCGAAGGCGCCGGTATCGGCGGTCTGGAAAAGGTGATTGAGATCTGGATACGTCTTAGTCGTGACGTTGGTATTGCCGCCGGCGGCGAGGCCGGCGCGGACGCCTTCCAGGTTTTCCTCGGCTGCCACCTGCAGGTCCTTGCCGCCGTTGAGGGCGAGCACCGGGCATTGCACCTGCGCGAGGGCGGCGGCCGGATCGTAGTCGAGCAGGCGGGTGAACCAGGGCGTCGTCATCATGGCGACCTGTTGTTCGACGGCCCCGTCGGTCATGCCCATGGCCTGGCGCTGTTCCGGCGTGTAGCGCGACAGTTCCTGCTGGAGGCGAGCACGGATCTTTTCGCGGGCGGTGTCGGTCGGACCATGCTCGCGCAGGGTGGCGAAGATCGCCGCGCGCACCTCGTGCTGCTGCGCGCGGGCTTCTTCGTTGATGCCGGACACGCGCATCAGATCCTGGCCCTGACGCTGCAGCAGCTGCTCCACCGGGACGCCGACGCCGGCCAGCATCACGATGAAGGCGACATCGTCGTGGTCGGCGGCGATGAGCGGCGCGTAGACACCGCCTTCGCTGTGGCCGAGCAGACCAACGCGTTCGGGATCGACTCCGGGTTGCTGCTGCAGGAATTCAAGGGCGGCACGGCCGTCGTCGGCGAAGTCGTCATGGGTGGCGGTGCCGAAGTTTCCGGTGGATTGACCGAAGCCGCGGTCGTCGTAGCGCAAAACCACGATGCCCCGGCGCGTGAGATGATCGGCAAGCACGAGGAAGGGGCGATGGCCCATCAGGGTCTCGTTGCGATCCTGGGGTCCCGAGCCGGTGAGCAGGACCACGGCGGGGAACGGACCTTCGCCGCCCGGCGTGGTGAGGGTGCCGGCAAGCGTGACCCCGTCGGCGCCGCCGGTGAAGGCGACTTCGCGCTCGTCGTATGGGTAGGGTTTGGTCGGCTCCTGCGGACGCTTGAGCGTGGCGGCCTCGGCGTTGGGCAGGCGGCGGAAAGTCAGAGGTGAGGATCCCGGTCCCTGGGTCCAGGTGCCCACGATTTCCGAGCCATCCTCGGCCATCGTGCCGGCGTAGCTTGCGCGGATGGCGTTCATCTTGAAGCTGACTTTGCCCTCGCTCAGCGAAATGGAATCGACGGTCAGCCCCATCGCGCCCTGGTCCAGACTGTCGACCGTGGCCGTGAGCGTGTCGCCGTTTTGATTCACGTGAAGGGCGAGCCGCAGTTGCGCCGGGCCGACGCGCAGGGTGCCTTGCCAGTGACCGGCCAGGCCTTCGCCGGGCACGCCGTGCGACGGCGTCTCCCCCTGCGTGGTCGTCGCCTTTTCGTGGCGCTCGAGATGGAACGGAAAACTCTGACCGTTCTGCGTGAAGGTGCCCGTAATGCGTTGGCCGTCATCGGCGACCGTGCCTTCGAATGTCGGGTCGCCGGGAATGTTGGGCATGCGGAACGAGACCTGGCTGGTGTCGGCGGAAACGTCGCCGAGGGCGAAGCCGCGCAGTCCCTGCACGGGAATGTCGATGGTGCCGGCATCGGCGGCTGTGAGGTCGACGCGGATACCGAGCTGCGTGCCGGGCAGCTCGATCGCGCCTTCCCAGTGACCGACGGCGTCGGCGGCGGCGGCGTGAAGGGAGAGCGAAGTCAGGCCCAGTAGCAGCGTTGCGAGCCAGGCGAGGGAGAAGCGACGATGAGTCATGGTCGAAAGGGGCTGAGGGTGGAAACCAGCGGAACGAGTGGATCCCACCACGACGGCCGGAAACCGGCACGGGCATTATTACAGGCGGTCGATATCAGCGATGAAGGGCGGGTCGGTCCGATGGCCCAGCGCGTGCGAGCCGGAAGGGCGCGGAGGACCGTGAACTACGAGAGCCGGGAGGGCGTGGCCCCGGAGGAGCCTTATCGAGGCAATGAGACGGACTTCAAACGGGGATCGCGGGCGGTTGACTGCTTGAGATTCGACAAATGTCGAACAAGCCTGCCGTCCTTCGCTCATGAAAGATGCCGACCCCGAGCAAGTAAGAGGTGCCATCGCGTTGACCGATGCAGAGTGGTCGGTGATGAAGGTGGTCTGGCGGCTGGGGCGCTGCACCGCCGGCGACGTGCAGACGGCGCTCGCGGCCGAGCGCGGCTGGGCCTACAGCACGGTCAAGACCACCATGGATCGCATGGTGAAGAAGGAGATCCTTGCGCTGCAGCGGACGGGGAACGTGCAGTGGTTCACGGCACGACTCAGCCAAAACCAGGTGGCGCGCTCGGAGGTCCGTCGCCTGCTCGAGCGGGCGTTCGATGGCGCGGTCGCGCCGATGGTCAATCATCTCGTCACGCATGAATCCCTGAACTCGGCGGATCTGGCGGCATTGCGACGCCTGATCGATGAGGCCGCGCCGGTTAAACCGAAGAAGTAGCGACGCGCGCCATGAATATGCCGTGGCACAGCTTCAATGCGTGGGCGACCGCCTGGATCGCGGCGGGATGGGCCCACTTCGTCCAGCTCACGGTCCTGGCTGCGATCCTGCTCGTGATCGATCTAAGTCTGGGGCGTCGCCTCGGCCCGGCTTGGCGCTGCGCACTGTGGTCGTTGTTTTTCGTGAAGTTGGTGCTGCCACCGGGATTGGCTTTGCCGACGAGTCCGTTCTATTGGGGAGCATCGATGGTTGAGCGGTCCGACGCGACGGTGACCTCATTGGCGACCGTGGATCCGCGGCCAGCGGTTTCGGCAAACGGGGATTGGGCCGGCGAGGTTTCGGCGAGGTGGCCCGTCGGGGAGGAGGAGCGGCGGAGCACGACGGACTCGGCTCCGGCGCGCGGACTCGGCGTTGCGGGCGTGGGGGTGGCGGCATGGGCGGCCGGCATGCTGGTGTTCGCCACGCTCACCGGTTGGTGGCACCGCCGACTGCGGCGTCTGCTGCGCTGCGGCGAACCGGCGCCGGCGTCGCTCGAAGCCGCGCTGGCGCGGGCCTGCGCCAGCGTTGGCGTCACCGGCCGGGTGCGCCTGCGGCTGTCGGCAGTGCCTCTGGCGCCGTTGGTCACGGGTTTGCGGCGGCCGGTCATCCACCTGCCGCGTGCCCTGGTGGACCGGCTTTCGCCCGGGCAACTGCATACGGTGCTGGTGCACGAGTTGTATCATGTTAAGCGATACGATCTGTGGATGGCGGCCGGTCAGAACCTGGCGCGCGTCGTTTTCTTCCACCATCCGGTCCTGTGGTGGGTGAATGCGCGGCTGGCGCGGCTGCGGGAGCAGGCGACCGACCGTGCGGTGCTTTCCCATCCGGAAATCGATCGCCGCGCCTACAGCCTCGCCCTGCTCGAGACGGCCGCCTTTGTCGCGGCGTCGTCCGGCCGTTCCCCCTTTGCGCTCGGTGTCATCGAAAACAAATCACAGCTCCATGAAAGGATCACCATGAACCTCCAACCCTCCCGGACCGGGCGTGCGCAACTCGGCTTCTCCGGATTCGTTTCAATCGTGCTGCTCGGACTCCTGCTGCTGCCCATGATGGCCGCCAAACCGGGTGGTGCCGATCCCGGCCTCGCCCCGTCGGCGGCTTTCAACGTGGTCGACGCAACCGCATTGGCAGCGCGCGTTGATCGCGCGAGCCAAGCCATTTATGACGCATTCAACCGTCGCGACCGCGACGCCTTCCTCGGCGCCTTTGTGGGCGATCCGATTATCGCGCCTGATCGTTCGGGTCTCTTGTCCGGACGCGGCGGCGTCGCCGACATGTATCTGCGTTCGCCCGCCGGCATGCAGTACGCGGGCGCCGACTGGAGTCAACGCACCCTGTACGACCTCGGCGATTGGATCGCCGATGTCGGCACGATCGGCTTCAAATTCCGTCTCAACATCGACGCGCCGGTCATGACCGACCCGCGCTTCGTCGTCAGTCTATGGCAGAAGTCCGGCGTGGACGAACTGAAGGTGAAGCTGCTCGCCTGGAATCAGTTGCCGGATGCAAGCTGGTTGGACCGGAAGTCGCCGACGAAGGCATTTGCCTGCACTCCGGCAGGAGCAACCCGGCCGGAAAGCTCCGGCTTCGCCGAGGTGCTGGCCACGGAGGAGCGGTTTCATCAGGCCTTTGAGATCCAAGATCTGGATACGGCGGCGGGTTATTACGCCGAAGGTGCCACGTTGTCGCCACCCCGAACCCATGCGCGGTACGGACGCGAAGCGATTGCCGAATACCTGCATGCCCTGCCCCCGGAGCAACGGGCGCGGCGCATCGAGCGGGAAGTTGCCCACGTGGCGGGTGACGAAAACCACGTCCTGGTGGTGAACCTGTTTCGCTGGACATTCCTGATTTCGGAAGAGGAGGTGCCGGTGCACATGGTCGGCAAGGGCGTGCATCTGTGGGAACGCGGAACGGACGGCGCCTGGCGCATCCTGTTCGATCTGCCCAACGCCAGTCAGTCGACGGGTTAGGGTACGCCCGAGCCGGTGTGTATCCACATCTTCGACACCGCGCGTCAACACGGCGCGCCCAGGTCCCCCGGACCGGGCGCGCCTTTATTGTGATGAGTGACGATCGTTGGCAGGACGCCGGCGAAGGGAAGGCCGAGAGGCAGGTGCGCGGGTCGCGGTGAGCGCGACCCCTACAGGGGGCGGGGTAGGGGCGCCGCTCGTCGGCGCCCGGTTGCGGTGGACGGGGGCGTTGTGCCGTGCGCGGGTCGCGGCGAGCGCGACCCCTGCAGGGGGCGGAGCGAATCACACCTTTGCCGGATCCGGGTGTACGTAGGGGGCGCGGTAGGGGCGGGCGAGGCGGGCGGTGGCTTCGGCGTCGCCGGGGATGGTGCGGGTCGCCGGGTCGTAGGCGAGGGGGCGGCCGAGGTCGATGGAGAGGTTGGCCAGTTCGCACATTGCGCTGGAGATGTGGCCTTCCTCGATGTCGGCGAGCGGACGGCCGCGGGTTTCGCGGGCTTTCAGGAAATCCTTCACGTGGTTGTCCTCGGCAATCTGGAAGACGCCGCCGTTGCCGAAGTCGATGTTCTCGAGGTCGCCCGACTTCGACATCATGTTGCGGCCTTCGCGGGGACTGCCGTCGGCGGGCGTGAAGGTGTATTCATACATGGTAAGGTTGAGTGTGCCGTGCTCGCCGAGGAAGCGCGCGCCCCACTGGTCGCTCCAGTGGCGGCGCGGGATGGGCGAGGCGCCCCACATGCGGTGCTCCCAGCTCACGTCGAGGTCGGGGTAGTGGAAGGTGCTGTGCTGCGTGTCGGAGACGTCGGAGAAGGAATTTTTGTGCACGTATTTGCCGCCGGTGGAGTGCACGTACTCGGGCCAGCGCAGGTCGAGCAGCATGCGCACCTTGTCGAGCATGTGCACGCCGACGTTGCCGATGATGCCGTTGCCGTAGGCCATGAAGGAGCGCCAGCCGCGGTCCTCGATGACTTCCTTGTAGGGCTGCTTGGCGGCGGGGCCGGCGTAGGTCTCGTAATCGAGATGGTCCGGCACCGGCACGGTGGGGCGATCGCCGGCCGACCAACCCTCGATGCCGAGGTAGCTGTAGGTTTCGACGAGGGAGATTTTGCCGAGGCGGCCGCTGCGCATGTAGGTGTCGCGGGCTTCGAGGTAGAGGGGATTGCTGCGGCGCTGGGTGTTCACCTGCACGACGCGGTCGTATTTGCGGGCGGCAGCGACCATGGCTTCGCCCTCGATCACATCGACGCCGATGGGCTTTTCGAGGAAGACGTCGCAGCCGGCTTTGATGGCGTCGATCGTCTGCAGCGCGTGCCAGTGATCGGGCGTAGCGATGATGACGATGTCGGGCGGCGCCTCGGCCAGCATCTGGCGGTAGTCGGCGTAGGTTTTCGGGACCTCCTGCTGGTGCTTGGCCACCAGGTCGAGTGTCTTCTTGAGGTTGTTGGAATTCACGTCGGCCAGGCCGGTGACCTGGAATTCGCCGCAGCGGGCGAAGACGTTGTAGTTCACGCCGCCATACCAACCGCAGCCGATGATGCCGAGGGTCGGTCGGGCGCCGCCGGTGGCGCCGAAGAGACGGGAGGAGGTGGCGGCGGCGGCGCCGGCCACGGCGAGGGAGGAGACAAAGGTGCGTCGGTTCATGGGTAAGAGGGGGCGGTTTGGGGGTGAAAAGCGGGGTGGGGTGGCTCGACGTAGGCAGAGATCGGGCGGCGGAGCGACCCCCCAGCGCAGGCTTTTGGGTGAGTGTTCAGCGGTGAAATTATGCAGGAGCGGATCCCGGCGGGAACCCGTTTTGCATTGAAGACGTCAGCATGCACACTCCTGCGTATGTCAAACGACCTCCTGATCCTCAGCGTGTTGCTGGTCGGGGCCCTGGTGGGGTTCATCGGCGGCTGGTGGCGTTACGACACGGTGGCGCTGGCGACGCTGCTGCTGGCGACCTTGTCCGGCGTCGTGCCGGCGGAGGATGCGTTCAGCGGGTTTGGGCATCCGGCGGTCGTGACCGTGGCGGCGGTCTTGGTGATCAGCCGCGCGCTGTTTCAGGCGGGCGTGGTCGATGCCTTGTCGGGGGTGCTGCTGCGGGTGGGGCCGCGACCGACGATGCAGGTGTTGGGGCTTACGCTGGGCGTGGCGGTGTTGTCGGCTTTCATCAACAATGTCGGGGCGCTGGCCCTGATGTTGCCGGTGGGCCTCACCATGTCGCGCATTCATGGCCTGCCCCCGTCGAAGCTGCTCATGCCGCTGGCCTTTGGTTCGCTGCTGGGCGGACTGTGCACCCTGATCGGGACGCCGCCGAACGTGATCGTGGCGAGTTTCTGGGGGCGGGTGAGCGGCGAACCGTTTGCGTTCTTCGACTTCGCGCGGGTGGGCTTGCCGGTGGCGGTGGTCGGGGTGCTTTACATCGGTCTGGTGGGATGGCGGGTGTTGCCGAACCGCAAGGGCCAGACCTCGCCGGAAGATCGCTTTCAGGTGGCGGCGTATCTGGGCGAGTTGCGGGTGGTCGAGTCGTCGCGGGCGGAGGGTCTGACCCTGCGCGAGCTGCGCGAGGAGCTCGATGACGTGTTGCCGGTGCTCGGGGTGGTGCGGGGCGACCGGCACCTGGCGGCCTATCGATTCCAGGGCCTGCTGAAGGTGGGGGATGTGTTGTTGGTGGAAGGTGAAACCAAGGACATCGAGAAACTGGCGCACGGCGCCGGGCTGAAGATCGGACTCGATGATGACGAGGACGAAGCCGAGCAGGATAGTGCAGGAAACGAAGATGCGAAGGCGCCGCCGGCCGGGGCGGCGGGGCCGGCCGGGCCGGCGGTAACAGAAAAGGAGAAGACTGACGCCGCGCAGAAGGAGGAGGAAAAGGACGAGGAAAAGGTGCCCGACGGGGACCTGGAGCTGGGCGAAGCCATCGTGATGGGGCAGTCGCGGCTGGTGGGGCGCAATGTGCGCGAGGCGGGATTATCGGCGCTGAGCGATCTCACGCTGGTGGCGGTGTCGCGGCAGGGGCGTCGCCTGCGCGGACGCCTGCGCGACGTGCGGTTTCAACTGGGCGATATCCTGCTCCTGCAGGGACCGGAGAGCGTATTGGCGGAGCAGATGAGCGAGTGGGGTTGTCTGCCGCTGGCGGACCGTGAGTTGCGACTGGGCAAACCGCGGCGCCTGGTGAAGGCCCTGCTGATCTTTGCCGCGGCGATTGCCGGGATCTCGTCGGGCTGGGTGACGGCGGCGGTTGGTCTGATGGCGGCGGCGGTGCTGATGGTGGTGACCGGGGTGGTGAGTTTGCGGCGCGCTTATGAAGGCATCGACTGGCCGGTTTTGGTACTGTTGGGCGCCATGATTCCGGTGGGCAAGGCCTTCGAGACGACGGGCGGCGCGCGCTGGCTGGCGGGGCAGTTGGTCGCGCTTGATTTTGCGCATGCTCCGATGCTGGGTCTGGCGCTGTTGCTGGTGCTGACGATGTGCCTGTCGGATGTGATCAACAACGCGGCGGCGGCGGTGCTGATGGCGCCGATCGCGCTCAGCTTGGCCAATGGCCTGGAGGTGAATCAGTCGCCGTTTCTGATGGCGGTGGCGATCGGCGCATCGTGCGCGTTTCTCACGCCGATCGGGCATCAGTCGAACACGCTGGTCTTCGGTCCGGGCGGGTATCGTTTCGGCGACTACTGGAAGCTCGGCCTGCCGCTGCAGATCGTCATGCTGGCAGTCGCGCTGCCGATGCTGGCCTGGGCCTGGCCGCTGCGGTGAAGGAAGGTGGTTCGGTTTTTTAACCACGAATGGACACGAATGGCTTAGGCTACCGCCTACGCACTGAAACGGGGAGACGGTGAACGGGTTCGATCCCGGCGATCATTCCGCCTGATCTTGAGACGCTCTCTGAGAATGTAGGGCTCCCGCTCGCGGCACGCCGCACCTGCCTCTCGGCCCCATCAGGCTTCACCACTCCACCGCGGCATGCCGCAAGCGGCAGCCCTACAATTTGCCGTGCCGGCAGAGCTCGGCTCAGGTGGCGTAGTCGAGGTAGGGGCCGAGCCAGCGTTCGACGTCGGCGATCGGGCGGCCGGTGCGGGAGGCGTAGTCGGTGATCTGGTCCTTGGCGAGACGGCCGACGGCGAAGTATTTGGAATCCGGATGCGCGAAGTAGAAACCACTCACGCTGCTGCCGGGCGTCATGGCGCAGGATTCGGTGAGGGCGATGCCGGTGGCGGCCTCGACATCCAGCAGTTGCCAGAGCTGGGGCTTCTGCGTGTGGTCGGGGCAGGCCGGGTAGCCGGGGGCCGGACGGATGCCGCGGTATTTCTCGCGGATGATTTCGTCCATGCTGAGGTTTTCGCTCTGGCCGTAGCCGGCGAAGTCGCGGGCCTTTTTGTGGCAGAGTTCGGCCATGGCTTCGGCGATGCGGTCGCCGAGGGCCTGTACCATGATGGCGTTGTAGTCGTCGCCGGCGGCTTTGAATGCGGCGGCGCGGCGCTCGACCTCCGGGCCGGCGGTGACGGCGAAGCCGCCGATGAAGTCCGGTCGGCCGCTGTGGCGTGGGGCGATGTAGTCGGCCAGGCAGTGGTTGTGCTGGTCGGCGGGCTTTTCGGCCTGCTGCCGCAGGAAATGGAACGTATCGAGAACCTGGTTACGCGAGGCGTCGGCGTAGACTTCGACCGAATCGCCGACGGCGTTGGCTGGGAAGAAGCCCATCACGGCGCGCGGGGAGAACCACTTTTCGGCGACGATGCGCTGGAGCAGGGCCTTGGCTTCGTTGAAGAGCTTGGTGGCCTCGGTGCCAACCACCTCGTCGTTGAGGATGTCGGGGAAGCGGCCGTGCAGTTCCCAGGTGGAGAAGAAGGGGCGCCAGTCGATGAAATCGACGATTTCATCGAGGGAAAGGGAGTGAGTGGCAGGCCCTCCGTCGCCGAGGCTTTGGCGGGCTGAACCAAAGATTCTTGTGCCCAAGAATTTTGGTTCAGGGATGTCGACACTGTCCCAGTCGCAGCGCGGGGCGCGGTCGCGGGCGGTGGACAGCGGGAGGAGCGGCTTGCGGTTCTGGCGGGCGGCGAAGGCCTCGCGCTGCTTTTCCTGCTTGGCGGAGTTCTCGGCGAGGAAGGCGGGCTTTTGCGTGTCGCTGAGCAGGGCGCTGACGACGTTGACGACGCGGGAGGCGTCGAGCACGTGCACGACGCCCGGCGCGTAGGCGGGGGCGATCTTGACCGCGGTGTGGGCGAGACTGGTGGTGGCGCCGCCGATGAGCAGCGGAATATCGAAGCCCTCGCGGGTCATCTCCTTCGCCACGTGCACCATTTCGTCGAGGGAAGGGGTGATGAGGCCGGAGAGGCCGATGACGTCGGCGCCGATCTCGCGGGCCTTGGCGAGGATCTTGTCGCACGGGACCATGACGCCCATGTCGACGACCTCGTAGTTGTTGCAGGCGAGGACGACGCCGACGATGTTCTTGCCGATGTCGTGCACGTCGCCCTTGACCGTCGCGATGAGAAACTTTCGGGATTTTTGATTTTCGATTCCCGATTTTTGATTGGCTCGCGCGGCTTCTTGCGCGGCCTGCTTCTCGGCCTCCATGAAGGGCGTGAGGTAGGCGACGGCCTTCTTCATCACGCGGGCGGATTTTACGACCTGCGGGAGGAACATTTTGCCGGCGCCGAAGAGGTCGCCCACCACGCGCATGCCGTCCATGAGCGGGCCTTCGATGATGTCGAGTGGGCGCGGATAGCGCGGGTCGTGGCGGCATTCCTCGGTGTCGGCCTCAATGAAGGTGTCGATGCCCTTGACGAGAGCGTGGCTCATGCGTTCGGCCACGGGCAGGTCGCGCCAGGCGGCGGCGGCCGGTTTGTCGGCAACGGCGCCCCCGGCCTTGGCGGCTTCGGCCTCGGCTTTGAGTTTTTCGGCGTGGTCGATGAGGCGTTCGGTGGCGTCGGGGCGGCGGTTGAGCAGCACGTCGTCGACGAGGTCGCGCAGGGTGGGTTCGATCTCGTCGTAGACGCCGAGCATGCCGGCGTTGACGATGGCCATGTCCATGCCCTCGCGGATGGCGTGGTAAAGGAAGGCCGTGTGCATGGCCTCGCGCACCGGGTTGTTGCCGCGGAAGGAGAAGGAGACGTTGGACACGCCGCCGGAGACCTTGGCGTGGGGCAGGGTTTCCTTGATGAGGCGGGTGGCCTCGAAGAAATCGACGGCGTAGTTGTTGTGCTCGTCGATGCCGGTGGCGACGGTGAGGATGTTGGGATCGAAGATGATGTCCTCGGGCGGGAAGCCGATGCCGGTGAGCAGCTGGTAGGCGCGGGTGCAGATGCGGACCTTGTCGTCGCGGGTGGCGGCCTGGCCCTGTTCGTCGAAGGCCATGACGACGGCGGCGGCGCCGTAGCGCAGGAGCAGGCGGGCGCGGCGCAGGAACTCGTCCTCGCCGTCCTTGAGCGAGATGGAGTTGACGATGCCCTTGCCCTGGAGGCACTGCAGGCCGGCCTCGAGCACGCTCCACTTGGACGAGTCGAGCATGATGGGCACGCGGGCGATGTCGGGCTCGGCGGCGATCAGGTTGAGGAACTTGACCATGGTCGCTTCGCCGTCGATCAGCGCCTCGTCGACATTGATGTCGATGATGTTGGCGCCGTTCTCGACCTGCTGGGCGGCGATGGCGAGACAGCCGTCCCAGTCGCCGGCGATCAGGCGTTTCTTGAAGACGGGGGAGCCGGTGATGTTGGTGCGTTCACCGACGACGAGGAAGTTGGAGGCAGCGTTGGTCACTGGACTTTTTTTTTAACCACGGATGGACACGGATGGCTTCGCCTACCGGCTACGCACCGCAGACTGAGAATACAGGAAAGAGTTAGGCGACGGTGAGGGGTTCGAGGCCGGAGAGGAGGAGGGAGGTGGAGCGCGGCCGGATGGCGCGGGCGGGGAGTTGCCGGACGGCCTGGGCGATGGCGGCGATGTGGTCGGGGGTGGAGCCGCAGCAGCCGCCGACGAGGTTGACGAGGCCGTCGCGGGCGAAGCCGCCGAGGTCATGCGCCATGTGCTCGGGCGTTTCATCGTAACCGCCGAAGGCGTTGGGCAGGCCGGCGTTGGGGTAGCAGGTCACGGCGCACTCGGCGATCGCGGCGAGTTCTTCGAGATAGGGACGCATTTCCTTGGCCCCGAGGGCGCAGTTGATGCCGACGCTGAACGGGCGGGCGTGGCGGATGGAGGCGTAGAAGGCGGCAATAGTCTGGCCGGAGAGGGTGCGGCCGGAGGCGTCGGTGATGGTGACGCTGATCATGACTGGCACGCGTTCGGCGCGCTCCTCGAAGACGGTTTCGATGGCGAAGAGGGCGGCCTTGCTGTTGAGGGTGTCGAAGATCGTTTCGACCAGCAGGGCGTCGACGCCGGCGGCGAGGAGGGCACGCACCTGCTCGGTGTAGGCGGTGACGACCTGGGGCCAGGTCACGGCGCGGTGGTCGGGCCGGTTGACATCGGGCGACATGGAAAGGGTGCGATTGAGCGGGCCGATGGCGCCGGCGACGAAACAGCGACGGCCGGGCGTGGCAGCTTCGGCGGCGTTGGCCGCGCGGCGGGCGCAGGCGACGGCGGCGGTGTTGATGTCGGCGACGGCGGATTCGAGCGCGTAGTCGGCCTGGCCGATGGTGGTGGCGCTGAAGGTATTGGTTTCGACGATATCGGCGCCGGCGGCGAAGTAGCGGGCGTGGATCTCCTCGATCACGTCAGGGCGGGTGAGGCAGAGCAGATCGTTGTTGCCCTGCAGATCCTGCGGGTGGTCGACGAAATGTTCGCCACGGAAATCGGCCTCTTTGAGCCCGTAGCCCTGCACGACCGAACCCATGGCGCCGTCGAGCACGGCGATGCGCTCGGCGAAGAGCGCGCGGAGGGCGGCGAAGGAGGCGGATTCGGAGGCTTGTCGGCTCATGGGAGGGAGGGTTGAAGGACATTCTCCCATCGGACGCAAGAAACATATCATTACATAAAAATATGTTGATATGAGTTTCACGCCGCGGCCAAGATTCGGTTCCCTGGGCGCAAACGATGCGCAGGCTTGGAGGTTGCCTTGCGGCCCGGAGCCGGTGGAAAGTGAGCGTCCGTTCTTTCGCATCCGCTTCGAGGCGCAGGGAAGGCCGTGAGATTCGGCCACAGTTGCGCTGCGGTAACCCACCAGTCCAAAGCTCCATCCGGCCCGTCCTGCGGGATCCGGAGCAAAGCCAATTGCCGTGTTTCGCACGGCGGTGAAGGCGGAGCGGAGGCATGCGAACGCGTGGCGCGAGCAAAGGTGTGGGAAGTCCGAACACGGTGTCTCGAGGTGCTCACGCGTGGGCCGCGAAACTTTTGCGCGCGGTGCACGTGAAATCTTCATCGCAAAAATGAAGCGTGGGAGCAGCCGAACGAAGCTTTCCGGACATCGAGTCCGGGGCGCGCGAACCTGCTCTTACCCGACCAGAGACAGTGATTCGCCATCCTATGAAACTTCCTCGCCTGGGCGCCGTGTTGACGGCGTCCTCCCTTGCCGCTTCGGCGTGGGCGCAGACCGCGCCCGTGACCGAACTCGATCCCTACGTCACCACCGCCACCCGCACGCCAGTCTCGGCGGCGCAGCTCGGTTCTGCGGTCGACGTCATCTCGGCCGCCGACCTGCAGCGTCGACAGGTCAACACCCTCGCGGGGGCGCTGGGCACCGTGCCCGGCACGCCCAACTTCGCCTCCGGCGCGCTCGGCGCCTCGGCCTCGCTCTTTTTGCGCGGCTCCAACTCCAACCAGACCCTGTTCCTGGTCGACGGCATTCGTCTCAACGATCCGAATACGGACTACAACCTCTTCCTCGGCGGCTCCTGCGTGAGCGCCTGCGACAGCCTCGAGGTGTCGCACGGGCCGCAGAGCACGCTCTACGGCGGCGAGGCGATGGGCGGGGTGATCGCGATCGCCGCGCAGCCCGGCTCCGGCGACGCCGGCACCCGGTTCACCCTGGAGGCGGGCTCCTTCGGCACCGTGCAGGGATCGGTCGATACCCAGGGCGAAGCCGGAGGCACGGCCTACGTGCTGTCGTTGAGTGGCGGCCACACCGACAACGACCGTCCGCACAACGGCTTCGAGAGCCTCAACCTGGTTGGCCGGCTCGATCGCGAGGTGCGCGACGGCGTGACGATCGGCGCCACGGTGCGCGGCTTCGAGGGGCGCTACGACTCGCCCGGCGACCGCTTCACCAATGATCCCGACAACACCGAGGACGAGAGCAACTGGCTGGCGACGGCCTTCGTCGATTTCGCGGCCGCGGAGGATCTCACGGCCCGGCTCACGCTGGGTGGCCAGGCGCGCGAGTTTGTCTCGGTCAATCCGGGTGCCTTCGGCACGCAGATCACCACCGTGACCAACCGCCGCGGCGTGCTGGATGGTCAGGCCTCCTACACCGGATTCGCCGGCCATCGCGTCACGGCGGGTTTCACGGCCGAGGCCAACCACACGCGCAACGACGGTTTTGGCGATATCGACGAGAGCCAGTCGCTGCTGGCGTTCTTTGCCCAGGACGAGATTGCGTTGAGCGAAAACGCCTGGCTCACGCTTGGCCTGCGCAGCGACGACCACGACACCTTTGGCCGGGCCACCACGGGTCGCGGCACGCTGGCCTGGCAGGTCGTGCCCGACCGGCTCAAGCTGCGCGGGAGTTACGGCACGGCCTTTCGCTCGCCGAGCTTCCTCGATCTTTACGGCGAAAGTGCGTTTTACGCGGGCAATCCCGACCTGCGGCCCGAGGAGGCGCGCGGTTGGGACGTGGGTTTCGACGCCTACCTCGCCGACGGTCGCAGCACGGCCAGCGTGACGTATTTTGATTCCAAATACGATGATCTCATCATCTTTGATTTCGGCGTGTTTCCCGGCACCACGGCCAATGTCGAGGAGGCGCGCATGCGCGGCGTGGAGTCGAGCCTGAACTGGTCGCTCGGCGAAACGACGATCATCGAGGCGCACTACACCTACCTCGAGGCGGACAACGTGACGCAGGGCATCCGCCTGCTGCGGCGTCCGCGGCATGCGGGCGGCGTGGACGTGTGGCACGACTTCGGCAACGGCTTCGATCTCGGCGCTGGTGTCGGCTTCGTCGCTGACCGTCGCGACGTGCATGCGGCCAACTTTTCGACGATCGACGCCGAGGACTACGTGGTGGCGCGGTTTTACGGCGCCTGGCAGGCGCGGCCGGACCTGAAGGTGCGGGCGCGGGTCGAGAATGCCTTCGATCAAGCCTACGAACCGGTGCACGGTTTCCCGCAACCGGGCATCGGCGCCTACGTGGGCATCGAGTGGGTGTATTGATTTGGTGGGCCCACGAAACACACGAAAAGACACGAAAGCCCTCCGGATGAAGCGCCATCGAGCCTCGATTTCCTGGGATTGGTTTTTTGGTGCATTTTCGTGTCTTTTCGTGGGCCTGATGTCTGTGTCGGCCGAGCCGGTGCGGGTGGTTTCGCAGACGGTGGGGACGGATGAGCTGCTGCTGGCGGTGGCGGATCCGGAGCAAATCGCGGCGCTCAGTCATCTCGCGACGGCGCGCGACTTCTCGGCGGTGGTCGAGGAGGCGCGCGCCTTTCCGTCGCTCGACAAGGGCGGCGATGCGGAGAACATCCTGCAGTTTCGGCCGACGCTCGTGCTGGTGGCGGATTATAGTCGGGCCGACCTCGTTAAGCAGATCGAGCGCGCGGGGGTGCGCGTGCTGAAATTCACGCGTTACGAGTCACTGGACGACGCCTTTGCCAACCTGCGGCTGCTGGCCGGCGTGCTGGGGCCGGAGGCCGAGAAGCGGGCGGAGATCGTGATCGCCGAAACGCAGCGACGCGCCCGGCGGCTGGCACGCCAGTTGGCGGACGCCGAGCCGGTGCGGGTGATCGCGCCGTCGACTTACGGGGTGATCGGTGGCGCGGGCACGACCTTTCAGGACCTGTGCGATCATGCCGGGGCGGTCAACCTGGCCACCACCTTGGGCGGTGTCGTCGGGCACGGGGAGATTCCGCGCGAACAGGTGCTGACCTGGCCGGTGGAATACGTGGTCGTGGCGGGTTACGACGCGGAGTCGGCGCTGGCGCCGTATCGAACCCTGCCGCCCTTTCAGTATCTGCCGGCGGTGCGGGAGGGGCGGGTGGCCCTGATTGAACCGTGGATGCTCAGTGCGGTTTCGCATCACCGGGTGGCGGCGTATGAACGGCTGGCGCGGGCTCTGCATCCCGCGCGATTCGCGCGGGAGGGAGTGAGGGAGAAGTGAAAGTGAAAGGGGCAGAATCGGAGCCGGCGCGATCGGCTATCGCGCCCTACCTGTGGATGACGCTCGTCCTGGTGGCGGCGCTGATTGCTTCGTTGGGCGTGGGGGACATGGGGCTGTTGTGGGCGGCGGTAATCGATGGTGATGAGCTGGCGCGCACGGTGGTGGGCAACATCCGCCTGCCGCGTTCGCTGGTGGCGATCGAGATCGGTGCGGCGCTGGCGGCGAGCGGCGTGGTGATGCAGGCGTTTTTTCGCAACAGCCTCGCGAGTCCGGGCCTGTTGGGCGTGAGCGCCGGCGGCTCGGCGGGGGCGGTCATCGCGATCGCGGCGGGTGGCGCGACCTCCTCGCTCTACAGCGTGCCGGCGGCGGCGGTGGTGGGCGCGTTTTTATCGACCTTGGCGGTGGTGGGCTTGGCGAAGCGGGGCGCGAGCACGGAACGGTTGTTGTTGGCCGGCGTGGCGCTCAATGCGCTGCTGGGCGCGGTGACGAGTTACGTGCTGTCGAATTTCACCCTCAGCTATGAACGTAACGCGCAGATCATTTTCTGGCTGCTGGGCGGACTGGAGGACCGCACCTGGGATCACGTGTGGATGGCCTCGCCGGTGGTGCTGGGCGCGGCCTTGCTGTGGCCGATGGGGCGCTCGATGGACCTCTTGAGCCTCGGGGCGGGGGAGGCGCAGAGCCTGGGTGTGAATGTGCGCAGCGTGCAGCGGCGCATGCTGGTCCTGGCGACGGTGCTCACGGCGCTGGCGACGGCCGTGGCGGGCACGGTAGCGTTCGTGGGATTGGTGGTGCCGCACCTGCTGCGGCTGATGTTCGGACCGGAGCACAAGCGACTTGTGCCCATCGCGCTGCTGGGCGGCGCGGCCTTTGTGCTGGTGTGCGACGTCATCGGCCGTTCGGTCGGCAACGTGCGCCTGGGCATCGTGACGGCCTTTGTCGGCGGGCCCTTTTTCCTCTGGATGCTGCGGAGGCCGGAGTCATGAACGCCGTGTTGGATTTGCAGGGGATTGCGGTGGAGGGGCGCTTGCAGGCGATGGACCTGGCGTTTGAGCGGGGGCAGTTGGTGGGCTTGGTGGGGCCGAACGGCAGTGGGAAGTCGACCTTGCTGAATGTGGCGGCGGGCTTGTTGCCGAGCGTGGGGCGCGTGAGATGGTCGGGCGTGCCGCTGGCGGGAATTGACTTTGCCGAGCGAGGGCGGATGGCGGCGTGGGTACCGCAGGAGGCGACCTTCAGTTTTGCCTTCACGGTGCGGTCGGTCGTCGCGCAGGGGCGCTTTGCGCATGGGGATGACGGACGCGGCGTCGAGGAGGCCCTGGCGGCGATGGACCTCGTGGAAATCGCGCACCGGCCGGTGAACCGGCTTTCGGGGGGCGAACGTCAGCGGGTGATGCTGGCGCGGGCGCTGGCGAACGGCGCGCCTCTGCAGTTTTGGGACGAGCCGCTGGCCTCGCTCGATGTGCGGCACGGGCTCGAAATCCTGAAGCGGGCGCGCGAGCTTACGCGGAGCGATGGTGCGACCGTGTTGTTTTCCCTGCACGACCTGCGCGTCGCGCATTGCCTGGATCGCGTGGTGATGCTCGATCGCGGCCGACTGGCGGCGATGGGCCGGCCCGAGGAGGTGCTCACGGAGAGTCGGGTGCGGGAAGTATTCGGCGTGCGGATGCGCGAGGCGCCCGGCATGATTTTGGAACTACCATGAACGACGATTCCGCGAAGACGTCCGGTGAAGCAGATGAGGTCGCCCACAAGCGCGAGATGGCCACGCTGCAGGTCAAGATGAAGGCGAAGATGAAGGTGGCGCGCGACAAGCGCGGCCTGGTCATCGTCAACACCGGCAACGGCAAGGGAAAGTCGACCGCGGCCTTCGGCGTGATCGCCCGCACGCTGGCGCATGGGGCTCGCGTGGTGGTGGTGCAGTTCATCAAGGCGACGCCGGATGCGGCGGAAAAGGTGTTCCGCTGCGAGCGGCTGGCGTGGCATGCCTGCGGCGGCGGCTTTACTTGGGACACGCAGGATCGGGCCGGTGATGTGGCGTTGTGCGAGAAGGGTTGGGTGATCGCGGAGGCGGCGATGCGGGATGAGAACGTCGACCTGGTGGTGTTGGACGAACTCAACGTGGTGCTGCACCTCGGTTACCTGGCGGTTGAGCGCGTGTTGGCGGCATTGGCGGACCGCCCGGTAATGCAGCACGTGGTGATTACCGGCCGCGACGCGCCGGACGCGTTGTGCCATAAAGCTGACCTGGTGTCGGAGGTCCACGAAGTGAAGCACCCCTTCGCCGTCGGCGTGCAGGCGCAGCGCGGGATCGAGTTTTAGTGCGGTCGAAGTCCGGAGGGAGGAATTTTAGTCGATTGACGCTCGCGGGCGTCGGCGAGCGACGCCCCTACAGGCTCCCGTGTAGGGGTCGCGCTAGCCGCGACCCGCGAATGTCCGTAGCCGGACGTCGGCGGACACGGCAGCGACGCTCCTGCTGCGACCGTATGCGAGTCCGGTCGGATTGCAGGGGGGGCGGTGGGAGTGTCCGACGGTCCACTCGCTCACGCTCGTAGCCACGTGGGGACGGAGGGAGGGGGGAGACTCGAGGCTTACTGGCGCTGGCGGATGGCGTCGACGAGTTCGCCTTTGCGCATCTTGCTGCGACCTTCGATGTGGAGTTTGCGGGCGCGGTTGTAGAGTTCGTCGCGGGAGCGGTCCTCGAGCGGCTTGTTGGGATTGCCGGTGCCCTGGGTGGTGCGATTCGGCGTCTCGCCGTGTTCACGACGCGTCTTGTTGACGGTGCGGGCGGCGATCTCCTTGGCGCGTTTTTCCGAGGTGCCGCGCTGTTTGCTGGAGCGACGGATGTGCTCGTATTGGCGCTCCTGTTTTTTCGTCCATGATGAGCTTGGCATAATGGATCGATTCGAGCGCAGCGCGTGCCAGCGCGGGAAATCCGACGGCCGAATCGGGCGACGACCCGGTGACGTTTGGAAGCTGTAAAAGGCCAGCGATTGGCAAAACGGAGATTGGCGAGCGGCGGGAGACCTGCCTAGCTTGCGCGCCATGAAGCATTTACTGATCGGGTTGCTGATGCTGACGAACGGCGTGCTGTGGGCGGCGCCGGAAGAAAAACCGCTCAATCCGAACCTCGAGGTGTTCGTGCCGGTTCTCGGGAAGGTGTTCAAGGGCGAGATGGGCAACTCCACGCCGGAGCAGCCGGTGCACGATGTGGTGATGTATGAGCGGGCGCTCAACGGGACGGCGGTGCGCTCCTTTCACTCGATCAATGACGGCGCCTACGGGGGCGAGACCTTGGTGCGGTGGGATGATGAAGCGGGCAAGCTGGTCTTTCACTACTTCACGACCGAAGGGTTCATGACGACCGGTCACATGGAGGTGAAGGGCGACGAACTGCACAGTTGGGAGAAGGTCGTCGATCCGGCGAAGGCGGGCGGGGTGACGGAAGTGCGGGCGGTGAGCACGATCAGCGCCGAGCGCATCACGGTGAAATCGGAGTATCGCAAGGATGGCGAATGGATCCCGGGGCATACTGCAACCTACACGCCGGCGCCGGACGCGAAGGTGAATTTCCGCTGAGGAGCGCCGGATGAAGCGAGTGAGGTGGCGCGTGATCTGGCTGAGCGGGTGGTGCTGGCTCGCGTCGACCGTCGCGTGGGGGCAGGCGCTGCAGTTTGGCATGAGCCCGGAGGAGGTGCTGGAGGAGATGGGCCGGCCGCGTTCCACGATGTCGGCCGGCGGGCGCGAAATCTGGATGTATGAAGCCGGCGGACGCGTGGTGTTTGCGGATGGCAAGGTGACGTCGATCGAGAACCTGCCGGTCGACGGCGTGAACGGCGCGAAGACACGTTCAGTCGTGATGAGTCAGATGAAGGCGGCGGAGGCGCAGGCGGAGGCCGAGGCGGAGGTGCTGCGACTGGAGGAGGAGGCCGCGGCCCGCGAGCAGGCCGAGGCGGACCCGGCCTGGGAGGAGGAGCGGAAAAAATTCGAGGCGGAGACGGAGGCCTACCTCAACGGTGAGTTGCCGGACGGAGAGGAGAGCGAGTGGGAACTGTCGCTGGGGCAGCAGATCGTGTATGTCGGCGTGGAGTTGCTGATCGGGATGCTGGTGCTGGTGGTGATCCTCAAGGGCGCGTTTGCCTGGGCCGATATTCACGGCGATTGGGGACAGATGTTCGTGCCGGCACTGGCCGCGGTGTGCAGCAAGGCGGGGGTGCAGCTGGGCGCGCAGTTTGCGCTCGGGGCGACGGAGCTGTTCCGCGTCGACGATGCGATTTCCTATCTCGTGCTGTTGGTTGCGCTGATGAAGTTCACGCACGCGAGTTCGCTGAAGCGCGCGGTGGCGGTCGCCGGGGCGGCGAAGCTGGCCAGCATCGTGGTGTGGGCG
This sequence comes from uncultured Opitutus sp., assembly GCA_965652375.1. Taxonomy (GTDB): domain Bacteria; phylum Verrucomicrobiota; class Verrucomicrobiia; order Opitutales; family Opitutaceae; genus Actomonas. The sequence continues at coordinate 120,522 of CBFGUO010000012.1, forward strand.
CTGCTGTCGGTGGTGCTGCTGAACATGCTGTTTGGGTAGCGCGCATATTTGAGTGCGCCGATCGTAAACCACTCACGTCTCGTGACTGTAGGGCTGCTGCTTGTCGGCATGCCGCTGGTTTGCCTGCCTATGGCATGGCTGACGGTCGGCTGAGAGGCATCTGCGGCATGCCGGCAAGCGGCAGCCCTACAGTGTGTTATAGCCACGCCCCTGCCGAGGGGCGTTTGCTCAGTCGTTGAAGGTCATGCGGCTGTGGTCGCGCAGGTAGGCGCGAATCGCGTCGGCGAAGGTGGCGGCGAACTCGGCGTGTTTTTTGGCGCCCATGCCGAAGATGTCGTGCATGGCGTCGGGCGTTTCCGGATACTCGCGGGCCATCTGGCGGAGCGTGGCATCGCCGAAGATGACGTAGGCGGGGACGCCGCGTTCGTCGGCGAGCTGCTTGCGGAGTTTGCGCAGGGCGTCGAAGAGGATCTCGTCGCAGGCGATCTCGCCCTCGCGGCGGCGGCGGACCTTTTGGGCCTTGGGCACGACGAGCGGTTTGGTGAGCTGAATCGTCCGCCGGCTGCGTAGGATGTCCATGCCTTCCGGGGTGAGTTCGACGGTGGGGAACTTGCCGTCAGTTTGGGCGACGTAGCCGAGGCGCAGGAGTTCGCGAAAGACGGCGGCCCATTGCGGGCGGGAGAGTTCGTTGCCGATGCCGTAGGTGCTGATGCGGTCGTGGCCCCAGCGGCGGATCTTGTCGGTGTCGGCGCCGGTGAGGACCTCGATGACATGATTGGCGCCGGTGCCGAACTGCGTGACCTGGCGGATGCGGTAGATGCAGGAGAGAAATTTCTGGGCGACGACGGTGCCGTCGTAGGTTTCGCGGGGCTCGAGGCAGTTGTCGCAGGCGGCGCAGCCGTCGATGGTGAAGGACTCGCCGAAGTAGCCGAGGAGTTCGACGCGGCGGCAGCCGGCGCTCTCGGCGTAGTGGATCATCTGCCGGAGCTGGGTGCGGGCGACGGTGCGCTCGTGCTCGTCGGTGATTTCGTCGATGAAATGGGTCTGTTTGGCGGCGTCGCCGGCGGAGAAGAGGAGCAGGCAATCGCCGGGCAGACCATCGCGGCCGGCGCGGCCGGTTTCCTGGTAATAGCCCTCGATGTTCTTGGGGAGGTCGTAGTGGATGACCCAGCGCACGTTGGGCTTGTTGATACCCATGCCGAACGCGATGGTGGCGCAGATGATGCGGGTGTCGTCGCGGAGGAAGGATTCCTGGTTGGCGGCGCGGTCCTCGTTAGAGAGGCCGGCGTGGTAGGGGCGGGCGGAGTAGCCGCGGGCGGCAAGGGCCTCGGCGGTGCGTTCGGCGGTGGCGCGGGTGGCGCAGTAGACGATGCCGCTTTCGTCGGGGCGCGTCTTCACGAAGTCGACGATCTGGCGGGTGGGGCCGTCCTTGGGCAGGACCTTGTAGGAGAGGTTGGGGCGGTTGAAGGAGGCGACGAAGACGCCGGGATCGCGCAGGCGCAGGTGGTTGATGATGTCGTCGCGCACGCGCTCGGTGGCGGTGGCGGTGAGGGCCATGATGGGCACCTCGGGCAGCAGGTCGCGCAGTTCGGCGAGCTGGCGGTACTCGGGGCGGAAGTCGTGGCCCCACTCGGAGACGCAATGGGCTTCGTCGATCGCGAGGGCGGCGACGTTCCAGCCGGTGAGGTTCTGTTGCCAGTTGTCGAGCATGAGGCGCTCGGGGGCGACGTAGAGGAGGCGGAACTGGCCGCGGTGGAGTCCGGCGAGGCGGGAGCGGGATTCGGCGGCGGAGAGGGTGGAGTTGAGGTAGGTGGCGGGAACGCCGGCGGCGGAGAGTTGGTCGACCTGGTCCTTCATCAACGCGATGAGCGGCGAGACGACGACGGTGAGGCCTCTGTCGGGGCGCACGAGGGCGGGCAGTTGGAAGCACATCGACTTGCCGCCGCCGGTGGGCAGGAGGGCGAAGACATCGCGGCCGGCGAGGTGAGCCTCCATGATTTCGCGCTGAAGCGGGCGAAAATGGTCGTAGCCGAAGGTGGTGCGAAGGGTGTCCAGAAGCGCAGGCACCCGGGGAGTGAGAAGAAAGAAGGCGGAAGGTTGAAGGAAAAGGTCCGCTTTATTTCAGGCCTAGGAAGGTGGCGAGGGAGGCGATGGCGGGGGCGATGCGGTGGGGGCGGGTGCAGCGTTTGCCGAGGACGCGGAGGCGACCGGCGGGGCGATCGGCCTTGAGGTCGGCGTGGCCGACGAGGCGGTCGCCGGCGAGCAAAGGCAGGGCGTAGTAGCCGCGCTGACGTTTGGCGGGCGGCGTGTAGACCTCCCAGGTGTAGTCGAAGTCCCAGAGCTTTTGGGTGACCTTGCGGTCGAGGATGAGGGGATCGAGCGGCGCGATGAGGCGGGGTGCGGGCGGGGGCGGGGCCCTGCCGGCGAGGGCGGCCTCGAGGAGAGGGCGATCGCTGCGCAGCATGTAGAGGGTCGGGCAGGCGTCGACGGACAGCGGCTGTATGAGATCGGTGACGAGCGGGAGTTCGTCGCGGGTGAGGGTGACGAGTCGGTGTTGGCGGAGCTTGAGGTGGGCGGTCCAGCGGGCGATGGCGCGGGGGGAGGGGCGGGGCTGGGCGAGGACTTCGGGCGGGAGGATTCGCTCCGGGAGATCGTAGACGCGGCGGCCGTTGAGGCGGCGGGCGATGAGGAGGCGGCCGTGGGCAAAGAGCTTGTCGAGGACGACTTTGACGGTGCGGGAGGTGTTCCAGCCATTGTGGCTGCGTTCCTCGTGTTCGAAGTGTTCGGAGGCGAGGGCGCCGCGGGTGTCGATCTCGGCGAGGATGTGGTCGGCGAGGCGGGTTTCGGCGGCGGTGAGCTTGCCGGCCCACTGGCCGGGAGTGCGGGCGCGCCGGGCCATGAGGGCCTGGAGGTAGGGCCAGGCGTCGGCGGTGAAGGCGGCCAGGACCTGCCGGCCCGGATGAAAATGTTCAAAGGCGCTGCGGTCGGCGGCGGGCAGGGGCGGCGTGCCGTGCGGGGCATCGTCGGAGGTGCCGTGCAGGTGGCGGTGCAGGTCGCCCTCGCCGTAGCCGGCGACGCGGTGCCGAGCGATGTGCTCGTGCATGCGCCCGCAGACGTTGATGGGGTCGATCTGAATAAAGCCGTGGTGGGCCAGAGCGGCGGCGAGATCGGCATGGGGCCGGGTCAGGCCGGTCGCGAGCAGGGCAAAGTGGCGGGCAGCGACGGAGGGAACGGGGATCGCGGGGGGCAGGCGGGCGGGCACGGGCCGAGCAAGCCGCGAAGGGGGCGGGGCGACCACAAAAAAGAGGCCGCCACACCGGTGGGGTGTGGCGGCGCAGACGGACAGCCGGTTTTACGCGATCAGCGAATCAGCCGTTCGTAGATGGGGCCCTCGGGTTTCCAGTCGCGATAGTCGGAATCGAGGGTGTCCAGCCAGGAGAAGCGTACCTGGTTGCGCAGCCAGTCGGCGAGGCGGCGGACACGATAGTGGAAGACGGTGAGAAGATGCGTGTTGGGCATGATGGTGTTGAGGTGGTTTGCTTCCTCATAATACCCCGGATTCGCCGCTTTGTTGCGTGCGCGGTGGGATGTCGCGCGGTTATTTGCGCGGCTGAAGAGGGGTATCAGCGCATCGCGCCGGGCGGATGGCTCAGACGCGGACGTTGAGGGCCTTGCCCAGGTTCTCGGGGAGGGCGGGATTGATCTGCTGGACCGGCAGTTGCACCGACTCGATGAGGGCGTTCTGGCGAACGGTTTCGGCCTGCATGGCCTCCTTGTGCAGGAGGGCCTGCTGGACGGCTTGGCGACGGGCAACGACTTCGGCGTGGGCGGCTTCCATGGTCGGGAGTTTAACCGAAGCGGTGCGACGAGGGAATCGGGATGATGCCGCAGAGGTGTTGCGTAGAATCACGCAGGGTCGGCGGCGGCGGGCAGCCGGCAGACATACACCGTGCTGTGGGAATCGCGGTGGAGGAAGGGGTTGGGAAAGGCGACGACGTGCGTCTCGACGGTGGCGAAGACGCGGCGAAGGTTGGCGAGGAAGCGTTCTTCGGGCGGGTCATCGGACCAGAGACCGAACACGCCGCCCGGGTGCAGTCGACTGGCGGCGAAGGCGCGCAGGCCGGGTTCGTCGTAGAAGGCGGCATGTCGCGGGTGCAGCAGGTGATCGGGCGAGTGATCGATATCGAGCAGGATGGCGTGGAAGCGGCGGCCGGGTTGATCGGGATCGTAGCCGTCCGTGTCGGCGGCGGAGAGGGCAAAGAAATCGCCATGCACGAAGCGGCAGCGGGGATCGGCGGTGAGTTTGGGACCGAGCGGGACCAGGCCGCGGCGGTGCCAGTCGATGACCGGCGCGAGGTAGTCGACCACGAGCAGCGAGGCGACGTGGGCGTGTTGCAGGGCCGACCAGGCGGTGTAACCGAGGCCGAGTCCGCCGACCACGACGTCGGCGGCGGGGGCGTCGACCTGCGCGAGGCTCAGGTGGGCAAGTTCCTCCTCCACCTTGGTGAAGAGCGAGGACATGAGGTAGTCGTTGCCGAGCTTCACCTCATGGATCTCGCGATCGTCGAACATCTTGAGGCGCTGGCGGCGCAGGCTGACGGGGCCGAGCGGGGTGGATTGGTAGTCGAGCTCCTCGAAATTGGCGGACATGGGTTTGAGCTGGGGGGAGATTTCGGTCGTTCTCGTTGTAGTTTCCGGGGGAGTCTCGCTCTGAGGGGAGAAAGAGAAAGATAAAGATAAAGAAGAAAGAGAAAGAGCAGGGTTGGGGGGGGCGAGAAGGAGAATGGGGAGGGGAATTTTGCGTCCGGAGTGGACAGGCGGGGTGGAGGCTGGATGTTGGCGCCGATGAGCAGCGATGCCTCCACTCCCGTGAACGACGCCGACAGCGGACTCGAGGTCCGCACCTATTTTGTGCGCGAGCGCAATGTGCTGCTGGCGCAGGCGGATTTTGGGCCGTTGTTCGTCGACTATTACCTGCACCTGAACGACCAGAACATCAAGGTGGCGCCGGAGCACGACGCGATGTTCAAGCGGGCGCTGGCGGGCTTTGTCCTGCACTGTGCATCGCGGCCTTGGAACGAGATGACGGCGTGGACGATCAACTTTCAGGAGCCGCTGGTGAACCTGTTTCTGACCGGCGACAATGAGGACGGCGCCGTGACGGGCCGGGTGTTCGACGAGAACGTGAAGCGGCTGTCGGACAACCTGTTTTATGCCGACGTGATCCGCGGGCGCGGCGAGAAGCGGCGCAGCTCGGTGAGTTTCGCGGGCGATGACGCGCTGGCGGCGGCGGAGGCGTTTTACCGGCAGAGCGAACAGCGTGGCGCGCGGTATTTTCAGCTCGAGGAGGAGACCTTTGCGCTGGTGAGCGAACATCCGGACTGCGATCTGGCGTGGTTTGCGGCGCTGACCACGGAGCAGGTGCGGCGTATTCACGAAACGGAGACCGTGAACCTGATGGAGCGGCGCATCCAGCGCTGGCACTGTGGCTGCAATCAGCAGCGCATGCTGCAGGTGCTGGCGCCGGCCTTCAAGACGGAGGGAGATGCCCTGTTCGACGGGGATGCCTCGCTGGAGATCCGCTGTCCGCGCTGCAGTGCGCGGCATGTGGTGACGCGGGAGGCACTGGAGGCGTTTTGCGCGGCGGGGTAGTTGCGCGGGTGGGTAGTCGCGAGGCGTAGGGTCGGCTTCAGCCGACCTTTTCAGGGTGCGGGCGGAACGGCCGTTTGGGGGAGCGGGGGATTCGACGGATCGGTCGGATCGAGCGGCGTGACGCTGTCGGCGGGGCAGCTTATTTGTTCGAGAGGCGATCCAGGGCCGGCTGAAGACCGGCCCTACGTTTGCGGCGCCAGACGTAGAGGGCGCCAAGGGTGCCCATCATCAGCGCGCCGTAAGTGCTGGGCTCGGGGACGGTGATCTCGTTGGCGCCGTAGTCGTAGGTGAGCCAGATGGTCT
>CBFGUO010000013.1:0-124350 GCA_965652375.1 uncultured Opitutus sp.
CCTTCGCGCCTTTCGCGGTTTCTCCTGCCCTGCCTCTCCGAATCCGTCTTTCTGTCCCTCATTTTTCTGTCGTCATTTTCACCCCTGTTTTGCGGCCATCCCCCAATCAACGGGTTGCACTGTCGGCCGAAAACGTGACGCTCTCCCTTCCCATGCTCGTTCTCATCGGAAAAATCGGTCTCGCCGCCCTCTCGGGCCTCGTGATTCTGGCGCTGTTGTGAAGCCGTTCGGCTACGCCCGCGACCCCCTTTGTCTGCTCGCGATCGCGCTCTACGCGCTCAATCGCTGGGCCCTCAAACCGCACCTGCACAGCGGCTTTCTGCACGATCATTTCAACGACGTGCTGCTCATTCCCGCGGCGCTGCCTTTGGTCCTTTGGGCCCAGCGCCGCCTCGGCTGGCGCGACCACGACGGACCGCCGCGCTGGAGCGAGATCGGACTTCACCTCGCCATCTGGGGTGTGATCTGCGAAGTCGCCGGTCCGCACCTTGCCGCCCACGCCACCGGCGACTGGCGCGACCTCGTGGCCTACGCCGCCGGCGCAGCCGTGGCCGGCCTGTGGTGGCAACGGGCCCGGTCTGCACGCCGCACGCGCACGGCCCGGGCGCTCAAAGCCGACAGTTGAACGGCGCTCGATCGCGCATGTCCTTCGACACGCTCGCCCCGCACTATCGCTGGCTCGAAGCGGTGATCGCCGGCCGCATCCTGCAACGCGCCCGCCTTGCCCACCTCGCCGCCCTCGACGACGCGCAACACATCCTGCTCGTCGGCGAAGGCCCCGGCCGCTTCCTCGCCGCCCTCCGCACCCGTCGGCCCGACGTGGCCCTCACGGTGCTCGATGCCAGCGCCGCCATGTTGCGGCAGGCCCGCCGCGCCGATCCTTCGCCGCGCACCCGCTTTGAGCAGGTGGACCTGCGCCACTGGTCGCCGCCGACCGCCGCCTGGGATGCCATTGTCACGCACTGCGTACTCGATTGCTTCGCCCCCGCCACGCTGGGGCGCGTCGTCGCGACCCTCGCCTCCGCGGCCGCGCCGCGCGCGACCTGGCTGGTGACCGACTTCACGCTGCCGGCCGAGCGCGGCTGGCGTCGGCTGCGCGCCCGCGGCGCCCACGCGCTTATGTATGGCACCTTCCGCCTCGCGACCAGGCTCGAGGCTCGCACCCTCACTCCACCCGACCCACACCTCGCGCGAGCCGGTTTCAGCCTGCGCGCCCGCCGCACCTTCAACCACGGCCTGCTCCAGGCCGACCACTGGCAACGCGAATCCGCTCGCTCATGCTCGTAGCCACCTGCCCCTTTCCCTCCGCCGCAAAAATCCCGTTGAGTCTTCGCCCGGGCTCACCGCAGAACATCCCACCGTGATCCTCGACCTTCCCGCCCGCGCCATGGCGCGATTGCCCGCGAAATCCCGCGGCATCGTGCAGACCATTTGTTATGGTCTCGCCGCGGGTGGCATCGCGGTGGCCTTTCACCTCGCGATCCACACGATCTTCACCCAAGGCATCGAACGCCTCGCCCACCAGAGCACGGAGGTCTTTCTGATCGGGAGCTTTCTCATCATCGGCGTATTCTCCGCCATCTCCGGCTGGATGCTCTCGGCCTTCTGTCCCGAAGCCGCGGGCTCGGGCATCCCGCAGGTCAAACTCGCCTTCTGGAAGGACATGGGCGACATCCCGTTTCGGGTCGTCTGGGTGAAGTTCATCGCCGGCGCGCTTTCGGTGGGATCGGGCAACAGCCTCGGCCGCGAGGGTCCGTCCGTGCAACTGGCCGCGGGCCTTTCCTCGCAGGTGGGCGGCACGCTCGGCCTGCCCAAGCACAAGCGCCGCGTCGCCGCGGCCGCGGGCGCCGCCGCCGGTCTGGCCGCCGCGTTCAACACCCCCATCGCCGCGGTGACCTTCGTGCTGGAGGAGATCATCGGCGACCTCAACAGCCGCATGCTCGGCTCCATCCTGCTGGCCGCCGTGGTCGGCGCGCTCGTCACCCACGGCCTGTTGGGCGAGCAGCCGGCCTTCACCCTGCGAAGCGCCGGCTCGCCGGAGTGGCAGGTTTATGTGGCCACCCCGATCGTGGCCGCCGTCGCCGCCCTCGCGGGCGTGTGGTTTCAAAAAATGGCCCTCGGTCTGCGCGCCTGGAACAAGCGCAAGCACCGCGTGCCGCCCTGGCTGCGCTGCACCCTGGGCGGCCTCGCGGTGTGGCTCATCGGCAGCACGGTGTTCTTGTGGACCAACCACACCGGCGTTTTCGGCCTCGGCTATCACGACCTCTCGATGGCGCTCAACGACCAGATGGACTGGCAGAGCGCGTCGCTCCTGCTCGTGGCCAAGCTCGTCGCCACGGCGGTCTGCTACGGCTTGGGCGCGGCCGGCGGCATCTTTGCGCCCACGCTCTTCTTCGGTGGCATGGCGGGCGCGGCCCTGGCCGGACTCATCTCCCTGGTCTTTCCGCTCAGTACCGCCGGCCACGTGACGCTGGCGGTCGTCGGCATGTGCGCCTGCCTCGGCGCCGTGGTGCGGGCACCGGTCACGGGTCTGCTCATCGTGTTCGAGATGACGCACGAGTTTGCCATGGTGCCGGCGCTCATGGTCGGCGGACTCGTGAGCATCGCGATCGCGAAGCAGTTTCACCAACACAACTTCTACGACGTCATTCTCGAGCAGGATGGACAGGCGGTGGAGCGCGTGATTCCGCCGCGCGACCTGCGTTCGTGGCAGGAAACCGCGGTGAGCCGCGCGGCCAATTTCCGACCCGTGCTCGTGCGCGACCTCTCGCCCGAGGCGGTGAAGAAGCTCCTGGCGGAGAGCCGCCACGACTGCTTCCCGGTCGTCATCGACCGGAAGCTCAAGGGCGCAATCACGCGCGAGCACCTGCAACGCATCGTGGACTTCGGCGAGGAACCCCTCATCGATCCGGTCGCCACCTGCCGCCGCGACGCCACCATCCGCGACGTGCAGAGCAAAGTCATCGAATCGCCTGCCAACATGATCGTCATCGTGGGTGGCGAAGAGGAAGTCGTCATCGGCCTCATGACCCTGCACGACATCCTGCGTGCCGAGATCCTGTTCACGAAAGAGTAGCCGGCGCGGTGCGCCGGCGGTCTTAAAGTCTGAAGGTCTAAAAGTCTGAAGGTCGGAAGTCGCATGGTCTAAAAGTCTCGTCCGCCGCTTTCCCTATTCGCTTCCTTCACATCATACATCCTACATCAGACATCTGACATAGATCGCCGTGGCCAAACTCTACTTCTACTACTCTGCGATGAACGCCGGCAAAAGTACGGTGTTGCTGCAGTCGAGCTACAACTATCAGGAGCGCGGGATGCGCACGATGCTCTTCGCTCCCGTCATCGATCAACGCGCGGGCATCGGTCGCATCGCCTCGCGCATCGGCCTGAGCGCGGAGGCGCATCCCTTCAGTCCGACCGATGATCTGTTCCGCCGCGTGCTCACCCAACACGGCGAAGCGCAGCTGGCGTGCGTGCTGGTCGACGAAGCGCAGTTTCTCTCCCGCAAGCAGGTGGAGCAATTATGCAAGGTGGCCGACAAGCTCGACATCCCCGTGCTTTGCTACGGCCTGCGCACGGATTTCCAGGCTCAGCTCTTTCCCGGCAGCGCGGCGCTGCTCGCGCTGGCGGATGACCTTATCGAGTTGAAGACGATCTGTCACTGCGGCCGCAAGGCCACGATGAACCTGCGCGTCGGTCGGGATGGCAAGGGCCTGAAGGAAGGCCAGCAGATCGAGATCGGCGGCAACGAGCGCTACGTCTCCATGTGCCGCCGCCACTACATGGAAGCACTGGGCGAGTGACAGAATTCACAGAAGGAAACAAAGGTAACAAAGAAGGGAGTTAGGCGTTAACTATAAATCGCTTAGTTGACTTCGTTACCTTCTGTGAAAGATCCCGGCCTTCCGGGGCTCCCTGCTCAGCTCTTCCAGGCCACGCGCCGCATGTCGCCCTGTTCGAGGAAGGCGAGGTGCATGCCGAAGGCGTTGTGCAGGGTCTGGTGCACGTGGCCCCGGTTGGAAACGCGCAGGTAGCCGCGCAAGGTGTCGCGGTAGTCGGGGTGCACGCACTTCTCGATCATCAGGGCGGCGCGTTCGCAGGGCGACTTGCCGCGCAGGTCGGCCACGCCCTGTTCGGTCACGACGACCTGCACCGAATGCTCGCTGTGGTCGAGGTGCGTTACGAAGGGCACGATCGTGCTGATCTTGCCGCCCTTCGCGACCGAGGGGCAGGTGTAGATCGAGACGTGGGCGTTGCGGGTGAAGTCACCGGACCCGCCGATGCCATTCATCAGGTCGCGGCCCATGACGTGGGTGCTGTTGACGTCGCCGAAGAGGTCGACCTCGATCGCGGTGTTGATCGTGATGAGGCCGAGCCGTCGCACGATCTCCGGGCTGTTGGAGATCTCCTGCGGACGCATCACCACGCGTGACCGGAAGTATTCGAGGTTGTCGTAAAACTCGGTCAGGCGCTCCGGACTCAGGGTGAGGGAGCAGCTGCTGGCGAAGGCGCACTTGCCCGATTGCAGGAGGTTGACCACGGAATCCTGGAGCACCTCCGTGTACATCATGAAAGGCGGGATGCCGGGGTTGGCGCCGAGCGCGCCGATCACGGCGTTGGCGATGTTGCCCACGCCCGACTGCAGCGGCAAGAACGAGTCCGGCAGGCGGCCGACCTTGATCTCGTTGGCGAGGAATCCGGCGACGTTTTCACCGATCCGGTTGGTCACCTCGTCCGGCGCATCGAAGCCGCCGGCCTCGTCGGGCAGGTTCGTCAGCACGACGCCGGCGATTTTGCTGGGATGCACCTTGATGAACGAAGCGCCGATGCGGTCGGTGGGGGCATAGATCGGGATCTCGCGTCGTCGGGGCGGATCGGCTGGTTCATACAGGTCGTGGAAGCCCATGAGGTCGCCCGGGTGATGCGCGTTGAGCTCGATGAGGATCTTGTCCGCCAGCCGCGCGAAGGTGTTGGCGCAACCCACCGCGGTGGTGAGCACGATCTCGCCCTGGGCCGTCACATGGCTGGCCTCGATGATCGCCCAGTTCATTTTGCCGAACACGCCGCTGCGCACGGCCGGTTGCACGGCGGAAAGGTGCAGATCGAAGAACTGCGTGCGTCCCTCGTTGATCGCCCGACGCAGGATAGGATCGGATTGATAGGGCGTGCGCCAGGCGATGGCGTCGGCCTCGGCGAGGGCGCCGTCGAGGGACTTGCCGGTGGAGGCGCCGGTGATGACGCCGAGCTTGAAGGGACGGCCGGCGGCGTGCTCGGCCTTGGCCTTGGCGGCAATGGCGAGCGGAATGACCTTGCAGGCCCCGGCGGCGGTGAAACCGCCAAAGCCGACAGTCTGCTTGTCCTCGACCATGGCGGCGGCTTCTTCGGGGGTCAGCGTGGGAAACGGATAGTGCATGGGAAAAACGGTGGTGGGCCGCACGACAGGGCGACCGCTGCCGAATCTCGCACAGAAGGCCTTCACCCGCTCCGCACGCCTTGCCACACCCGGTGCGCATCTTGACCGGCCGGGTCCGACGCGTGCGCCCCCCGCCCGACCACCGGCGCACCCGCCGATCGCCTGCGCATCGGTTGATCTTCGCCTCGGTCTGGAACAGGGTGTTCGTATGTCCGACCCCAACTCCGCCACCTCCGACTGGTCGCAACGCGCCGTCTCGGCCGCCGATGCCGTCGCCACCGTGCGCAGCGGCCAGAACGTCTTCATCCACGGCGCCGCCGCGACGCCCACGCCGCTGGTGGAGGCGCTCGCCGCCCGCACCAATCTCGAGGGCGTGCGGCTGTGGCACCTGCACACCAACGGCCCGGCGCCCTTTGCCGAACCCGGTCGCGAACAAGCCTTCCGTTCGGTGTCGCTGTTCACCGGCGCGCCGCTGCGTCCCGCGGTCGCCGACGGTCGCGCGGATTTTGTCCCCATCTTCCTTTCCGACATTCCCCGTCTCTTTCTCTCCGGCGGGGTGAAACTCGACGTCGCCTTCCTGCAACTGTCGCTGCCCGATCAACACGGCTTCTGCTCGCTCGGCACCTCCTGCGACGCCGCCAAGGCCGCGGCCGAAACCGCCACCGTCGTCGTCGCCGAACTCAACGCGCGCATGCCGCGCACCCACGGCAACAACCTCGTGCCGTTCAACCGCCTCGACCGTTTCATCGTCACCAACCGCCCGCTCCACGGCCACGCCGCCCCGGTCGAAACCGAGGTCGAGGCCCGCATCGGCGAACTCATTGCCGACCTCGTCGAGGACGGCTCGACCCTGCAGATGGGCATCGGCGGCATCCCCGACGCCGCCCTCGCCCGCATGATGAACAAGCGGGATCTCGGCATCCACACCGAGATGTTCTCCGACCGCATCGTCGATCTGGTCGAGGCGGGCGTCATCACCAACCGGCACAAGACCGTCGGCGCCGACCGCATCGTCACCTCGTTCATCAACGGCACGCAGCGCCTCTTCGACTTCGTCGACGACAATCCCTTCGTGAGTTTCTATCCGTGCAACTGGACCAACGACACCGCCGTCATCCGCAAGAACCCCAAGGTCGTCGCCATCAACTCCGCCATCCAGATCGACCTCACCGGCCAGGTCTGCGCCGACTCCATCGGCCACCGCATTTTCTCGGGCATCGGCGGCCAGATGGACTTCATCCGCGGCGCCGCCCTGTCGCCGGGCGGCAAACCCATCATTGCCCTGCCCTCGCGCGCGGTGGGCGGCAAGGTTTCGCGCATCGTCGCCGAACTCAACCCCGGCGCCGGCGTCGTCACCACCCGCGGTCACGTACACTGGATCGTCACCGAATTCGGCGCTGTGAATCTCCACGGTCTCACCTTGCGTGAGCGCGGCGAAGCCCTCATATCCATTGCCCATCCTGACTTTCGCGCCGAACTCACCCGCGAGCTTTGCCAGATCCGGCATTTCCCCATGCCTCCCGAAACCCGCGAGTAAGCCGGTGCCAAGAACCGCTCGACGGTCACACACACAAACTACGAACAGCATACCCTAAACGCCGCATCCGCTCCCCGGGTGCGGCGTTTTGTTGCCCGCTGGTCCCTGCGCTCCCGTGCCGGGCTCCGCCGTGCCGGGTGCAGGCGGGATACCGATTTTGTCGCCCCAAAAGCCGCTGGACGCCGCGCCGGGGGCGCGGCAGCTTCGGCCGTCTTGACCGCCAATCCTGACGATCGCCGTTTTGCCTGGGCGCGCTGGACTCCGTTCGTGATCGGCGTCGCCGTGCTGGTGCTGCTGGTACTTGAACTCGGCTTTCCCCTCTCGGCCGGAACCCAGCGGCTCGTGATGATCGTCACCACCGTCGTGCTCTGGCTCGGCGCGGCGGCGGAGATCTGGCGCATCGCGGTGGAGCCGGACCGGCTCGACTACCTCCGTCGCCACTGGCCGAGCGCCTTGAGCACGCTGGTGCTTCTCATCGCGCTGGCCGCCAAGCCGTGGGCGATCGAGGCCCTGCAGGAGCGTTGGCCGCATCTCACGCTCATTCGCCTGGAGTCGCTGTACCTGGGCGCCCTCCAGACGGCGGTGCTCGCCCGGCTCGCTCATCGCAGCCTCGCCTTCAGCCGGGTGCTGGCCTTCGCCCAGGTTTCGCCGCGCCTGCTGCTGATCGGCAGCTTCCTCGGGCTCATCCTGCTCGGCGCCCTGTTGCTCAAACTGCCTCGCGCCACCACCGGCACGACGGACCTGAGCTGGCTCGACGCCCTCTTTACCAGCACCAGCGCGGTCTGCGTCACGGGCCTGATCGTCGTGGACACCGCGGCTGCGTTCACCGATTTCGGGCAAATCCTCATCCTCGGACTGTTTCAATTGGGCGGGCTGGGCTTGATGACCTTCGCCTACTTTTTTGTGTCGGTCTTTCGCGGCATCACCCTGCGCGATCGCGCCCTGCTGCTCGAGATCCTCAACGAGGAGGATACGGGCCGCATCTCGAGCAACCTCATCGCGATCGTCGTCCTCACGCTCTGTTTAGAGTCGGCCGGGGCCTACCTGCTGCACCTGGCGATCGAGGGGACGGCCCCCGGCACGGCGAGCTGGTTGGACAGCGTATTCCACGCCGTCTCCGCGTTCTGCAACGCCGGATTTTCGACCTATTCGCTCGGTCTCTTCGATCCGCTCACCCGCAGCAACGTTGGGTTCCAGTTCGTCATCATGGGGCTCATCGTTTTCGGCGGGCTCGGCTTCCCGGTGCTCAAGAACCTCTGGGACCACGCGTGGGCGCGTCTGCGTCACCCCCGCCGGCGTGCCCCGCGCCTGACGACCCACACGCGCACCGTCCTCCTGACCACCGCAGCCCTGTTGCTCGGCGGGGCCGGCCTGGTCTACGGCGTCGAATACCTGCTGCACGACCACGCGGCCTGGACGGCGCGCCCGCTCTCCGCCCTGTTCATGTCGGTCACCTCCCGCACCGCCGGTTTCAACACCGTGCCCATCGAAGCGCTCGCGCCCGCCACCGTCATGGGCGTCATCTTCCTGATGTTCATCGGCGGCGCTCCGGCCAGCACGGCCGGCGGCATCAAGGTTACGACCTTCGCCATAGCCCTGCTCAACACCCTGCGCATCCTGCGCAACGCCGGCGGCGAACTCGTCGCCTTCGGCCGCCAGATCCCCGCGCAGCTCGCCAACCGCGCCTTCGCCATCTCCCTCCTCGCCATCGTGTGGGTTGCGCTCACCAGTCTGGTCCTCACCGTGCTCATGCCCGACCACGCCCCGCTCGACCTGGTGTTTGAAGCAGTCAGCGCCTTTGCCACGGTCGGCCTCAGCCGCGGCCTCACCGCCAACCTGCCTGCCCTCGGCAAACTGCTCATCATTGCCAGCATGATCGTTGGCCGCATCGGCATCCTCTACGTCGCCTTCGGCCTGCTCGGCCGCGAATCCCGCGGCCGGCTGCGCTACCCCGAGGCCAACGTCATCATCTCCTGACCGCCCCCGCGCCTCCCACCCCGCCCCTTTTCTCCCACCTCCGCACCGCCATGAAACTTTGCATCATCGGACTCGGCTACTTCGGCAAAAACCTCGCCCTCTCGCTCTCCCGCGCCCGCGCCGAGGTGCTCGCCATCGACAGTGACCCGGCGAAGGTCGAGGCCATCAAGGACGAGGTCAGCCATGCCATCATCCTCGACGCCGCCCAACCGGAGGCGCTCGCCAAGCTTCCGCTGGCGGACATGGACGCCGTCATCGTCGCCATCGGCGAGGGCTTTCAGGCCTCGCTCCTCGCCGTCGGCCACCTGCAGGAACTGGGCGTCAAACGCATCATCGCCCGCGTCATCGATCCGATCCATGAGCGCCTGCTGCGGCTCATGAAGATCGAGGAACTCACCCATCCCGAGGCCGACTCCGCCCAGCGCATGGCCGAGTCGCTGCTCCGCGGGGTCGTGAACCGCATGGACCTCACCGGCGGCTTCGCCATCGTCGAGGCCAAGGTGCCGGACGAGGTCGTGGGCAAAACCCTGCAGGATCTCGACCTGCGCAAGCGCCACCAGCTGAACCTCGTCACCGTGCGCAAGGCCGCCGCCCCCGACCGGGCGGTGGTTTCCCGCAAGAGCAACGTCGACCTCATCGGCGTCCCCCCGGCCGACTACCGCTTCGAGGCCGGCGACATGCTCGTGCTCTTCGGCGAACAGGACCGCCTCGACCGCTTCCTGCGCCGGGACTAGGGTTACGGCGGACCGCGGCCTCACCGCCTGGCTCTGGTTCACTGTGCTCTTCGCCGCGTACCCGGTAGCGCCACGAACCATGCCTGGACGCCCGCACGGGCTTGCCGAATTGGCGGGGATCCGCCGCCCCCTTTAACCGCGCCGGATGTCAACCGACCGAAAGTGCAAAATCCTACCTGACCCATTCGCGACCGCCCTCGAGGAATCCCCGGCGCTCCGCGTGGGCGGCTGTCACGCGCGCCACGAACCGGCTATTGGCCACCCTGGCTGGCCTTTCAACGAAGCTCCACCGCACTCAATCCCAGCACGGGAGCCGCCAGGGCCTGGTGGCGGTCGTGCGTGTGGATTTCCGTAAATCCGCTCCGCAGCGCGGCGACCAGATGGATGCAGTCGGCCGTTCGCAAGAATACCGTCTCCGGCAGCGTGTCATAGGTCCTGGCCACCCGCTCCATCAGGTCGGAATCGATCGGCAGCCAACGCCACAAGCCACCATTGTCGTCCTTCGCGAACTGCCGCACCGCCGCCAGAAAATCGGCTCGTCGCCATACGCCCTCGCGCAGCCGCCGGTGGAATACCGCCATCAACTCCGCCCGTGCGAGCTCCGACGCCAACACCTGATCTTCACCATCCAGTGCCACCTGCACCGTCGCCGACTCCGACTCGGGCACGTAATACTTTGCCAGGGTCGAGGTATCGCAGAAGATCATTCAGCGTTCCCCCCGAACCGCCGCAAGGTCTGCCGCGCTATCCCCGCGGATGCCTCTCGCGAGCAACCGCTCATACTCGGGCAGCAGGGTCCGCTTGCGACGGCCGGTCGCCACGGCCTCCGGCGCCGCCAGCACCGCCACGAGCCGCCCCCGGTCCGTCACTTGAATGGGAGCCTTTCCGGCCCGGCGCACGTGCGCGCCCGTCCGTTCATGCAGCTCCTTGATCGTGATCTTCAGCATGGTGGTCACGATGACAGTTCTCCATCGCGGGTCAAGTGTCACAGAGACACTTTCTTCATTCGCATTGGGTCCGCTGCTACTGGGGCAACGGGCTCCGTTCGACCCGCCCGGCCAGCCGGATTGAAAAACAGTGGAGACTGACCGCCCTCGCCGGCTCGTTGGGTTCCTGCTGAACAGTCAGGCAACTTTTCGACCGCCAAACCGTGTCATTCCGGTAACGGCGCGTTGACTGCCCCCGGGCGAGCCCGCTTCATCGCCCTTTCCACCAACCCCTTTGTAATGGTCAGTCCCAACTCCTCCGCCTCGTCCGAGGGCAGCTCCGCCTCGGGCGCTCCCAAGTCCATCAACGACGTCGTCGTTCGCCTCGCCGGCAATTCCCAGGACGGCATCCAGTCGATCGGCGGCTTCCTCGCCCGCCTCGCCGGTCGCAGCGCCCAGGAGGTCATGACCTACATGACCATCCCGTCGACCATCTCCGGCGGCCCCTCCATTTTCCAGGTGCGCATGGGCACCGGCGACATCCTCAGCTCCGGTGACGAGGCCGACTTCCTCGTGGCCTTCTACGACCACAGCTACAAGAACCACATCGGTTCCCTGCGCAAAGGCGGCATCCTCATCTTCGACAGCGACCACGTCTCGCCCGAGCCCAGCCACGACTACCTCGCCGTCGGCGTCCCCTTCACCTCCGCCACCATCGAGGCCGTCGGCGGTTCGGCCAAGGAAAAGGGCAAGAACATCTTCGTGCTCGGCCTGCTCTGCCGGCTCTTCGACCTCGATGTCACCAAACTCACCGGCCTCATCAAGGAACGCTTCCAGAAGTTCGGCGAAGACGTCGTGCGCAACACCATGCTGGCCTTCGACGCCGGCTACGCCTGGCCCGCCCAGAACATCCGCGACATCTATCACAAGCTCGCCACCCCCGACGATCACGACGGCCATCCGCAGATCACCACCGACGGCAACACCGCCCTCACCCTTGGCCTGATCACCGCCGGGGTGCGCTATGGCGCGGGTTATCCGATCACCCCGTGGTCGACCATCATGGAGACCCTGCGCACCGAGCTGCAGAAATACGGCGGCCTCTTCGTGCAGGCCGAGGACGAACTCGGCGCCATTGCCTACGCCCTCGGCTTCGCCTACGCCGGCCACCTCTCCATCACCGGCTCCTCCGGTCCCGGTCTCTCGCTCAAGATGGAAGCGCTCGGCTGGGCCACCATGGCCGAGATCCCGCTCATCGTCATCAACGTGCAACGCGGCGGCCCCTCCACCGGCCTGCCCACCAACGTCGAGCAGTCCGACCTCATGCAGGCCATCTACGGCAGCCACGGCGATTCGCCGCGCGTCGTGCTCGCCCCGCAGAACGTCGAGGATTGCTTCTACATCGCCCTCGAGGCCTGCCGCATCGCCCGCGAGTATTCCACCCCGGTCATCATCCTCACCGACCAGGCGCTCTCCTCGCGCATCGAAGCCTTCGACGAACCCGACGTCGATGCCCTCATGGTCGCGCCCGACCTCGACCTCGCCCCGCGCGGCGCCGATTTCAAACCCTACCCGATCGACGCCCTCACCCGCCACGCCGCCCCCGGCACCCGCATCGAAGGCGCCCCCTACCCGACCGTCACCGGCCTCGAGCACGATGAGTTCGGCCATCCCTCGGGCAACCCGGCGCAGCACCAGAAGATGACGGCCAAGCGCCGCAACAAGATCAAGCAGCTCGGCAAGTCCCTGCCCCGCCCCGAAATCCACGGCGACCAGGAAGGCGACATCCTGCTCGTCGGCTGGGGCTCCACCTATGGCCCGCTCCGCGAAGCCGTCATTCGCGCCCGCAAGGAAGGCCAGCGCGTGGGTCACATTCACCTGCGCCACCTCAACCCGCTCCCTCCGGAACTCGAGCGCATCTTCTCGCGCTTCCGCCAGATCTTCGTCGTCGAGATGAACGACCAGGGGCTCTACGGCTACGGCCAGCTCGCCACCCTGTTGCGCGCCCGCTACGCCAACCCCGCCATCCGCTCGATCACCAAGACCGACGGCCTCGCCTTCAAGGTGCGCGAGATCCTGTCCGGCATGGCCGAACTTGCCGGCCTCCGCTCCGCCAGCGTCTCCGCCTACCCGGATCTCTGAAGATCGGACGGATCCGTCTGATCATTCCTCCAGCTCCCTGCTCCCTCCTCCCTCCTCCCTTTCACTCCTCCCTTTCCACCATGTCCGTTCCCGCAGAAGCCCCGGCTCCCGAACAACCGAAGCTCACCAAAAAAGCCCTCACCGCCGACCATCCCACCTGGTGCCCCGGCTGCGGTGACTTCGCCGTGCTCGCCTGTTTCTACCGCGCTCTCGAACAGCTCAACTACCCGCACGAGTCCATCGTCACGATGGCCGGCATCGGCTGCTCCTCCCGCTTCCCCTACTTCGTCAACACCCACGGCGGCCACTTCATCCACGGCCGCTCCGTCCCTTTCTCGGCGGGCATCAGTCTTTCGCGCGACGACCTCAAGGTCTTCGTCTTCGGCGGCGACGGCGACGGCTTCTCCATCGGCGGCAACCACCTCGACCACGTGGCCCGCAAGAACGTGAACCTGACCTACGTCATCATGGACAACCAGGTCTACGGTCTCACCAAGAAGCAGACCTCGCCCACCTCCCCCGAGGGCTTCAAGTCCAAGACCGATCCCTGGGGCGCGATCGACCAGCCCATCAACCCGATGCGCAAACTGGTCAACAGCGGCGCCACCTTTGTCGCCCGCTCCCACGCCACCCAGATCAAGCACATGACCGAGATGATGGTGCGTGCCGCCCAGCATCCCGGCTTCGCCGTCGTGGAAATCCTTTCGGAATGCGTCGAGTTCTTCCCCGGCGCCTTCGACTCCGGCAACCCGCGCAAGGGCGGCGCCTTCGAACTCATCGACGAAGCCGTGCACGACAAGACCGACATCACCGCCGCCATGGCCCTCGCCAGCGAACCTTGGCCGGGCCGCTTCGGCGTTTACTACGAGGTCATCCGCCCCACCAAGAACGCCCTCGAAGCCGGCCTCATCACCAAGGCCCGCGAGCGCACCAAAAACGCCGACGACCGCAGCCTGCTCAAGCAGACCTTCGCCCGCATGCGCTAGGGCGAAGTATTTCACCCTCCGATCGCAAGCCGTTCACACCGTGCGATGGCAGGGCTCGCCCGCCTTTGGGAGGGATGCCGCTTGCCGGCCCTCCTCGCCAGCCCGGATGTTTCACCCTCTGACGGAAACCGCTTCCCACGTGAAATTGTAGGGCTGCCGCTTGCGGCATGCCGCACCTGCCTCTCAGCCCGCGGCACGCCGACAAGCGGCGGCCCTAGAGTGTGAAATAGCCGGACCAGGGCGTGCCCCTACTCCGCCGCCCCGGCCGTCAGCCGGGCCAGCAAGGCCTGCATGTCCGAAATCTGGTAGGGCTTGCGCAGCACCGCCGCAAATCCGTGCTGTGCCGGATTCGCCATCACCGGATCGTCCGAGTACCCGCTCGATGCCACCGCGCATACGGCGGGATCCAGCGCCCGCAGCCGGGCCAGAGCCTCCACCCCGCCCATGCCGTTGGGCACGGTGAGATCAAGCAACACCACAGCAAACGGCGTTCCGGCGCGCCGGGCCCGCTCGAAGCGTTCCACACAGGCCTCGCCATCGGCCGCCACTTCGACCCCGTAGCCCAGCCGTTGCACGATCTTTTCGACGACGCGCGCCACCGTCGGCTCGTCCTCGAGCACCAGCACGCGACGCGATCCGGCCGGACGCGGCACCGGCACCGGCACCGGCACCGGCGCCGGACGCGGCGCCTCCGGCTGCGGTACATCGGCGGCCGGGACCCGGCCGGAGCCGTCCGCCTGTAGTTTGATCCTGAATACCATCCCCCGGTCCCCTTCGGCCGACAGCACGCCGCCGTGCCGGCGCACGATCGAGAAGGCCAGCGCCATGGAGAACCGTTCCTCGCCGTACAGCGACTCGCCGTAGGGATCGAAGAGCGCCTGCAGCTGGGAACGCGCGGGAGTCGGACCGTCGTCCGCCAGCTCTACGAGCACCGCGCCGCCCCCGTCCACCGCGGCCAGTTTCAGATTCAAACGCCCGGTGCGCGACTCCCGCTTCACCAGATGCTTCACCAGCGTCTGCACCGCCCGCCCCATCTGCTCCTCGTCCAGTTGCACCGACAGCGGCTGGTGCCAGGGTTCGACTTCCAGGTCCCAGCCGTGCGGCAGCGCCTTGGTCACGGTCGCTCCCAGCCAGGGACCCACGTCCACGCGCCGCGTCACCGGGGCTCCGCCGCGCGCCAGGGTGACCAGCTGATTGGTCAATCCCTTCGCCCGGGCCGTCGTGCTCTCCGCCCCTTCGACCAGGTCGGCCGCCGCCGCCATCACCCGCTCATCCGTGCGCAGCAGGGAGAGGTTGCCCATGATGACGGTGAGCAGGTTGTTGAAATCATGAGCGATGCCGCCCGCCAGGGCGCCGACTGCGCGGATGCGGTGGTCGCGTTCCAGTTCGGCCTCCAGTGCCGCCTGTCGCTCGAGCTGCTGGCGGATGAGCCGCGTCTGCGCCGCCACTTGTCGTCGCAGGACCAGCACCGTGGCCGCCGCCAAACCGGCCACGAGCGCGAGCCCGCCCATGATGACAACGGCACGCCCGGCCGTGAGCCAGTCGGGATCCTCCAGCACGATCGCGTCCGCCGGGCGCCGCAGCTCGATCTCGAAACCCAGCGGTCGGTTCTGCAGGTCGTAGGCGAAGCGGCAGACTCCGGCGAGCCGCATACGGCTGCCCGGCACGGCCACGCCGACCGGCAGCTGCCCGTGCGAAGCCGTCAGCACCGCGTCCCAGCCGATGCCGTCCGAGTCGAGGATCAGGCGCGTGCCCGCCGCACCGTCGGTGCGGCTGAGCACGGTGCCGACCACGGCCACCAACCGGCTTTCCCAGCGGGGATCGGTGAGATTGGCGGCCGCAACGGGCGCGGGATCCAGTTCGTCTCCCGAATCCAGTTCGCGCAGCATCGCGTCGCGCAGAACCACCCGCGGCCCCTCCCGGCCCAGGATGCCCACCGCCTCCACCAGGCTGCCCGGCGGGCAGGAGGTCGACTCGTCGGTGAACACCTCCAGCCCGTGGTCCTCGTCCTGCAGCACGACCGATCCCTCCGGACACCGGTGCACCAGCCGGCCGCGCACGCGCACGCGTATCATTTCCTCCACGACTGAAAGGCGTTCGAGGTTTGCAAGCAGTCGCAGGGGGACCTCGAAGGGATCGGCCGGTGCCTCCTCCTCGAGGTGGATGTCGTGCAGAAACGGGATGCGCAGCCGCACCTCCTCGATGAGGCCTTCCGCACTGCGCTGGGTTTCGAGCACGCCGCGGATCCGCAGCAATGATCCCGGCGTCGCCTCAAAATTCACCGGCGAGTTGAGCAGCCCAACAAAATCCCCCGTCGGCGAGGTGATTGTGAGCCGCCGCCAGTCACCGTCGGACTCCGTGTGGTGGATAAAGCCCCGCATCTCCACCCACTGCGCCTCCACTCCGCCCGCCATCGCATCAAGGACCGTGATGGGCAGAGGCGTCGGATGACCGCGCGCGCCCAGATCCTCCATGCCCAGCATCACCACCTCGGGGCCCGCCGGTCCCGCCACCGTGCGCCCGTTCAAACGGATGAATTTGTAGAAGGGCGGCGCGTTGAAACGCTGCGGATCGATTCGCACCCGGGTGCCGCCGGTAAGATCCGCCAGGTAGAAAAAGTCCAAGCCCGGATGCGACCAGGTCACGGTGCCCAGCAAGGAGACCCGTCGGCCTTCCGCCGCCTGTTCGTTGTTCATTTCCCGCAGTCGCTCGACCCGACCGGGAGCACGGGCCAACTCGGCTTCGATCGCCCGGGCCAGCGTCGAATCGGCCGCCCGGACCAAGGCCTCGTCCAACACCCGCCGCGCGCGATCGGCCACCACCCGCCCGGCCACCTGCACCGGCGTGCCCCGGGCGAAAACCTGCTCCTGGATGGAGCGCACCCAGACATCCCCGCTGCCGTCCCGCAACTGCAGTCCTTCACCGGCGTGGCGGGCATCCACCACACCGTTGACCACCACCTCCGCCCCCAGGGGGACGGCACCCAGTTGCTCGAGTGACACCGTCGGCGCGGCAAACCCCGGCAACTCGGCCACCGGTCGCAGCGGCACCACCTCCTCCTCCCGGGCCACCCAGACTTCGATGCTCGATTGGTTGCCGGTGGGGTCGACCCGCCCCGAATAGACGCCGGTCACCTTCACCTCGTGCCCCCGGAAATCGGGCAGATCCGTCGGATCGCTCGGCCGCACCCAGCAGACCACGGGCCGGTTTTCAACCATGAGGATCACCCGCAAGTGCTCCGCGTCGATGAGTTGCTGCACATCGACCACGCCCACCACCGTGACGCGGCGCTTGTCAAAGCGGGGGATGTCGTTGATGCGGCCCCGCGTGTCCAGCGGCGCCACCTCCACGCCCTCCTCCCGCACCGTCAGGCGGGTCCGGGCCGCGCTCAGGCCTTCGTTGGGCACGAAGCTGCCTTCCAGCACGAAATGCATCCCCTCGCGCAGGGCCGGCGGATCCATCGCGAGTTGCGCGTAGTAGGCCCCGTCGGCGGATTCGAACCACATATTGTGCCACATCAGATCGGCAAAGGTCACCCGCCCCTCCAATCGCAGGGGATGCGCCCGCGCCCGCTCCTCCGCCGTCATGGCCCAGATCGTATCGATGTTGGTCACCACTGCCGGCGCCGGCTCCTCGTCGGCCCGCAACGGCGCGGGACTTGCCGCCAGGACCAGGGCGCAGCCGAATCGCCACCAAGCGAACCGGGCGGTACCGGGCAGGCAGCGGTTCCGCAAGCGGAGGTGGGCGATCGCGCGAGTCATGACGAACAGGTAATCATCGGCACCCGACGCTGCCACTTCAGTGAAACCGCGGACCCGTGAGGAGAAGGAGCCGGGGCCGGGTATCCTGCCCCGGGGGGATCGAGGTGGGCGCATGGAGGCGATACGGGGAGGCTGGAGCATCGAATCCCTCGCGGCCACCCCTTTTGACAGGCAGCCGTGGGCCGTCACTGCGCACATCTTGCCCACCCATTCCCCGCCGGTCGCCCGCGCTTGCCTAGGCCCGGCTAGGCCGTTGAGGTGCCCCCATGTCTCTCTCTCCCCGCGCCGATGGCCGCCAACCCGATGAACTGCGACCGGTCTCCTTCCAGGCCGACATCGCCCCGCATGCCACCGGCTCGGTGCTGGTTTCCTTCGGCAACACCCGCGTGATCTGCGGCGCCACCATCGAGGCCGCCGTTCCCGGCTGGATGCGCGCCCAAAACGTCTCCGGCGGCTGGATCACCGCCGAGTACTCGATGCTCCCCTACAGCACCCACGACCGCAAAAAGCGCGACATCTCCAAGGGCAAGGCCGACGGCCGCTCCATCGAGATCCAACGCCTCATCGGACGGGCCCTGCGCGCCATCGTGGACCTCGAAAAGCTCGGCTCCCACACGCTGTGGATCGACTGCGACGTGCTTCAGGCCGACGGCGGCACCCGCACCGCCTCCATCACCGGCGCCTACGTCGCGGCCCGCCTCGCCGTGCAAAAACTCCTGGACGCCGGCCGCATCACCGCCAACCCGCTGAAGGACTCGATCGCCGCCGTCTCGGTCGGCATCCTCAACGGCACGCCCCTGCTCGACCTGCCCTACCTCGAAGACCGCGACGCCGAAGTCGACGCCAACATCGTCATGACCGGCAGCGGCCGCTTCGTGGAGGTCCAGTCCAGCGGTGAGGAAGCCACCTTCTCCCCCGAAGAACTCGGCGCCCTGCTGGCACTCGCCCAAAGCGGCCTGCGCCAGCTCACCGCCGCCCAGGACGCGTTTCTCCGCCAACACCTGCCGACACCGGCCGCTTGATCCGCTCTCTCCACGGCTGGCGGATTATACTTAGCCGAATCCGGTTGCGGCAGGAGCAAGCCCTATGACTCTGTTTCAGCCAACATCTTAAGCGGCGGCCCGCTTCGTCGTCATGCCCACATCCTCCTGCATTCGGGTTCTCCTGATCGCTCCGGCCGGCCATCCCTCGGAGGCCTGTAGGAACGCGCTGGAAAAGGCGGGCAGCCTGGCCGAAATCGATCATGTCACCGCCATCGAGGAGATCGATGACGCCGGTGCGCGGGGCAGCTGGGACGCCGTCGTCATCGACCAGGTCCGCATCGAACTCGACGGAAAGGCCATCAACCGCCTGCGGTCGACCTGCCGCGGCAATCCGCCCATCCTGATCCTCGCCGACCAGGTCAGCGCCAGCCAAACCACCGCGGCGCTCGACGCCGGTGCGGCCGACCTCGTGCGCTGCGATGATCCCGACCAGATCGCGAGCGCCATCCTGCGCGCAATCCGCTATGAAAGCCTGCGGCGGCAGCGCGACGCCGATCTGCGCCGCGTGGCCGCCAGCGAACGCCGCTTCGCCACCGTGTTCAGCAGCAGTCCCGTCGCCACCATCATCACCGAACTCGAGGACGGCACCATCGTCGACGTGAACCCGGCCACCGAGCGCATGCTCGGGCTCGGCCGGGCACAACTCATCGGCCACCAGACCATCGAGTTCGGGGCCTGGGCCGATCTCCGCCAGCGCCGCCGACTCATTGCCGACGCCCTGTTCAGCGGGACCGGTCACACCATCGAGCGCGAAATCCGGCTGCCCGATGGCACGTTCTTCACCGTGCTCGTTTCGGTTTCCAGCTTCGAACTGGAGGGCAGGAGCCGCCTGCTCGTCATGCTCCAGGACATCACCCTGCGCAAGGCGGCCGAGGACACCCTGCGCGAGAGCGAGGCGCGCTACCGCCTGCTGGTCGAGAATTCCCACGACCTCATCTGCGAATTGGACGAGGAGGCCCGCCTCTGCTACGTGAGCCCCAACCACCTCGCCCTCACCGGGCATCTGCCCGATGAGTTGGAAAACCGCCCGCTGCACGATTTTGTCCACGCCGACGATCTCGAGGACCTCAACGCCCTGCTGGCCCAGCTGCAGCATCGCGCCGAGATCCGCCTGCGCTTCCGCCATCGCAAGGACCACTGGCTCACCCTCGACTCCTCCGTGCAGGCCTACCGGACTTCGACGGGCAGTCGCCGCGCCGTCGTCATCTCGCGCGATATCACCGCCAACCTCAAGGCCAGCGCCGAGCGACACGTCCTCGAACAGCAACTCCGCCAGGCGCAGAAGATGGAGGCCATCGGCACGCTCGCCGGCGGCATCGCCCACGACTTCAACAACATCCTCACCGCCATCTTCGGCTACCTCCAGCTGGTGCAGCTGGAGACGCCCGACGATTCACCCATCCGCGAGGAACTGGTCGGCGCGCTCGAGGCCAGTGAACGCGCGCGCGATCTGGTGAGCCAGATCCTCACCTTCAGCCGCCGCCGGGAACAGCAGCGCGCCCTCGGCAAGATCGCTCCCGTCATCCACGATGCGCTCCGCCTCCTGCGCGCCTCGCTGCCGGCCACGATCGACTTCAAGATCGAAATCGACGACACCACGCCGCCCATCCTCTGCGACGCGACCCAGTTGCACCAGGTGATCATGAACCTGGGCACCAACGCCGGCCACGCCATGAACGACCACGGCGGCCTGCTCTCCATCCGCCTCTCCCAGGGCCAGGCCGAGCCGGCGCTCTTCGCCAGCTACCCGCAGCTCGCCAATCGCCAGACGCTTTGTCTCAGCGTTTCGGATACAGGCATCGGCATGGACGCCACCACCCGCGAGCGCATCTTCGAACCCTTTTTCACCACCAAGCCCGCGCATGAGGGCACCGGCCTGGGGCTCTCCGTCGTCCATGGCATCGTACAGGATCATGACGGCGCCATCGTCTGCGAGAGCGAGCCGGGCGTCGGCACCTGCTTCCGCATCTACTTCCCCACCGTCGACCCCGCCAGCCTCGACATCGCCACCACCCCGGGCGATCTGCCCAAGGGCCGGGGTCAGCGCGTCCTGCTGGTCGATGATGAGGAATCGGTCGTGAACATCGGCAGCCGCATGATCAAGCGCCTCGGCTACGAGGTGGAGGCCTACACCCAGTCGAGCGCGGCCCTCGACCACTTCACCCGCTCGCCGCGCGACTTCGACATGGTCGTGACCGATCTCACCATGGGCGGGGTCACGGGGGTCGACATTGCCCGCCGGGTCTTTGAACTGCGGCCCGGCCTGCCCCTCATCATCGCGACCGGTTTCATGAACGCCCGCGACATCGACACCGCCCGCGCCCTCGGCGTGAAGTGGTTCCTCGAAAAGCCGTTCTCCTTCCAAGGGCTGGCGAACCAGATGCAAAAAGCCCTGGCCAGCGCCTGAATCCGGGCGCTATGCACGGGCCCGCGAGGCAGTGCCTCGGACCGGGGACTGCGAACCACGGACCATGGACTGATATCACAGCCAACAGAGCGGACCGTCACCCAACGTTCACGGGTCTTTCGCGTCTCTTCGTGTCCTTCGCGGTGGGATATCTACAACCTGCCGACTCTCGTCGGCAGCTACGCCGACTTGTCCTTCAACTCCTCGCGGATGCCGCTGAAATTGCCTTCCTCGGCCGCCCGCACGAAGCCCTCGGTGATGGTCTTCAGGTTTTCCCACTGCGCGCGGATGCCTCGCGCCTCATCGTCGTTGATCTGCTGGTCCGCCGCCGCCGCCGCGATCACGCCGAGCATGTCGGCAAACTGCTGCACGATCGCGTTGGTCGAGGGGATGAGATCGCTGATCTGTCGGCAGGCCTTAGGGTTGTGAATGAAGAAGCCCCCGGCCCGCTCCGCCACCCATTGGGCGATGCGCACGTCTCCCGTCGTTTTGAGCAGCTGCTCGACCCGGTCCAGCGGATTCACGGCGCCGCTGCCCGCATTGGCGGAGGGCGGCTCGGCCCACTTGTAGATCAAGGAAAGTGAAAGACCCATGTCGGAGCAGACCTGCTTGGCGCTGGTCTTTTTCAACAACTCCTTGAGCAAAACGTGCGACTCCATGCCCGCGGACGATGCTGTTGCTCAAGCGGATGGCAATCCCGCGGTGCAGGGGTGATCAAGACTCGCCGGCGGCACGCGACTCGACCGCCTCGGTGCCGAGGAGTCCGCGGAACACTTCGACCCAGCCGTGCGGGCCCCGGCCGTCGACCCGTTGCAGGCCCGGCACCGCCACCTCCGCCCAGGTGCCATCCTCCCGCGCCACCAAAAACGCGTGATCGACCGCCGCCAGCAGGGGTTCGTCGTTGGCGCTGTCACCGAGGCCCACCGTCTGCACGGGCCGGCCGTAGGCGCGGGCGTATAACGCGATCACCTGACGCACCGCCCGGCCCTTGTCGGTCCCGGCACCGGTCACCGTATGGAAGCGGCCACCATGGCGGCACTCGAGACCTTCGGCGGCAAATTCCGCCTCGAGCCGCGCCCAGGTCGCGGCGGGCAGTTCCTCCACCAGGGTCTCGCTGTAGTGCCGCCGCCGCGCCCGACCGGCCGCTTCGAGGTCGAGGCCGGCGAGCCGGGCCAGTTCAGCGTCGGTGAGATCGCGATATCCGCACAACCGCTCCCCCGAGCGGGCGCGCACGCGATCGAGCCGCCGATGAATCTCCGGCGCATCGAGCCCCAGGGGAAGCACGCTGCGCCCCGGCTCCCCGGGGGCGGGGGCCCAGCCGCCGGTGGGCAGACCGGTGGAATCCGGCACGATGATGGCGGCCCCGTTTTCGACGATGGCGGGAATCGACCGGATGCCCAGCTCCTGACGCAGGGCCCGTTGTTCGGCCGCGGTTTTCGAGGAACAGAAGACCACCGGCACCCCGCGCTCGCGCAACGCGAGCAGACTCGGCCGGGATACCCGCGGCGAGTAGCTCGACCACTCCAACAACGTGCCGTCGAGGTCGGTAAAAACCAGCCAGGGCCGCGTGAGATCCAACAGGGACCGCAAAGGCATCGGAACAAGCAGCGGTCGGAGTTCAGGCGCCGGCCGCCGTTCCCGTGAACTGCGGCATCGACCCGGAGGGGCCGCCCGAGGCCACGACCGCCTGTTGCGCGGCGGCGAAGAACGCGTCGAAGTCCATTCGATCGAGGCTCCGGTACACCCGCATGGGCGCGAGCTGATCGCCTGCCTTCAGGTAGCCCCGGCGCTGGAGCTCGCTTTCGATCTCCTCCCGCAGGGAGGCCGGGCAGAGGCGCGAGTGATAGATGGTGCTGAGGGAGGCGGCGATCATGTCCTCGACGTGTTCGTCACCCTTGACCTCGTGGAGGTGCGGGTTGCGCGACTCGATCTGGCTGATCTTGACCAGCCGGTGCATGTCCTCGGCCCCGCCTTCGCTCTCGCTGAGGATGCCGCCGTATTTTTCCAGCAGGTGCACGTAGTGAAAGGTTTCCACCGCATAACCCGTGGCGTAGTCGAGCGCCATGGCGAGGTCGGTCGTGAGCGCGTGTTCGCCGGCGTTGCCGGTTTTCACGATCTCGGTTTCGAAGCCGGTGTGATGGCCCACCAGCATGTTGAGAAACTGGTTGGTCTGGCGCGAACTGCGGCCCCACTTGGCGAAATACAGGGAGTTCTCCACCACCTTGGGTTTAGAGTGCCAGGAGATGCGCACCATGGCGTACTCCGCGGGGTTGAGCACGAAACCCGCGGCGTATTCCTTCACGTACTCGTTCACGGCCCCGGGGAAGTAGTTGTCGCTGTCGACGAAGCCCACGTATTTTCGCCCCATCATCTTGGCCAGCAGGGATCCCATGATCATGCCTTCGGCCTTGCCGTCGCGCACCAGACCCTCGTGGTCGAGGATGTCGGTATAGCCCGCCGCAAGGAAGGCCGCGGCGAGGGCGGGGTCCTTCTGATGCACCACCAGCACCTGCTTGCGGGTGAAGCGGCAGAAGTTGTTGATCGACTCCTGTTCGAGGAAAAACTTGTCGACCGGCGCGCGCGGGCTGTTGGACACCACGATCACCAGGCAGTCGTGCGGGATGCCCACCAGGACCCCTTCGATGAGCTTGAGCCGCTCGTTGCGCACCGGCACCACGATCGCCATCTTGCTCTCGATCTCGTGCAGGGCGTCCGACGGCACCCGTCGCACCACCGTGTCCTCGTCGCTGCCCGGCGGCGCGTGCTCGGGACCGGCGTCGAGTTCGTAGACTTTTTGCAGGCCGTAGATGCGGACCGCCCCCAGGCGTTCGAACTCGCGGGGAGATTCAATCCGCATGCCCCACTCCTTTCGCACCGATGCCGCCCGCCCGCGCCTCATCCGGCCGGCGGAGCCCAGGTTTATGAGAACAATGCATAGCGCCTTTTGAGCAGGTTGAATGCCACGACTCCCCCGTGGCGGGCTACGAGTCATGGAATTCCACTTGCGCTCCACTCAGACCCCACTGTCGTCGAGGGCGCGGACCATGACCTCGCCCTCTCCAGAAACCCTGCGCGCCGACGCTTCGTCGCGGATCGAAGAGCAGATCGAGGCCGAGCTCACCCGCCTGCTGTATCGCTCGGTCGGTTTCGGATTGTTCTCCAATTTCGCGCTGGCGGTGATTCTCGTGCTGGGTTCGTGGACCTACCTCGACCACACCCTGCCGCTGGTGTGGCTGGCCGTGAGCCTCGCCCTCGTCGTGGGCCGTTGGTGGAGCCTGCAGCGCTTCAATCGCGCCGATCCCGCGGTCGAGGAACTGCCGCGATGGCGTCGTGAGTTCCTGGTCTGGCTGATCCCCTCCGGAGCCGTCTGGGGGATGGGCTCGTGGATTTTTCTGAATACCGAGCACCTGCTGCCGCGCATGCTCACCATTCTCATCCTCAGCGGCCTCAATTCCGGCGCGGCGCGCTCCCTCGCGTCGGTCAAGGTCGCTTCCATCAGCTATGTGGTCGCCACCCTCACGCCGCTGGTCCTGCAGTTTCTCCTGCTGCCCGATCCGGGCAGTTGGACCCTGGCCGCCTGTACCTTCACCTTTGCCCTGTTTCTCATCAACACCGCGAAGCTACACCGGCGCGACCTGCGCAAGCTGCACCGGCTCAACTTTCAGAACGCCGAACTGGTGCAGGTACTCAGCGAGGCCAAGGACCGCGCCGAGACCGCCAACCGCGCCAAAAGCGAGTTTCTCGCGGTCATGAGCCACGAGATCCGCACACCCATGAACGGCGTGATCGGCATGCTCGACATCCTCCGCCACTCCGATCTCCCCGCCGAACAGCTCAAGCACGTCGAGGTCGCGATGAGTTCGGCCGATTCCCTGCTGCGCCTGCTCAACGACATCCTCGACCTCTCCCGCATCGAAGCCGGTGAACTCAAGTTCGAGAACACCACCTTCGCCCTGCGCGATCTGGTGGGCGAGGTCGCCGCCCTGCTCTCCGCCCCGGCTTCCGCCAAGCGCAACAATCTGCGCTCCGCCATCGACGACGCGGCGCCCGACATGGTCGTCGGCGATCCGCACCGGCTGCGCCAGATTCTCCTCAACCTCCTCGGCAACGCCGTCAAATTCACCGCCAACGGCTCCGTCGACCTGGAGGTCGAGACCATCGAGCGCGACGAACGCGTGGCCACCCTGCGTTTCTCCGTCATCGACACCGGCATCGGCATGGCGCCCGAGGTGAAGGCCAAACTCTTCCAGAAGTTCAGCCAGGGCGACAGCTCCACCACCCGCCGCTACGGCGGCTCCGGGCTCGGCCTCGCCATTTCCCAACGCCTCGTCAACGGCATGGGCGGCCAGATCGAGGTCGAAAGCGCCCCCGGCCAGGGCTCCACCTTCCACTTCACGCTCACCTTTGCCTGTGCGGGAAATCTGCCCGGCGATGTCGTCGCCCCCGCCTCCTCCGCCACCAAGGTCGCCGCCCCGCGCACCGCCCTGCCGCCGCCGCCCCGGCGCGTGCCTCAGATTCTGGTCGCCGAGGACAATCCCGCCCACCTCATGGTCCTGCGCCGCCTGCTCGAGCAACTCGGCTACGCCTGCATGCCCTGCACCAACGGCGCCCAGGCCGTCTCGCTGGCCTTTGCCCAGGCGTGGGACCTCATCCTCATGGACGTCAACATGCCGCAGCTCGATGGTATCGAGGCCATGCGCCGCATCCGCGCCAATCCCGTCACGTCCGCCATTCCCGTCATTGCCCTGACCGCCAGCGCCGACGACGAAGAAGCCCGGCGCCTCGTCGCGGCCGGGTTCTCGGCCGTACTCGCCAAGCCCATCAGCCGCGCCAGCCTCCAGGACTGTCTCGCGGTGTGGTTGCCGGTTTGACGCCCGCCAGCGCCGGCCCTGGACTGACCGTTTTCTTCCCGCCATGTCCACGCACGCCCAGCCCAAGAAAGTTGCCCTGCTCACCGCCGGTGGCCTTGCCCCCTGCCTCAGCTCCGCCGTCGGCGGCCTCATCGAGCGCTACACCGCGATCGCGCCCGACATCGAGATCATCGCCTACCGCGGCGGCTACAAGGGTCTCCTGCTCGGGGACAGCTACGCCGTCGGCCCCGCCGAACGGGCCGCCGCCGGCATTCTCCACCGCCATGGCGGCAGCCCCATCGGCAACAGCCGCGTCAAGCTGACCAACGTGAAGGACTGCGTGAAACGCGGCCTCGTCGCCGAGGGTCAGGATCCGCAAAAGGTCGCCGCCGACCAGCTCATCAAGGACGGCGTCGACGTGCTGCACACCATCGGCGGCGATGACACCAACACCGCCGCGGCCGACCTCGCCGCCTACCTCGCCCGCCACGACTACGGCCTCACCGTCATCGGCCTGCCCAAGACGATCGACAACGACGTGTTTCCCATCCGCCAGTCCCTCGGCGCCTGGACCGCCGCCGAACAGGGCGCCCGCTTCTTCCGCAACGTCGTCGCCGAGCACAATGCCAACCCGCGCATGCTCATCATCCACGAGGTCATGGGCCGCAACTGCGGCTGGCTCACCGCCGCCACGGCCCGCGCCTACCGCCAGTTGCTCGACACCGAGGACTTTGTCCCCGGCCTCGGTCTCGCCCGCGCCAACCTCGAGGTGCACGGCGTCTTCATTCCCGAGATGGCACTCGACCTCCAGGCCGAAGCCGCGCGCCTCCGCGCCGTCATGGACGAGGTCGACAACGTCAACCTCTTCATCAGCGAGGGCGCCGGCGTCGACAGCATCGTCGCCGAGATGGAGGCCCGCGGCGAGACCGTCCCGCGCGACGCCTTCGGCCACGTCAAACTCGACGCCGTCAATCCCGGCAAGTGGTTCGGCCAGCAGTTCGCCGCCATGCTCGGCGCCGAAAAGGTACTCGTGCAAAAGAGCGGTTACTTCGCCCGCGCCGCCGCCGCCAATCAGGCCGACCTCGACCTCATCCGCGACTGCGTGCACCTCGCCGCCGACTGCGCCCTGCGCCGCGAGGGCGGCGTGATCGGTCACGACGAAGACCACGATAACGAACTCCGCGCCATCGAGTTCACCCGCATCAAGGGCGGCAAACCCTTCGATCCCGCCACAACCTGGTTCGGCGATCTTCTGCGCGATCTCGGGCAGCCCCGTGGCGCCACCCTGGCCACCCACCACTGAGGCGCGCGCACCTGAGCGCCCGCGCGGCGACTCACGATTCATTCTGCACGCCCGGCCCCCATGAACGGGTCTATGCTCCCCGCCCATTTGTGGCAACCACTAGGCCCGTTCAACTCCCTGCTGATATACCATATCATCCTGATTATTACGTAGTTAGGGACATTGTGCTCGAAACTCACCCTGGAGGTTTTATCCAGCATGGGGTCTACACCCTATGCGTCCTCGTGGGAAAATTCTGCCGTTCCTCTGCGTCCTGACTCTGTGGAGTCTGGCCGGCATCGGCCCGGGCGGCCTTCGCGCCCAGGTAACGGTCAACTCCATCATCTCGGCCAACTACACCCACTACAACCCGATCTACGCTGCCAACAGCACGTTCCTCTCCGACCCCCGGGCCGACCAGCAGACCGGCCAGTATGCCGATGATTTCGTCGGCGGCGCGACCAGCAATCCCGGGTTCATGTTGAACCTCGCCACGTTCGACGCCGGCACCTCCGCGGGCTCGCTGGACTACATGGTCTTCCGCGTGCGGATGAACATCTACGATCCCAACGGCTACAACAACAACGGCAAGCTGCGCTTCGGCATCGACGCCGACGCCGACCACGACGTCGACCTCTACTTCGGCCTCGACGGCACCCAAAGCGGACCGCCCACCCTCGGCTTCCAGGATCCCGGCACGGGTCTCAACATCAGCCCCAGCACCAGCACGATCGGCAACAACTTCACGCCCGTCTTCGAATCGGGCGATGCCCTCTTCGGCCTCAGCGCGAGCGATATCACGACGCTGATGACGCTGACCAGCGGCTCCACCTACAGCTATCTCAACGCCGCCACGCTCGACGGCGCCATGCCGGGCTTCACCGAGTTTGCCAGCAGCAAGGTCTCCAAGCCCGATTCCGACGCCTACGTCACCTTCGCCGTGCCCGTCCTCCTGCTCGCCGAGGCGATCGAGGACTACAACCCCGGCCTCGTCTTCGACACCGAATCGGCCATCCGCCTCATCGCCTTCACCGCGACCAACAACAACACCATCAACCAGGACCTTTTCGGCTCCACCGGCATCGACGGCGCCACCACCTTCGCCACGGCAGGGTTCTCCGCCGTCATGTCGACCGACGGCAGTGTGCCGGAGCCGGCGACCTATGCCCAGGTGGGCGCCTTCGTGCTGGTCGCTGGCGGGCTTTTCTGGCGCCGTACGTCCCTACTGGGGCCGCGCCCTGGCCGTGGGCAGCGCCTTCGCCCTGACGCTGTGGCTGATCGGCGCCACCGGCGGGTTCACCCTGCTGCGTCTCAGCGGCATCGACCGCGTGGCCTGGTGGGACTGTGTCTGGCCGCCCCGTTACGAACGCATCGGCGAGGCGCGCGCCGCCCATTTTCGCGACCGTTTCCAGGAGGCGTTCCAACGGGGCGACATCCAGGCCGCCACGGTTTCCCTCCACTCCGCCTTCGCCTCCTGCGCCCACTGCTGGCGCGACGGACTGGTGCTCGCCCAGCTCTACGAACGCACCGGTCAATTTGCCGCCGCCGATCACATCTTCGACCAGGTGGAACAGCGCGCCCCCAACCACCGTGCAGCCATCGTGGTCGCTCGCCACGACGCCCTCCTCCACTCGCGGCGTCACCGCTCACTGGCGGAACTCGCCTGGCGCGAGTTCCGGCGCTCCTCCGCCGATCACGAGACCTGGCTTGCCCCCCTGGTCCATGCGCTCGCGGCCGATCCTTCGGCCGCCGCGGTGCTGCCTCCGCCGGAGGCGCGTCCCGCGCTTTCCCCCGCCGAAACCCTCATCCT
Organism: uncultured Opitutus sp.; assembly: GCA_965652375.1. Lineage (GTDB taxonomy): Bacteria > Verrucomicrobiota > Verrucomicrobiia > Opitutales > Opitutaceae > Actomonas. The sequence continues at coordinate 28,869 of CBFGUO010000013.1, forward strand.
CGATCTGGCCACCACCCCGGCCCGGGCACTGTCCGCCCCCCGGCGTAGTCGATTCACGGATACGCCGGTGGAACTCCCCGTCCAGGCGATCCTGCGGTGGCGGCTGCTGCTCGACCGGGGCGAGCGGCTCGCGGCGCTGAAGGATAACCCACCCGCCCATGGCCGCCTCGTGCTCTCCGATCGGGCGATGCACGCCAGCCGCGCCCTGGGCCTGGCCTACGAGATGCCGCCGGATGTGCACCGCCAATACCTCGATTACGGCCTCGATCTCGCCCCCATCCCCGGCGCCGACGGCAAACACTGGCTGCCGCTGCCCGCCGCCCTCGTGGTCGATGCGGCCGGACGTATCACCTTCGTCCATACCGATCCCGACATCCGCCAGCGCGTCGATCCCGCCGCCCTGCTCGCCGCGGCCCGCGCCGCCCGGAAATAGCTTCGATACCTCCCACTCGCTGGCGCTCGTAGCTACGAGCGCCAGCGAGTGGATGGCAGCCTGGTAGCTACGAGCGCCAGCGAGTGGGACGCAGCATTTCTTCGTCGCCTCCCAACGCAGGATCGTTTCCCTGCGGTCACACACAACGACTGCATGAGTGACCAAACTTCCCCCACCGCCACTGTCGATTCGTTGAACGACCGCGGCGGCATCGGCGGCCACCCGCGTGGCCTCTCCACCCTGTTCTTCACCGAGATGTGGGAGCGCTTTTCCTACTACGGCATGCGCGCCCTGCTGGTGCTGTTCATGACGCTCGCCATCACCGAAGGCGGGCTCGGCTTCAGCACCGAGAAGGCCGCCAACATCTACGGCACCTACACGATGAGCGTGTACCTGCTCGGCATCCTGGGCGGGTTCATCGCCGACAACTTCATCGGCTCCCGCCGGGCCGTGCTCATCGGCGGCATTATCATCGCCTCCGGCCACTACTCGATGGCCATCCCCACCGAGACGACCTTCTTCGTCGGCCTGTTCCTGGTGGCCGTCGGCACCGGCCTGCTCAAGCCCAACATCTCCACCATGGTGGGCGGTCTCTACTCGCCCGAAGACGCGCGCCGCGATGCCGGCTTCTCGATCTTCTACATGGGCATCAATATCGGCGCCCTCAGCTCCGCCCTGGTCTGCGGCTGGCTGGCCCAGTCCGACACCTTCCGCGGGATGCTCGAGTCGTGGGGCATGGATCCGCACGGCAGCTGGCACTGGGCCTTCGGCGCCGCGGGGGTGGGCATGACCTTCGGCCTCATTTCCTACCTGCGCCGCGCCGGCACGCTCGCCCATGTGGGCAACGTGCCCGAACCCGACGCCGACGGCGGTCGCCCCTGGGGCAAGCTCGGCCTGGTCGCCCTCGGCTCGGCGGCGCTCATCTACCTGATGGTGCTGGCCGAAACCTACACTGCGATCGTCTACGCCCTCTTTGCCGTCCAGATCGCCGCGATCCTGTACTTCGCCTTCCGCCCCTCCATCGAGAGCCGGCGCATGGCGGCCATCCTGGTCCTGTTCATGGCGGCGCAGGTGTTCTGGGCCATCTTCGAGCAGGCCGGCTCCTCGGTGCAGCTCTTCGCCGACCGCCTCACCCGCAACGCAGTCGCCGGCCGCGAGTTTCCTTCGACCTGGTGGCAGTCGGTGAACTCCATGTGGGTCATCCTCATGGCGCCCTTCTTTGCCTGGCTGTGGATCAAGCTCGGCCGCGGCGGCCCCAGCAGCCCGATGAAGTTTGTTTTCGGCCTGCTGCTGGTCGGCCTGTCCTTCATCTGGATGATCCCCGCCGCCAAGCTTGCGGCCGAGGGCCTCGTGAGCCCGATCTGGCTGCTCGGCCTGTTCTTCCTCCAGACCGCCGGCGAGATGTGCCTGAGCCCGGTCGGCCTGAGCACTATGACCAAGCTCGCCCCCGCCCGCCTGACCGGCCTCGTCATGGGCATCTGGTTCCTGGCCGCCGCGCTCGGCAACAAGCTCGCCGGCCTGCTCGCCAGCGGCTTCGACGAGGACGACGTCGCCAGCCTGCCCGACTTCTTCCTGACGCAGGCGCTCTGGGTCGGCGCGGCCACCCTCATCCTCCTGGTCCTCGTCCCGTGGGTCAAAAAACTCATGGGCGGCGTGCATTGAGCCCGCATCCTTGTTTCAGCTTTTTAGCTTTTCGCTTTTCAGCGTTTTAGATTTTCGACCCGTGCCCGCCCACCTTCATTTCCCCACCACCATCTACTGCGAGCCCCTGCAGCCCAAGGGGCTCGACAAGTTCAACGCCGAGCTCGCGACCGAGTGCGATCAGTTGCGCGCCTTCGACGCCGCCGGCCGCAAGTGGTCCGAAAAGAATTATCCGGGCGGCTACACCAGCTACGCGTCGATGAACGAGCTGCATCGCTTCTCCAGCACCTTCGAGGCGCTGGAGCGCAAGCTCAGCAAACACATCAAGGCCTTCGCCTCGGCGCTCGATTTCGACCTGCGCGGCCGCGAGGTGCGCATGACCGATTGCTGGGTGAACATGATGCCTCCCGGCACCACCCATGGCCTGCACCTGCATCCGCTCTCCTTCATCAGCGGCACCTACTACGTGCAGACGCCCGAGGGCTGCCCGGGCATCAAGTTCGAAGACCCGCGCCTCGATCGCTTCATGGCCGCGCCCCCGCGCAAGACCAAAGCCCGCCCGGAAAACGAACCCTTCGTCACCTACCCCGCCGTCGCCGGCAATGTCATCCTCTTCGAGAGCTGGCTTCGCCACGAGGTGCCCGCCAACCCGGTGCAGGAGGAGCGCATTTCCATCTCGTTCAACTACGCCTGGAGCTGAACCTGAGCGAACACGCGTCGGGCGAGTTGCGACTTTGAACCGATTGAACAGGGTCCGACCCGTGCTCGTCATCCGCCGCATCGTCGACCGCCGCCGCGCCTACACCGGCATCTTCCTGCCCGGCGAGCCCCCGCGCATCTTCCCGACCGACGACGTGCAGCACGCCCGCATTCTCGAAATCTACAAGCAGGACCGCGCCTACGCGGACGTGCTCAACGACTTCACCGACTTCCGCCTCAACGCCCGCCCCGAGTCGCCGCCCGCGACCCCGTAACGCCGAATCCACTCGTCGCAGCCGAAAACCGGTTCGTCGCAATTTTGAACCGGTTCATCGCAGTCGGATCGCCTCTTCGCCACACCGGTCCAACCTGTGGAATACCATGAAGCAGATCGACGTATCCGAGGATGTCTACCAGGCCCTCAAGCGCCTGACCACCGACTTCAACCAGAGCCCCAACGACGTCCTCGCCTCCCTGCTCCACCTGCCGGTCTCCTCGGCCACCCAGAACGATCCGCTCACCACCTACCTGCTGAGTCCGGAGTTTCGCAGCAAGTTCACCGATGCCGACAAGTACCTGGCCATCCTCGGCTGGGTCGCCGCCCAGCATCCCGCCGACTTTCGCGAATACATCGAGTCGCTCAACCGCGGCCGCCGCTACCTCAGCATGAGTCGCGAGGATATCCTCGAGCAGTGCCGCCACAACCAAGCCCGGCAGATTCCGGGCACCCACTACTGGGCGATCATGAACATCGACACCCCGACGAAGCGCCGCTTCCTGTCGCGCGTGCTCGAGTTCTGCGGCTATCGGGAGGAACTCATCGACTTCACCTGCAACGTCATCGGCATGCGGCGTCCGGCCCGACGCATCTCCTTCGCCGCCTGAGGCTGAAGGCGCGAGTCTCCACCCCTCGCTCACGCTCGTAGCCACGAGGCAAAGCAAGGGGACGAGCCGCATTCGAGTGGCTACGAGCGTGAGCGAGTGGACGAGAGGCCGGCGCGCAGCGGCGGATGACCTCCCTTCGGATAAGACTTTCGCCCGGCGCCAGTTCTCCCCACGATCCGGCCCCTGTGAGCGTCCACGAGCAACCGCCTTCCCGCACCGCGCCGCCCCGGCCCCCGCCCGATTCGCCGCTGCCGTCGCCTGTTTCACCGGCGGCCCCCACCGCCGCCGCCGGCGGTGACGTGGAAAACAAGACCCGGGACCTGCGCAACTTCTTCGCCTCCATCCGTTACTCGGTCGAGGGCTTCTTCGCCGCCGTCAAACACGAGCCGTCCTTCCGCGAGGACCTGCTCTTCGTCCTCCTGCTCGTTCCCTTCGCAATCATCCTGCCGGTCAACGCCGTCTCCACCGCCCTCATGATCGCCGTGCTGGTGCTCATCATGATCGTCGAGCTGCTCAACTCGGCCATCGAGTGGACCATCGACTACCTGCGCCCCGAAATCCACCCCCTCGCCAAACGCGTGAAGGACATGGGCAGCGCCGCGGTGTTCTTGAGTTACATCAACGCCATCGTGGTCTGGATCATCCTGCTCTGGCCGTCCAACACCGTGTGGCGCCGCATTGCCGATTGGTTCGTCGCCTGAACGGAACCGCCCGCCGACCTGGCGGGTCCGCCTTGGGCTTCCCCTCCCGCTCACCCCACCGCTTCCTATCCCGCCTCGTGTCCCGATTCGCCGTCCTCCTGTTCGCCACCGTGGCAGGCTCCCTTTCCGCCCAGCCCACGATCGGCACCGAACAACCCCTCGTTCGCCGCGATGGCATCGAACGCCAGCTCGCGCCCCCGCGCTCGCGACTCGCCACCCTTTCCCGGGACGGCCGCCACCTGGCTTTCACGATGACCGCCAGCGGCCAAACCCGCGTCGACATCGTCACCACCGCACCGCCCTTCGAAAAGCGATCCATCATGCTCGGCGACACCCGGGGCGCCCGTGTCCTCACCCTGCAATGGACCTCCCCGCAACGGCTCGTTCTCGCCACGGAAGATTGGGCCATCGCCACCCTCTCCCTGGCCGACAACTCCGCTCGCATCGTCCTCGATCCCGACAAGTTCAGCAGCCGCCTGGCCGACGACTTCGATCGCGACAACCGCGACAACCCCTTTCGCTTCGACACCTATCCGCGTCCTCCCCGCCTGCTCCGCCTCGTGCCGGGCCGGGAGGACGAAGTGATCGTCGAAGGCGTCCAGGGCCTGCACCTGCGCAACGCCATCGCCACCACCGCCCGCCTCAACCTGGTCACCGGCGAATGGACCCGCCTCGACGACGTGCGCATCACCGAGCCCCGCCAGCATCCCTGGGCCGACGCCGAGGGTCGCTACCGCCTGCTCGAGGATCGCACCACGCTGCCCTTTTCCTGGCGCGCCCGCGGCGCCGCAGCCGACGGCGACCTCACCGGCTGGAAATCGCTCCGCAGCCTCCTTCCCCGGCCGCTCGCCGACGCGTTTTCCGCCCGCCACGACACCCTGTGGATCGACCGCGCCGTCCCCCTGGGTTTCAGCGCCGATTCCCGCCTGCTCTATTACGCCACCAACCTCGGCCGCGATACCTACGGCATCCGCGCCTGGGACTTCACCGCCGGCGCCCCGGCCCCCGACGTCGAATTTGATCTTGAGGAGGTCGACCTCGGCCCGCCCGTCGGGGATTTCAGTCCGCGCCTGCTCGGCCTGCACGAACGCGCCCAACGTCGCAACAATCCCGCCGTCTACTACACCGACTTCAGCCCCGAACCGCCCGCCTCGCCGCTCGTTTTTGACCGCGCCGACGGCCGCCTCGTCGGCGTGCGCACGCCCGTCCTGCCCGCCGGCACCCACTGGGTAGACTCCGATCTCGCCGACCTGCAGACCGCACTGGAAAGCGACCACCCTGGTCGCGCCGTGCAGATCATCGATTGGGATGACACCCGCGAAAATGTCCTCGTCAATGTCGGCAGCCCTGCCGCCACCGGCCGGTACTTCATCTACCGCCGGCCCGATGCCGCGTGGGTCGAGATGCTCCGCCGCGACCTCATCGAGCACGAAGATCAGCGTCACGTCGTCGAAACCTTTACGCTGCGTCCCGCCAGCAACGATGAAGCCCCGCTTCATGGCCGCGTCACGCTGCCACGCGATCCGCTGGGCCGCAATCCGCCCCTCGTCTGCTACCTGCCCGACGGCCCCTGGCAACAGCCCGATCACGGTCGCTCGGCCCCCACCCAGATGCTGGCCGAGTTCGGCTGCGTGGTCCTCGAACTCGAACCCCACGGCGGCGCCGGCCGCGGCACCACCGCCCTCCTGGCCGGCCGCGACCGTCCCGACGTCGCCACCGCCGCCGATCTCGATCGCGCTCTCGCTTGGCTCAGCCGGCGTCACGCCTTCGATCCGGAGCGCATCGGCCTGGTCGGCGTCGGCTACGGCGGCTGGCTGGCCCTGCGCATCGCCGAACTGCGCAGCGGACGCATCCGCAGCGTCGTTTCACTCAACGGCTTCAAGGACCTCGACCACCTCTTCACCAGCCCGCCACCGCGCGAGCGGCTCGAAGGCACCAGTCGCAATCTGGAGCGGGCCCGGGAGGTGATGGCCTACTTCGACGCCATCAAAAACGATATCGACCAAACCCTTGCCATCATCCCGGAAGGCGACGTGGTCACCGATCCCGACGGCAACGTCGTCTACGATCCCGCGGATCGGCAGTCCTTTTCCACCGCCACCCGGCTCCAGGGTTTCGGTGAAGACGAAGCGGAGGCGGATTCCTCGTCCCGCTTCACGACCCGTCTGCGCGTGGCCGAACACATGGCCCGCGCCGAGGAAGCCACCCCCGTCTCCCTGCCCGTACAGTTCGCCAGCTGGTTCTTCGGCTCCAATGCCGATTCCGATCCGGCGTATTCAGTAACCAAGCACATCGGCGACCTGCAGAGCGCCGTCTTCCTCTGCGCCTCGCCCGACCGCGAGAACCGCCCCGTCGACGATACGCGGGCCATCGCCTCCGCCCTGGCCGGAGCGAAAAACCCGGCCGATCTGTGGATCCTGCCCGCCGAGGCCTGGAGCCGCCCCATCGCCGAGCGCCCCGAGGTATGGCTGCGGGTGGCCGCCTTCCTCAACGAAACCCTCATCGACTTCGAGGTCGAAATCGGCACTGCCCGGGAGGTGAAGGAATGAGTGACTCCGCCGCCCGTCCGTTCCCACGCCTCGCGCTCCTGCTCGCCTCCCTGTGCAGCCTGACCGGCGCTGCATCCGCTCAGGACGGCGCCGATGAAACGGTCTCCCTGCCGCCCTTCTTCGTCGAGCCGCCCTCCCGGCCCGAACGCTGGATCCACGCCACCGGCCCCGGCTTCGAGTTGCTCACGACCAACGACGCCGACTTCGCCCGCGGCTACGCCCGGCAGTACTACCGTCAGCTCGATCTCGTGCGCCAACTCGTGCCCGACCGCTACCAGTGGGAACCCTACCTGCCCACCCAGCACCTGGTGGTCGGCACCGACAGCCGCCGCCAGGAAACCGACGCCGCCATGCAGGAGGCGCTCGAACGGTTCAAGCAGCAGAGCCGCGCGCCGACCGGCACAAAGGCCGGCCAGACCCGCTTCCTGCCCAACCTGCGCATCTCCGGCCACGACAGCAGCACCGTCTTCGCCTTTCAGGACGCCCCGGAGCGCGATTTGCGGAACGACAATTTCACGCTCCGCTTCATCGACGGCAATCTGGGCCGCAAGGTCCGCGACACGCCGGCCTTCTATTTCACCGCCGCCCGGCTCGAGGAGAAACTCAGCCGCCGTACCCCGGCGCTCCCGCCCTGGTTCATCGCCGGCCTGACCGGCGTCTATCGCAACGTTTTCTTCTCCGATCAGGACGTGCAGGTGGCGACCCTCGTCTGGCAATCGCCCGACCTGTCCGCCTCCTTCCGCCGCGATCCCGACCACCCGCGCGAACTGCTTGTGCTGTCCGCCCTCTTCGCCGCCCCGCCGCCCGACGCTCCCGCTCAACGCCGCCTGTGGGAGCATCAGGCGGAGCTTTTTGTGCGCTGGGCCCTCTTTGCCGACGATCACGCCCACCGCGGCGCCCTGTGGGATTTTGTCGACAAGCTCGAACTCGGCCCGCCCTCTGAGCGCAATTTTCGCGCCGCCTTCGGTTTCGGCCTCGCCGAAGCCCGCGACCGCCTCAGCGATTACCTCAACGCCGCCGTCAGCGAGACCTTTGAGATCAAAGGCACGCCCGATCTCGTCATCCCTGAAATCACGACCCGCCGCGCCACCGCCGACATCGTGGGCCGCATCAAGGGCGAATGGGAACGCATCGAGACCGGCTACGTGCGTCAGCATGCGCCCGCCCTCACTGAGCTCTACCTCAACCGCGCCCGCGCGACCGTCGATCGCGCCCGCCAGGCCGGCGACACGCCCCAGCTCCAGGGCATCGCCGGTCTGATCGAGTTCGAAGCCGGCAACTTCGCCTCCGCCCGCACCGAACTCGAAGCCGCTGTCGCCGCCGGCGAAGGCCGTCCCCGCGTCCTGCAGGCCCTCGCCCGCCTCCGCTACGACGAACTCCGCGCCCGCCACCCCGCCGACCAACTTATCCCGGCCGAGGAGATCGGCGCCGTCACCGTCCTGCTCGACGCCGCGGTCGCCACCACTCCGCCCGTGCCCGAAGTCTACCTGCAACTGGCGGAACTCTGGCTCAACACCGATGCCCCCATGGCCACCGAGGACCTCGCTGCCCTCGCCGCCGGCGCCCGTTTCTATCCTCAGCAACCCGCCCTCGTTGCCCGCCTGGCCCTCCTGCAGGCCCAGCGCGGCCAGCCCGCCTCCGCCCTGCAGATCGTGGCCTACGCCCGCTCCCGCTGCCGCGACCCGCGCACCGCCCAGTTCTACGACCGGCTGCACGACGAACTCAGCAACGCCCTCGCCCAACGCTGACTGACGGCGTCGGAACAAACGCGGCACCGGCCAGTCTTCCTCTGAAACCTGGCCCTACCCCGTTCCGCCTCCGCCATGTTCGTTACCCTCCTCCCTCGTGCGCTCATCGGCGCGGCCTTGCTTTGCAGCATCGCGGCCGCTCAGCAGCGTCCGCTCCTGACGTCCGCCGACCTTGAAGCGCTCCTCCCGCACCTCGACTTCGAGGGCCGGCCTGTCGCCAACGCCGAGGCCCTTGCCCTCAAACTCGCGCCCTTCCGCACGGAATTGGCCACGCTTTCCGCCGATGGTCGCCACGTCGCCCTACACCCTCACCGAAGGCCCCTACACCCGCATCGACATTCGGCAGGTCGACCCGCCTCACGCCGTGCATCGCGTGCAACTCGGCGACATGGCCTCCGCCGAGATAATCCAGTTGGAGTGGACCTCTCCCCGCCGCCTCGTTTTCGCCACCGAGGATTGGACCATCGCCGCCGCCTCCCTCGACTCGGAACGCGCCACCACCCTGCTCAATCCGAGCATCTTCAAGGCCCGCATTTACGAGGACTACGAGGCCACCCGCATCCGCCCCGACGACCCCTATCGCAGTTACGAGATGGTGCGCCCCGCCCGCCTCCTCCACCTTGTCCCCGGCGAGCCCGACACGGTGATCGTCGAGGGCGTGGTCGGCTCCAGCCTGCGCAACGCCGTGGCCGAAACCGTGCGTCTCAACGTCGCGACCGGCCAGTGGCGCCCAATTGACGAGGCGCGTATCCTCTCGCCCGCCACCCGCTTCGTCATCGACCGCCAGGGTCGCTTCCGCCTCGCCGAAGACCGCCTCAACCTGCCCTTCAACTGGCGCGTGCGCCCCGGCGGCGCCGAGCTCTCCGGCTGGCGCGAACTCGACCGGCTGCTTGCCGCCGACCTTGCCCGCCCCTTTGAAGCCGAGCCCGCCGATTTGTGGAACGCCCGCAGCCTGCCGCTCGGCTTCGGCCGCGATCCGGGCATCCTCTACTACGCCTCCAACGCCGGCCGCGCGACCTTCGGCATCTTCGCCCTCGATCTTGCCACCGGTCAACGCACCGACTTCGCCGTCACCAGCGATCGCCTCGATCTCGCCGATCCGGGCAACGAAATCGCCCCCCGCGCCATCGGCCGCACCGAGCAGATTCTGCGTTCCGAAAACGCCGCCATCTACTACACCGACTTTCGTCCCGCCCCGCCCGGCGGTCCGCTCATTTTCGACCGCGACTCACACGACCTCGTCGGCGTGCGCACGCACGACTACGCTGCCGGCGCGCATTGGGTCGACGAGCAACTCGCCGCGGTCCAGGCCGAACTCAACGCCACCTACCCCGATCGTCGGGCACTCCTGATCGACTGGGATCAGGCCCGCCGGCGTTTTCTGGTGCGCATCGAATCTCCGCAGGACCCCGGTCGCTACTTCCTCTACCACCGCGACGACGGCCGCTGGGTGGAGTTTTTCCGCCGCACCCCGCGGCTCACGCCGGATTTGCTGCACACCACCCGGCCGGTGGAGATTCCCGCGCCGGAGGGCCGGGTGATCACCGGCCTGCTCACCCGGCCCAATACCCCCGTGCTCAACCCGGCCCCGCTCGTCATCCTTTTCGCCAACGGCCCCTGGACTCCCGCCAACCAGGTTACCGCGGCGCCACCCAGATGCTCGCCGAATACGGCTGCAACGTGCTCGAGCTGCACTACCCGGGTGCAGCCGGTCTCGGCCGCGAAACGCTCATGCGCGCCCGCGAGCGCGCCGACCTCGCCACCGCGGCCGATGTCGCCCTCGCCCTCGATTGGCTGGCCGAACACCATCCCTATTCGAAGCGGCGCGTCGCCACCATCGGCATCGGCTACGGCGCCTGGCTCGCCCTTCGCTCCGCGCAGGTCCTGGGCGACCGCATCCGCTGCGTGGTTTCGCTCAACGGTTTCAACGACCTCTCGCCGCTCTTCGTGAAGCCACCCAAACGCGAACTGCCCGAGGGCGTGAACCGCAACCTCGAACAGAGCCGGGCCGTCATCAATTTCATCGATCAAGGTGCCATAGCGACCACGGCCTTGATTGACATGCTGGGGGCCAAATCGCTGGCCGACACCGACCAGGATGAGAATGAGGAAGAAACGTTCGAGTTCGAGGAATTCGATCCCTTCGATCGCACCCGCGGTCGCCCAACTTCCTTTGACGAAAAGCCCGAAGAAAACACCGAAGCCGGCGCCGCGGCGGATGCCTATGCCTGGGCCAACATCGAACGCATGAATGCCCTCTCCCGTATGATCGACATCCAGGAACCGCAGCCCGTTCACGTCCGCTCCGAATTTGCCCGCTGGTACTTCGAGCCCTCCGCTGCCGTTTTTGACGACATGTCCGTACTCACCCACATCGCCGATCTCTCGGCCGAGGTGCTCATTTGTCAGGAAACTCACAATCCGCACGCACCGACCGGCGCCGCCACCGACCTGCGTGCCGCCCTGGACCGGGTGCTCAATCCGCCGGAGTACTGGACGATTCCCGCCCATGCCTGGAGCCGCCCGCTCGACGAACGTCCCGAGGTCTGGCTCCAGGTCGCCCGCTTCTTCAACGACAACCTCTACAACTTCGACGTCTCGATCGGACCCTCGGTCGAAGTGGATGACTGAGCGCACCCGTCATGCATGCCCGCTCCGCCCTCGCCCCGATTCTCGCCCTCCTGGCCGGCTACCTCTCCGCCCAGGCGCCCGCCACCACCGACGAGGAGGTTTATGTACTGCCTCCCTTCATCGTGGAAAAGTCGGTGCAGGGCCGTATCTGGTATCACCTCGCCACTCCGGATCTCGAGATCATCAGTTCCGGTTCCGATCGCGTCGCCCAGGAGTTTGCCCGCAACTACTTCCGCCAGGAACACATTCTGCGACAGCTCATCCCCGAGCGTTTTCTCTGGCACAGTCCGGTTCCCCAGATCCTGCTGCTGGTCGACGATCGCGACGGTGACCTCGTATCCGATGAAGCCCTACAGGCCTTCTTCGCCCGCCACGATACCGTGATCGGGCGCGGTCGTCCCGTGCGCACCACGCCCAATCTGCGCCTGGTCGACCGCGATCGCACTGCCGTCTTCGCCACGCATGATTTCCAGAAACAGGATGTCGATTTCCTGCAGGGCACGCGCGACCTCGAGATCAGTTGGGTCGCCAAGCAGCGCGAAGCCGACGCCAACCGCCTCCACCTCGTCTTCACGGCCGATCGCGTCGCCTTTCTGCTCAACAACCGCGCCCCCCTGCTGCCGGCCTGGTTCCGCTCCGGGTTCATCGATCTCTATACCCAGGCGCAGTTCGGCACCGAGGCACTCGGCTTCGGCGAGGCCGACTGGCGCACGCCCGCCGTGGTCGACCAGCTGCGCCTCGATCCCGACTACCCGCGCGAGATTCACCCCCTGTCGCAGTTCCTCACCCTGAATCCGGCCGAACTGCCGCCCGCCCGTCAGCTCGCCTGGCGCGAACAGGCCGCCCTGCTCACCCGCTGGCTGCTCTTTGCCGACGACGGCACCCGTCGGGAGGCGCTGTGGACCTATCTCGACCGCATCGTGCTGACTGGGCCGACCGAACGCAGTTTCCAGCGCAGTTTTGGATTCGGCTACGCCGAAGCCCGCGACCGGCTCAGTGACTTTCTCCCCACCGCCGTGCTCACACCGGTGGTCTTCACGCTCGACGACATCCCCGCGGCGTCCACCTATCCGGTCCGCCGGGCGACACCGCTGGAAGTCGCCCGCATGCGCGCCGAATGGGAGCGACTCGAAGTCAATTATGTGCGCGAGCACCACCCTGAGTTGCTCGACGCCTACCTCGGGCAGGCCCGCGCCACGGTACAGAGTGCCTTGCAGAAGCTCGATGATACCGCGGACCTGCATGCAACCGCCGGCCTGCTCGAATACGACGCCGGCGGCTCCGCCGCCGCCCGCCACCACCTCGAAACCGCCGTCGCCCAGGGCGCCGCCCGACCGCGCGTTCTCCAGGTGCTCGCCCAGCTCCGTTACGACGCCTTGCGCCAGCGTCTCGGCACCGAGGCCCTGTTGACGAGCGAGCAAACGGGCCCCGTGCTCCACCTGCTGCGCGCCGCCGTCGAACAAGCGCCTCCTCTGCCCGAGACCTACGCACTCCTCGGCTTGATCTGGATGGAAAGCGACTACCCGCCCGGCCCCGCCGATTTCAACACCCTGCTCGAAGGCGTGAAATATTTCCCTGAGCAACCCGCCATCATCACCCGCACCGCCATCGTGCTCGCCACCCACGGCCACCTCGAGCGCGCCCTGCGTCTCATCGACCACGGCTTCACCTACGCTCTCAACGCAGAGGCCCGCGCCACCTACCGCACCCTGCGCGCCCGCCTCGAACAGGCGCAAAATCGCCAAGCCAGTCGCTAGGACGCCCCCTGAGGCCGGATACAATCTTCGCTTTACGCGAGCCTACCCTGGCGGCATCACCTTGCTCGACTGGCCGTCACCCCCACCCCTCCGGCTGCGACTCGCCGGATATTCCGTGTCGCTTTCATGCCCTCCTTTTTCCCCGGAGCCGCGCTCCTTCGCCTCTGCGCCACCACGCTCGGCCTGATCGCGACGGGCCGCCTGGCCGCCGCCGCTGACGATCCTGCTCCCGTCCCCGTTTTCTTCACCGGCGAGACACTGACCCGAGCCACACTCTCGCCCGATGGTCGCTTTGTCGCCGTCGCCATCACCGAAGGTGAAGCGACCCGCATCGAGGTCACGCCGATCGATGAGCCCGACCGTCGTCACATCGTCCACCTCGGCGCACCGCCCAACCCGCGCGTCACCACCTTCGCCTGGGCCGGCGACGGCACGCTCGTCTTCAGCACCGAAGACTGGGTCATCGCCGCCGTTCGCTCCGGCCAGCCGGTGCCCGAGAAGCTCGCGGACCCCATCAGCCTGGAAAGCCAATTCAACGCGCCTCTGCTCGAAGGACGCGAAGCCGGGGCAAACGTCTTCAATGATTTCACCCAAAGCTACCGCCTGCCTCGCATGCCGCGCCTGATCGGCGCCGACCCGACCGATCCTCATGCCGTCCTCATCGAAACCGTGAGCGGCGACTCAATCGCCAATGCCGACCTCCGTACCCACCGGATCGACACGCGCAGTGGCGAGGTCACCTCGATCGACTGGCACCGTATCGTTCATTCGGATACGAGCATGCTCAGCGACAGCGCCGGTCGCATCCGACTCGTCACGGAGCGGGTCGGTGATGCCTTTGTTTGCCGGGTCCGGATCGAATCGAACGGAAAACTCGGCAATTGGCGACGCATCGAGGACCAGCTGCCCGCCGACTGGGGCGCCCGTTTCGCCTATGCGCGTTCCGCCGCCCACCGGGAACGCAGCGTGCCGCTGACCTGGGACGGGAGTGGCAACCGCCTCGTTTTCGCCGCCATGCAGGACGAGGCGGGCTGGGCACTCTGGGAAACCGACCTGGGCTCGGCCGAACCGCCGCAGCTGCTCCTCAGCCACGCCGGGGCAGACACGGTCTGGCCGGCCGACTACGGACCGCGGCGGCGCTACGGCCGACAGGAGCAGCGCGCCCGCGAGGTCGTGCCCGCCATGCAGATGACCGACTTCGCAGCCCATGTCTTTCCGCTGCTGTCGGTACCGTCGGCCGCGACCGCGGACAACCACATCCTGATCGACGGACCGTCCCCCGCCAGTGCGGTATGGACGACGGGAGAGTGGCAGGAACTCACCACGTCGCTCGCCCGCGACTTCCCGGGACGCCAGGCCATCGTGCTGGGTTGGAGCGCCGATCGGCTCCGCTGGCTTCTCCGGCTGGAATCGGCTGATCGCCCCGCCCGCCTGTTCGTGCACGAACTGCCGCAGCAGCGCTGGACCGAATACTACCGCACCGCCCGGGACCGCCCGTGGGGCCAACGCAACCTCGTCGAGACCGCTTGGCTCGATTCGACCGATGGCTCGTTTCGACTGCGGCTCACCCGCCCGCATGCGCCCCGCATCACCCAACCACCACTCGTCTGCCTGTTTTCCGCCGAGCCGTGGGAGCATCCGGCCCGGTCCTTCAATCCCGCCGCCCACACCTTCGCCGACGCCGGGGCCTGGGTCCTGGAGATCGATCCTCCCCTGCGCATTTCCGACCACAGCCTCCCGGTGCCGCCCGACCAACGGACCGCCCGCCGCGTCACCGCCGCGTTGACGTGGCTGGCCGCGGAACGCGATGTTCGACCCGGCAAGCTGGCGGCAGTCGGTCACGGCTTCGGCGGCTGGCTCGCCCTGCGCACGGCCAGCCTGCTGCCTGGCCGCTTCCAAGCCGTTGTCGCCCTCAATCATGGCAACCGGCTCGAGGAGTATTTTTATGGGCCCGAATTCGAGACCCGCGGCCTGCGCAGCGAGGACAACACCGATGAGTCGGTCGTCACCGCCATGGCTCTGATGGAGGGCCTCAAGGCGCAACGCGTCCAACTCGGCATCCCGGCCGACCCCCTGGCTGGCGGCTTCAGCGCTCGAGGCGTGCCCGACACGTGGGGCGACGGTTCCAATGATGAACGCGAACCGGCCGTCGATACGCTCAGCGCCATGGTCACGCGCCGGGTCATGACAGGAGGACGATCGATGCGAGAGCTGAAGAGTGAGCCCATGCCGCCACTCCTGCTGCAACAGTCGCTGCACGGCCTTCCCGACGAGGTATTCGACCATTCGGTGGCGGCCGATGCGGCCAGTCTGCCCGACCAGGTGCTGCTCGGCGTGGAGGAGTTTGATCCCTATCTGCGCGACAACCCTTCCGGTCGTCTCGCGCGCGCCCTCGAGCGACACGACAAAGAGGTTGAGCGGTGGCTCATGCCCGAGTCCACCTGGTCCCGCTCCCTTGAGGAACGACCCGATGTCTGGCACCACGTGGCCACCTTCCTCGCGGCCAATCTCTACCACTACGACGTACAGTTCGGTCCCACCCAGCGCGTGCCATGAAAACCATCCGCCTGCTGCCGGTCCGTGGCGCGCTCCTGGTCGCCGCACTCGTGGCGCCCTTCCGCGGCCACGGGCAAAGTGAGCTCGACTCCGAGGCCACGGTCGTTCTCCCGCCCTTCGTCGTCGACGAGGGCAATACGTTGAAGTGGAACTTCGTCTCCGTCGACGGCTTCGAGATGCTCACCACCGCGAAGCCCGATGTCGCGCGCGAGTTTGCCCAGAACTATCTGCTCCAACAGCGGCTCCTCGACTGGCTCATTCCTGCCCGTTTCCGCTGGCATTCCGCGGAGCCCGACCGCTGCATCATCCATGAAGTGCCGCGCAGCCGCATGCAGTCCCACGAGCTCATGCGGGACCTGTTCGGCGACACCGAACAACGTGAGCGTCTGGTCGCCGCCGGCGCCGATGTGTTGCCCAACCTCCAGGTCAACGAGGGCGACAGCAGCATGATCTTCGGCCTGCGCGAATCCTTCAACTCGCTCGTCTCCCATTCCGTCGGCGAACTGCGCCGTCAGGGCTACGAAGTCACCCCGGAGAATATCGCCCTGCTCACGGGGCAGTCCTACCGCTTCACCCCGGAACGCATTTCCTGGCTCCTGCAGCACCGCACGCCGCCACTCCCCGCCTGGCTGCGCAACGGCCTCGTCGCGCTCTACGCCGACGCCGCCGTGGGCGAGGGCTCGTTCGGTGTTAATCCCCTCGCTCGCTGGGGCAGCATGGCCGAGGCCGAACGCCAGCGCACCGACTCCTCGAGTCCGCGCGAACTGTTCCCGATGGCACGCCTGTTCGCCGGCCCGCCCGACCGCGACACCGCCCTCTGGGTCGACCAGTGCCGTCTCTTCCTGCACTGGATCCACACCCATGACTCGGCGCATTATCGCGATGCGCTCTGGGCCCTCGCCGCCGATCTCGAGACGCGATCGATGGATGAGGACCTCTTCCGCCGCCACTTCGGTTTCGGTTACGCCGACGCCCGCGACATCCTCAGCGACTACCTGCCCGACTCGATGTCCCTGCAGAAATCCCTGCAGGAAATCACCACCGCCGCGCTGCCCGAAATCGACGTGCGCCGCGCCACTCCGGTCGAAATCGCCCGCCTCCGGGCCGAGTGGGAACTGCTGCAGGTCGCTCACGTGCGCAGGACCCAGCCCGCCGTGCTCGATCTCTACCTCAACAAGGCCCGCGCCCAGGTCGCTTCGCTGCTGCAGTCATCCGATCAGGATCCGGCAACCCAGCTCTGCGCCGGACTCATCGAATTCGCCGCCGGCGACACCGCGGCCGCCTGGCCCTACCTCCGCAACGGCCTCGCCCTCGGCGCCAGTCGACCGTCCGCGCATTTGGCCCACGCGCGCATCGCCTTCGATCGCGTCACCACCCCGGAGCTGAATTCCGAGCAGGCCGGGCCCATCCTCGCACATCTGCAACAGGCCCTCCGCGCCGCGCCCGCCCTACCGGAAGCCTATCAACTGCTGGCCGAGTTCTGGCTCAAATCCTCCCGCGAACCCACGCGCGCAGAACTGGCCCAACTCGATCAAGGTGTCCTCCACTTTCCCACCGCCCCGGGCATCGTCGGCCGCATCGCCATCCTTCACGCCAATCAAGGTCGACCGAAACGTGCCCTCGCCGTACTCGACCACGCCCTCCGCCACACGCCCCCGGGTTCCCAGCACGACCTGCTGCAAAACCTGCGCACCCAGCTCGAACAAACCCGCCAGGCCAGCCGCTGAACGCTCCCCTTCGCCGCCTTGAGGGAGAACGGACGTCCCCGTCCGTTTGCGTTGCGTCGGCGGCCCGCGACGCGACGCCGCTACAGCCTAGGCATGGCTATTTGACCATGGGTGGCGGCTTCCGCAGACGGCGGGCCGATCCAGCTGTCACAGCGCATCGCAGGTGGGCGCTCGTCCGGGGGACGATTCACCGGCACCTGAACCTCCATCCTTGCTCGGCCCGCGTGGCTGATCTTCGCTCTGCGGCCGGGACATGCAATCGATTCAACAGTTCTTCTGGTTGTTCTGCGGTGCCTGGGTCGGAATCGGCAACGCTGTCTACTTCCGCATCCGCTTGGCCCCAGCAATCCGCGAAGGTGCAATCACGAAGGTTGAGGCCGATCGCTTTGCGGCCGGCTCAATCGGGTGGATCGGGGGCCCCAGCGTTCTGCTCTGGATCATCCAATATTTCTTCGCCGACTCTGTTACGCCGTTCTTTGTCACCTGGCAGGCGCCATACTCAACCGTTGCTACGGTGCTCTGCGTCGCACTGTGGATCGTGGCCTTCACATGGATATGGTTTTTGGACGGTGACCGGAAGATGGCCCGAATCTACACGCTGGCTCGATACCAAGCCTATTTATGGAAGCATCCTATCGCCTTTCGTATTGCGATAGTTCTGATGATCGGAGGAGGCGTAGTCGGTTTGCTCATGCAGCAACGAATAGAATGGCCAGTCGAATAACATCGCGGTCGGGATCTCCACGACCGACGGATAAAAATCGGCCGCGGTGCGAGCGTGCCAAGCCTCACGCCCACGGCCCGAAATTGCCCCTCGCTCACCGCGTGCGCCACATGAGCACGACGCCCAGGCCCAGCATGAAGAGGTTGGGCGCCAGCGCCGCCCAGCGCGGATCGATCACCGACCGCGCGCCCAGACCCGTGCTGGCCTTGAACAACACGAAGTAAAGCAGGAACAGGCCGATCGATTTCGACACGCCTACCGCCGGGTTCACTCGCACCCCCGCCACCGCAAAGGGAATCGCCAGCGCGATGATGATGAGGGGTCCCAGCGTTTCCGCCAGCAGACCGTAGTAGCGCACGGCGTAACGCTTCACCTTCGGATCGTCGGTCGCGCGATGAAACGCGATCACCCGCTCCAATTCGAAGAACGACAGGTCCTGCGGCTTCTGGTCGAACACCAGCATGAGCGCCGGATCCTCCCGGAAGCGCCGGATCTCCTTTTCCTCGAACCGCGGCGAGAGCTGCACCTCGCCCGTCTCCGGATCGATCCAGGTCTCCCGGCCATCCACAAACACCCAACTCCCGGTCTCCTCGTTGAACCATGCTTCGCGCGCCTGGATGCGGGTCTTTTCGCGCCGCTGTTCGTCGAGTTCGGTCACCATCACGCCGTAGCCCCGATCGGTGTAGCGGCTGTAGCGGTTCATGAACCACATGCGGTCCTCGCGCCGGTTGTCGAAGGCGACCGAATAAACCGCCTCCACCCGGTCTGCACTCTCGATCCGCCCCTGTCCGCGCACCCGCAGGTCCTGCAAAATCGAACGCGAGGTCTCGACCGACCAGGGAATCACCGTGCCGTTGAGCCACCAGGTCACGCCGCACAGCAGCACGCCCGCCAGCCAGATCACCCGTGTGATGCGAAAGAAGCCCAGTCCCGCCGCCCGCAGCGCGGTGATCTCGAGGTTCCGGTGCAGCCGGCCCAGCGTGTAGAGCAGGGAGAGCAGCAGCGAGAGGGTCAGCACCACCGACAAAAAACTCGGCAGCTTCACCGTGTAGTAAAACACGATATCCACCGCCTCCGCCCCCACGTCGAGCAGGTCGCCCAGATCGTCGTACATCGCCTGCATCAGCAACAGGCCCACGGTCGCCCCCAGCACGAGGAACAGCGCCCCGAGCCACTCCCGCAAAACGTATCGATCAATCAATGACATGAAAGAATAGGGAGTGAGTGAAAGTGAAAGGGAGTGAAGGAAAGGGGGAAGTGAAAGGGAAGAGTGAAAGGGAGAAGGAGGGGGGAAGGAACGAGGAGACAGGATCCTGGCCTGCCCCCTTTCACTCACTCCCTTTCACTCGCGGCTCCGCCGGGCCACTCACTCCCTTTCATTCCCGGCTCCGCCGAGCCGGGTTCCGCCGGCGTCATCGTCCAGCCCGTGAAGCCGTAGAGGATGGAGATGAGCGGATTGAGCAGGTTGAGGAAGGCAAAGGGCAGGTAGGCCAGCGGGAACACCCCCAGCGTCGCAAACATGTAGGCGCCGCAGGAGTTCCAGGGGATGAGCGGAGAAGTGAGCGTTCCGCCATCCTCCAGGCAGCGCGAGAGGTTCTTGGCGTGCAGGCCGCGCAGCGCAAACGCCTCCCTAAACATGCGGCCCGGCACCACGATGGCCAGATACTGGTCCGACGCCACCACGTTGGTCCCGATGCTCGTGCCCACCGAGGCCGCCACCAACCCGCCACGCGACCGGGCTAGGCCGAGGATTGCCGCCGCAATGCGTCCGAGCATACCGGAGCGTTCCATCACTCCACCAAAACACATCGCGCACAGGATGATGCCCACCGTGCCATACATGCTGCTCAGGCCCCCGCGGGTGAGCAGGTCGTCCACCGCGGCGTTGCCCGTGGTCGAAGCGAAGCCGTCATAGGCCACGGTGAGCACCGTCGCCAGACTCACGCCCTGCAGGAGGCTGGCCGCCACGCCACCGGCCGCCGCTCCAACAATGAGCGCGGGCAGAGCCGGCACGCGGGCGATGACCATCACCAGCACCAGCACCGGCGGCAACACCAGCCAGCCGGAGAGTTGGAAGGTGGCGCCGATCCCGTTCATGATCTCGTCGACCGTGCCTGCCTCGACCGCTCCACCGCCAAAGCGCAGGCCCAGCAGCCAGTAGAGCACCAGCGCGATCAGAAAACTCGGCCCGGTCGTCGCGATCATGTGCCGCACGTGATCAAACAGTTCCGCACCGGCCACGCCCGGGGCCAGGTTCGTCGTGTCAGACAGTGGCGACATCTTGTCGCCGAAATAAGCGCCGGAAATGATCGCCCCCGCCACCATCGGCAACGGCACGCCCAGGCCCTGCCCCACCCCGATCAAGGCCACGCCCACCGTGCCGGCCGTCGTCCAGGAACTGCCCGTCACCAGCGAAACCACCCCGCAGATGAGACAGGTCGCCGCCAGGAATGCGCCGGGCGAGAGCAGCTTCAGCCCCCACACGATCAGCATCGGCACCACGCCGCTCGCAATCCAGGTGCCGATCAGCACGCCCACGATGAGGAGAATGAGCACCGCCCCCAGCGAAAGCAGAATGCCATCGACGAAACTGCGCTGGATCGTCTTCCAATCCATGCCCAGCCGCCAGGCCATGAGCGAAGCCACCACACTCGCGGCGATCAGCGGAATCTGCACCGGTATCGATACTGTCAATACACTGCCGAAGTACGGCACCGCCGCCAGCGCCCGCAGCAGCGGCGTGACCACCGCCATCTCGGGCAGGTCCTCGAGGTTCAGCACCGCCCCGGCCAGAAAGACCACCAGACAGACGACCGGAACCAGGGACTCGCCCAACGTGGGCGGACGGGCGGAAGAGGGGGCAGAGGCAGGCGCGGCACTCATAAGTTCGGCCGCACACTAAGTAAGAAGTTGGAAGTATGAAGTAAGAAGTAGGAGATCGAAAACAGGACTCTCTTTCTTCCCGGTGGGCCCCCTGCTCCTTGCCCCTTGCTCCCTGTTCCCCTCCCTATCTCCCTCCCGCCGCCAGCCAGGCCGTGGCGAAATCGTATTCGATGAAATTCACCACGCCAAGATCACGCGCGGCGAGCAGTTCGGCGCGGCGCCCGGCCGCGGTCTGCCCGGGCGTGAAGGCCCACACAAAATGCGCCTCGCAGCGCTGGCCGAGCGCGACCGATTCCCGGCCTTCGTCGGCTTCGATCAACAGTTGGGCCCGACCCACTTCGCCCTGCAATGCCTTGATGAGGCGCGCGACCCACGCGTCCTCCTCCACCATCTCCAGCGCGTCGACCAGCAGATCCTGCCGGTCGCGTCCGCCCAGCACCGCGGCGCAGTGGGCGTAGATGGCGGCGTAGGCGCGGCGCTCGGACGACAAGACCGTGTTTTTGAACCCGGCGGCGAAGGCATCGCTGGCTTCCCCCCACTGGCCGGACATGATGTAGGAATTGCCCACGGTGAAATGGGTCCCCTTCAGGCGCCGGTCTTCGCGCAGCACCGCCTCGCGGGCCGCGGCCACCGTCGCGGGGTCGCCGCGGGTCATGGCCAGGCGGAGACGTGCGCGGGCGACGTCGATCTCCACCCCTTTTAGCACAGCCGCTTCATTCAAAGCGTGCTCCGCGGTTTCGAGGTCGCCCAGGGTACCGGCGTTTTCGGCCACGCTCACCATCGCTCCCTTTTCCTGCAGGGAGTAGGGTTCGCCGTCGGCTTCGGCCAGGATCACGTGGGCGCGACGCAGGTTCATGGCGATCGCGCCGCCCACGACCGGCGCGATCGGCATGTCCGCCGTGCCGGTGGGCTCGGGGATGGGGGCATGCAAGGTCGCCTGCGCCAGCCGGCCCGCCTCGAGCGCGTCGAGCAGGCGGGTCGCCGTCTCGGCAGGCAGCACCCGCGGGAGAAGCTGTCGCAGCGCCGTAAGGTCGCTGTCGCTCAACCCGCCACTTTCCGCCGCCCGCATGCGCACGGCACGCACCGCCCAGTCCGGCAAACCGATGCGGTCGAAGTCGGCCACGAGCTGTTCCCAGTCCGCCGCCGTCAGGTTGAGCACGCCCGACTCGTCCTCCTCCAGCATGCGGGCGATGCGGCGGCCGGCGTCACCGGCCTCGCCGTTGGCCTTGATGATGGCCGCCCACAGGGGTTGCTGCTCCTCCAGCACGGTCATGGCGCGCGGCTCCGCGGCGAGGATCTTGTCGCGCATGCGTTCGTCCTCCCCCGCGGCGGTCAATTCGATGCCGGCCAGGTCGGCGCGCATCTTGAGCACGGCCATGGCCGCGGTCGCCGACTCCGGATGCATGGCCTCGAGGCGCTTGACCGGTTCCCAGCGCTCCTCGGGCGGCAGGCCGCTGACCTGCAGCAACTCGATCCCCGGCGGCGTGAAGGTCCACGCATCCATGGTGCGCATCTGCTGCGCCACCCGGTCGCCCAACTCCTCGTCGAGCAGCGGTCCGGCGCGCACGAGTTCCAACACATCCCGGGCGCCCTCGATGTGGCCGGCCGCCGCCAGCATCATGCCTTCCAGGACCGCGAGGGTCGTGTCGCCGGGCTGCATTTCCAGGAGCGCCTGCCAAAAATGGGGATTGTCGGCGATGAGCTGGGCCGGATCGAGTTGATCGTAGCTGCCGCCGGTGCCGGCCTCGACCCGGGCCGCGGCCGAGCGCAGGTCGCGCACGAGGGCGGCGATGCCGGGATGGTCGGCGTCGTCGAGGACGGCCAGTTCATTCGTCAGCGCCTGCACGTGTTGCCAGGCCTGCTCCTGCACCTCACCCGCCGAGGCCGCCACGATGTCGCTGTTGGCGGGAATCGCCGCGCAACCGCCCCATCCGAGCAATGCGATCCCCAGGCCCAGTCCAAGTGCCCAGTTTCTGGATACAGAATCAAATCGGCGGGCCATGGTTTTCACATCAGACATCATACATCTTGCATCACACATGAATCACGAGGGAATGGACCAGGTGGGACTGGCGTCGCGGATCCAATCCTGGTCCGAAGCGGGTTCGTCCGCCGGCTCGGACGATTCCGGAGCCGGGGCCACGGTGGGATCCCAGGCCTCCGGCTCAAGCTCGCGCAAGCGCAACAGCGAGGCCGTGTATTCGACGAAATCGACGACACCGGTGGCCACGCAGCCCTCGAGCAGCGTGCGCTGGCGCTCGGGGTCGAGGTCGCGTTGAAACGCCCGATAGAAGCGCTGTTCGCAGACGCGGCCGGCTTCGGTGATCTCGCTGACGTTTTCGCCCACGGGCTCCTGCGCCGATTCGCCGGCCATGCCGCGCACGAGCGAACTCACCCATTCGTGTTCCTCCGCGAGCGCGCGGGCCCGCTCGATCAGCGTGTCGGCCGCGAGGTCGTCACCGGCCAATCGGTGAAAGGCCGCGCCCATAAGCGCGTAATAAGCACGGTACTCGTCATCGTTTTCGGCCGACTCGGCCGCCGCCCCAAACACCCGGGCGCCCTCGCCCCACCGCCCCTGGGCCGCCGCGGCGAGGGCCGGCAGGGCGGGCGCGGTGAGGGCATCCTGGGGATCGAGTGCGGCGACCCGACGATCGATGTCGTCGACCCGACCGCTCCACAGAGCCAACCACACCTGCATCGGGGCACCGGCGGCAGCGGTCGCCTCCGGAAGCGCCGCCAGCGCCGCCTCGGCCTCGTCCCAACGGCCGAGATGCCCCAGCGTTTCGGCCTTGGTGACGAGCGCGACGGCGGTGTCCTCGGGTCCCGCCTCGGGTTCACTCAAGCGGCGGTCGACTTCCTGCAGGCGGCGGAGCGTGCGGTCGGCAATGATCGGGTGCAAGGGCAGCAATTCCGTCCCGGCGGGACCGGTGTCGACCTGGAAAAAAGCCACCGGCCTCAGGTCGCCACTCTCAGCGGCCTGTT
This sequence comes from uncultured Opitutus sp., assembly GCA_965652375.1. Taxonomy (GTDB): domain Bacteria; phylum Verrucomicrobiota; class Verrucomicrobiia; order Opitutales; family Opitutaceae; genus Actomonas. The sequence goes on from CBFGUO010000013.1 coordinate 52,785, forward strand.
CGAGTTCGGCCACCCGTTCCGCACCGATCAGGTGCGGCAGCCAGGTCCACCAGCGATCCATCGAGCCCGGCAGGGCGAAACCCCGCATACCGGTCGCCCGCCGCGTCGCCTGAAGCGCCTCGGCGTAGAGGCCGGCCTCGGCCAGGGCATCGGCGAGACGATTGAGATCGCGTTCCCCATACGCGCCGCGGCTCTCGCGCAGCTGGCGGAGCACCGCGTCGACCCCTCGCGCTGCGCTACGCACCGTCGCGGTCGGGTGGATCCGCGCCGCCACCAGCGGGCTCTGCGCCGCCACGATGCGCCAATCGTCCACCATGCCGGCCATGAGCGTATCAACCAGCGCCGGACGTTCGTCCAGCTTCTCCACGTCGATCCCGCTCGCGCGTAGCCGGATCATGATGCTCGTAAGGGTCCAATCGAGGTCGCCGGGGCGGAAGGAGCGCGCGGCGGCCACCGCCTGGACCGCCTCCTCCGGCGGGAGGTTGCGCAACAGCGCGCTGCGACGACTGAGTTCACGCAGGCGTACGCTGCCCATCTCGTCGCCCATGCCGTAGGTGAGGCGGTGCACGGGCATCGGCAGGGTCGGTCCGTAGATCTGCAGATCGATGAGCCAGCTCGCCCGTTCGAAATAGCCCCGCGCCGCCCACAACATCTGCTCGAAGAGCGCCACCACCGGATCCTCCGGTGTCGTCTCCATCATCGCCCGCCAGAAGGCGGGGTTGCCGGTGGTGAGCACAACCGGGTCGATGAGCCCGACCTTGATCGTGTCCTCCTGCTCGATCTTTGCGGCCAACGCGTCGACCTCCTGCACCAACTGATTGAGGCCGGGAAAATAGTCCGGCGGCAGCTGGCGCCACATCTCGGCAATCGCCTTCACGTGCTGCCAGGCCGCGAATTGGATCGTCTGCCGGTCCCGCTCCAGCTCCCGGTTGGCCTCCTCGGCCTTGGCGCGCGCCTCCGCCACCGCAGCATCGACCTCGGCCTGCGGCGGTTTCGGGTCGACGGATTGGCAGCCCCCGAAGCCCAGGCACAGCGCCAGCCCGGCGCCGATCCGCCTGCTCCAGCGGGCCCATCGAGAGTGTGTGACCATACGGCTCATCAGTTTCTTCGCGTCGCCCCCATTGACGAGGCCAATCGGGCAAAGTTCCGCCAAGGGACCCACCCTTCGTTGCAGTGCGTAGGCGGAAGCCGAAGCCATTCGTGTCCATTCGTGGTTAAAAAAAACTGCGCCGTGCTGGTCACTCGGAGAGCCTTTCCTGTTTGTCTCCGACGGGCGGCGACCTGCGCTCTTGGCTTCGGGGATTTCTGTTCCGGCACACTCCTCGCGCAAAAACACCGTTGCAGTTGGCGCGGCGGGCCTTAGGCGGTTGGGCCCATGTCTGCCCCTCAAGAGGCATGGTCCTCCCGTCTTGGTGTCATTCTTGCGGTCGCCGGCAGTGCCGTGGGACTCGGCAACTTCCTGCGTTTCCCCGGCCTGGCCGCCCAATACGGCGGCGGGGCCTTCATGATCGCCTACTTCATTTCGCTCCTGCTCATCGGCATTCCGATCTGCTGGACCGAGTGGACGCTCGGGCGCTACGGCGGCCGACAGGGCTACCATTCCACCTCGGGCATCTTTCACGCCCTGCTGAAACGCCCCGCCGCCAAATACCTCGGGGTGATTGGCTTCGTCGTGCCGGTCATCATCTACATGTATTACGTCTACATCGAGGCCTGGGCGCTCGGCTACGCGCTCAACGCGCTGGTGGGCAACCTCTCGATCGAGGACAAGGACTACGGGACCTTTTTCGCCAACTTCACCGGCGCGGCCTCCGACGGCGTCGCCTTCAAGTTCGGGCTGCGCGACGTGGGCATCTTCGTGGTCGTCGTCTACGTCATCAATTTCTTCTTCATCTACCGCGGCATTTCCAAGGGCATCGAACTTGTCTGCAAGGTCGCCATGCCGGCGCTCATCGTGATCGCCATCATCATCCTCGTGCGCGTGCTCACCCTCGGCACACCCGACCCGGCCAAACCCGATCAAAACGTCATCAACGGCCTCGCCTTCATGTGGAATCCCGGCGACGTCGCCGCCGGCCTGCGCAATCCCCAACTCTGGCTCGCCGCCGCCGGCCAGATCTTCTTCTCCCTCTCGGTCGGCTTCGGCGTCATCATCACCTATGCCTCGTACCTGCGCAGCAAGGACGACGTCGTGCTTTCCGGTCTCACCGCCACGGCCGCCAACGAGTTCTGCGAGGTGGGCCTGGGCGGACTCATCACCGTGCCCGCCGCCTTCATGTTTCTCGGCGCCGCCGGCGTGGTCGGTCAGGGCACCTTCGGATTGGGCTTCAACGTCCTGCCGCAGGTCTTTGCCCTCATGCCCGCCGGCCATCTCTTCGCCTCGATCTTTTTCGTGCTGCTCTTCATCGCCGCCGTCACGAGCTCGCTCTCCATGCTGCAGCCGGGCATCGCCTTTCTCGAAGAAGGCCTCGGCATCGAACGCAAAGCCTCGGTCGCCCTCCTCGGACTCATGACCGCCGTCGGCACGCTCTTCGTGTGGTATTTCTCCAAGGACCTGAAGGCGCTCGACACGATGGACTTCTGGGTCGGTACCGTGATGCTCTTCGTGCAGGCGACGATTCTCGTCATCATCTTCGGCTGGGGCCTGGGCACGACCCGCGGCTGGCAGATTGCCCACGAGGGTGCCGAGATGCGCATCCCCGACCTCTTCAAGGTCATCATCAAATTCATCACCCCGGCCTACCTGCTCACCATCTTCCTGCTCTTCGTCCTCCAGAATGTCTTCGGCTGGAATTACTCCTTCACCGACCCGGTGTTTGCCCCCACCGGCTATGTGAACGATCTTGTCGGCGACAACCCGAGCCAGGTCGCCCGCCTCACGGTGGGCTTCATCATCATCATCACCGGCTTCGCCCTCGTCTTCGTCAACATCGCCGGCAAGCGTTGGCTGGCCCGCCCGCCCGCCGTGCCTCAAGATTAACCTCCTCCCTTTCCCGCGCCCATGACCCTTTTCGCCACCATGACTCTCGGCGGCTGGATCAACCTCACCCTCTCGGTCGGCTTCGTGACCTGCCTCTTCGTCTACTGCATCGCCCGCGTCCTCAAGGGCCCCGGCGCCAAGCACGAACACGAACTCGCCCACGTCGAACCGCTCGACGAAGAGGAATCCGCGTCGCGGTAGACACCTCGAACTTCACGCCGAGGCGAGAAAGTCACCTTCGCGCCGCCCTTGGCGGCGTGTCTGTCTAGCGCCGATCCGCCCAAAGTGACACAGGCATTCCTGGCTGTGTACCGCTTGAAGGCCAACGTGCACAGACAGGAATGTCTGTGCCACATCTGCTCCAGCTTAGGGCGAGACGCGCTACTCTGGCTGGACGCCCCCCAAGGACCGAGGAGTGAGTTCAACCGCGAAGGACACGAAGGAACGCGAAGCCGTAAGCGGAAACATGAGAGACGAGATCCGTCATCGGAACCTTCGCGACTCTTCGCGGCCTTGGCGGTTTGAAGCTTGGGTCCGTTCGTGCTTGTAGGGAGGTCCCAAAAAAGGTCGGAGCCTTCCTCACTCGCCGATCCGGCAACCACCCGCCTTCCGCCGCGAGCTTCACCGCTCGGTGAAGGTCGCGTGGTAGTGGGTCTGTAGGGATGATTCGTAGTCCTCCGAGACCGGTGTTTCCGGATCATATTCCGGACTGGACTTGATGGCCTCCCGGCTGAGGCCGAGCCGCACTTCGCGCTCTACCCAGTCGACGGCCGAGATCCAACCCGGGGCCACGAGCACCTTGCGACCCGGCCACCAGTTGCGGGTGTCGACCACGAGCTGATGAATGCTCCAGTCCAAGGGGCTGATGAGAAAATCCTCCACGTGACCCAGGTCGCCGTCACGCGCATGGATCGTCCAGCCGGTAACCTTGTTGACGCTCTGCAGGTGCGCCTCGTCGTCATCGGCCAGCGCCGCGGCCGCGTCGCGGGTGGATCCGCCCTTCTGCCGCTGCGGCGAGCCGGGCACCGCCCCGCCGGTGGCCCCGGCGCGGTAGATGGCTTCCGGTGGAATCACCGCCCCGGCCAGCGGACCGTAGTACACCGGCGCCGCATACTGCGGCTCCGACCAATAGTAGGGCCAGGCATAGTAGCTGTGCAGCAGTTCCTCATACTCGCGGGTGATCGGCTTCTCGGTATCGACGTCGGGGCTCGACTCGACCTGTTCCCGCGTAAGATCAACCTGGATACGCTTTTCGTCGTGATCCGGTTCCCCCAGCACGGTGGGCGAAACGAGCACGCGGCGACCGCTGAGCCAGCCGCCCGTATCGACCACCGCGTAGCGCACGCGCCAGCGGGCATCGTCGAAATACAGGTCCCGCACTTTTCCGATCTCACCGTCGCGGGCGAGGAGCGAATAACCTTTGGTCGTTTTTGCATTGAAGAGCATGATGGGCCTTTCGTTGGAGATTGAAACAGGGCGATGAAGACCGCGCGGGGGTTCCTCCGCGGTTCCGCCCGCTCCCGGTCTTGCCGCTTGCGCCGTGCCAAGCGTCGCGCTGCGGCATGAACCGTCTGCCCCGCAGTCGCTTCGGCATACAACGAATTCCGCTCGCCTCGGCACTTCGTGCAGGGTGCACCCTTTTCCCCCAGGCCGCGATGCAATCCGCCGTGGCCGGCGCCGGTCCCCTCCTCCGTTCGAGCGCTTTCCGAATCTGGCACGAGCCCTGCGCGTCCAGAACCGAACTCGCGGGTATCCGCATTCGCACGCTCCGCTCGTTTCCAGGGCGCGACGTCGGCGGATGCCACCTCTGACTCGAACCCTCAAAACGTCACAGTCATCATGAATATTTTCCGTCTCCTTCTCACCCTGCTCACCGCCGCCGCCCTGCCGGTGGCGCTCCACGCCCAACAGAACACGAAGGATCAGCGCCGCGCCGAACAAACGCACCGCGACGGCGCAGTCAGCGTCCAGTTCGAAAACATGGAAGACTTCACCGACTTCGGCCGCAGCTTCCAGCCCGGCGAAAACGAACAGCAGGCCCTCGCCGAAAAACTGCGCGCCGAAATCAAACGCATCGCGCCGCGCTACCTGGCCGATGATCGCCACCTCGACCTCACCTTCCTCGATATCGACATGGCCGGTGAATTCGAACCCCACCGCGGCGCCGAAGCCACCGATGTGCGCATCGTGCGCGGCATCTACACGCCGAGCTTTCACGTGGAATACAAACTCACCGACCGCAACGGTGAGGTCGTCAGCAGCGGCCAACGCCGGATCTCCGACCTGGATTTCCAGAACACCGTCAGCTTCCGCACCGACGAGACCTTGTTCTACGAAACCGAACTGGCGCGCCAGCTGATCTCCCGCATTTCGCGCGGACTGGGCTGATCCCCGCTCAACCCACCCTGCCATGGCCGAACCCGTCGCCCCGGAAACCGAGCCGCCCGCAGGGCTGCGTCACCGGGGCGATGATACACCGGGCCTGCGCCGGATCGGTCGCCCTGGGCATTTCCGCTACGTGGACGCCCGGGATCGGCCGGTCCGCCGCGAGGCGGTCCTGAGCCGGATCCGGGCCTTGGTGATTCCCCCGGCGTGGACGGAGGTGTGGATCAGTCCCGACCCCCGCAGTCACCTGCAGGCCACCGGTCGCGACGCGCGCGGACGCAAACAATACCGCTACCACCCGCGCTGGATCGAAGGCCGGCGGGAGGCCAATTTTGATCGGCTGATCGCCTTCGCCGCGGCCTTGCCGCGCCTCCGTCGCGCCGTCAGCCGCGAGCTGCACCAGCGGGGCTACGTCGCCCACGATCAGGTCGTGGCGCTGGCGGTGCGCATGCTCGACTGCTCCCTGATCCGGCTGGGAGATGAAAGCTACCGCGTCGCCAACCAATCCTTTGGCCTCACCACCCTGCGCAATCGTCACGCCTCCATTCGCGGTGGCCGCGTGCTGCTGGAGTTCCGCGGCAAGAGCGGCGTCCAGCAGCGCATCCGTGTGCGCGACCGGGAACTCGCCCGCCACCTGCGCCGCGTGCAGGAACTGCCTGGTCAGGTTCTGCTCCAGTTTGTGGGCACCGATGGTCGCCGCCACCCGCTGCGTTCGGATGACATCAACGCCTTCATCCGCTCGCATACCGGCGGCGACTTTTCCGCCAAGGACTTTCGCACCTGGGGCGGCACCGTGTTTGCCGCGGCGCATTTGGCGGGGCGGCCGGCGGCGGATTCCGCCACCGCCGTCCGCAAACAGCTCGTCGAAGCGGTCAAGGTCACCGCACGGTTCCTGGGCAACACCCCGGCGGTCTGCCGCCGCTGTTACATTCACCCCGCGGTCATCGAGGCCTACACCGAGGGTCGGCTGGACCTGCCGCCCGACATCGCGATCGACGGCGAAAAGGCCGCGCGTCCGGATCGCCGCCTGCGTCGAGCAGAGACCGCCGTGCAACGCTTTCTCCGCCGAGAGCGCCGCCGTGCCCACCGTTCCAAGCACCGGGCCAATTCCTGATCTTTGCCCAAATCGCCCCGCGACCGGACCCGAGTTACCCGACGCTCGGTCCATCCCTTCACTCACCCGGCATCGCGCGTCCTCGCCCGATGCCCCAATCGCAACCCTCCCCGCTTCGCCATGTCACGCTCACCGCACGAACAACTCGTTCACTTTGTCAGCGACCTTTATTCGATGGAACTTCAAGCCGCCGTGCAGATGAGGACCGCTCCGGACACCGTGCAGGATCCCGCCCTCGCCGAAGCGTTCCGGCAGCACCTCATCGAGACCGAGGAACATGCGCGCCTCATGCACGACCGTCTCGACGCCCTCGGAGCAAGCCCTTCCCGGGTAAAGGACGCGTTCATGAAACTCGGCGGCAAGGCCTTCCACCTTTTTGCCAAGGCCCAACCCGAAACGCCCGGCCGCCTCGTCGCCCACGCCTACGCCTACGAGGCGATGGAGTGCGCCGGCTACGCCCTGCTCGAGCGCGAGGCCGAGATCTGCGGTGACACCGCCACCGCCGATGTCGCCCGCGAGATCCAGAGCCAGGAAGCCGCCATGCGCGACCGCCTCGAGATCGGATTCAACGCCGCCGAGGAAGCCTCCCACGGCAGCACGCCCCTCGAGGACCTGCCCGGCGAAATCATCAAGCACCTCACCGAGGCCCACGCCCTCGAAAGCCAAAGCCTCAAACTGCTCGGCAAATGCGGCGAAACCGCCGGCGATACCGTGCTCGCCGGTGTCTACCGGACCCATCTCGCCGAAACCCGCGGTCAACTGGAGGCGATCGAGGATCGACTGGAAGAGCTGGGCGCCGAACGATCCACGGTCAAGGACACGGCCCTCAAACTGGGGGCGCTCAACTGGAACGCCTTCTTCGACGCGCAGAGCGATCGCATCGCCAAACTCGCCGGTTTCGCCTACGCGGTCGAGCACCTCGAGATCGCCGGCTACGAGCTCCTGCGCCGCACCGCCCACCGCGGCAACGACACGGTGACCGAGAAGCTCGCCGCCCGCGTCGCCCTCCAGGAGCGCGATGCCGCCCGTCGCATTGCCGAGGTCATGGATCTCGCCGCGGTCCAGACCCTCGAGGAGGTGCTGGATTGAATCAACCCGCGCTCGCCTCTCCGCTCGTTCGCGCCGCCGTCGCCGGCCCCCGCCCGCGCACGGTCGCGCCGGAGATCCTCGATGCGCTGGATCCCGCCGATCCCGCCGCCCGCGCCTCGCGCCGCGACCTGCGCTGGTTCAACCGCCTGCTCGGCACCCGGCGGTGGTTTCTTCGCCAACTGCGCCGCCACGACATCGCTCCCGGTACGCCGCTCCTCGAGATCGGCGCCGGCGACGGCCATCTCGCCCGTTCGCTGCACCGCGCCGGCTATCGGGTGGATGCGCTCGATCGCGCCCCCGCACCGCCGGGCTGGCCGCGCTCGCGGCGTTGGCATTGCCGCGACGTGTTTCAGTTTACTGAATGGGCGGCCTACCCGGTGGTCCTGGTCAATCTGCTCCTCCACCATTTTGAGGTTCCCGCCCTGCAGCGCCTGGGCCGCGCGTTCGGCGACCATTCCCGGCTCTTGCTCGCCAGCGAGACCCATCGGTCCCGCCGGGCCTTCACTGGCTTCGCGCTCGCCTGCGCGGTCCTGCGCGCCCACCCCGTCAGCCGCCACGATGGCGCCGCCAGCATCGCTGCGGGCTTTCGCGACGACGAGTTGCCCCGCGCGCTCGGCCTCGCCCCCGCCCGCTGGCACTGTCGAACCTCGGCCAGCTGGCGCGGAGCCAGCCGGCTGGTCGCCGTACACCGCCTGCCATGAATGCACCGCGTCCGCTCGAAATCCTCGGCGGCGGGCTCAGCGGCCTGAGCCTCGCCCTCGCCCTCCGCCGCGCCGGGGCGCCGGTCACGCTGCATGAAGCCGGCGACTACCCGCGCCACCGCGTGTGCGGCGAGCTGATCACCAGCCTCGACGACAAGGTCGCGGCTGAGCTCGGGCTCGCGCCGCTGCTCGCCGATGCCCACGCCTGCACGCATGTACGCTGGCTGCACCGCGATCGTCTTTGGCATCGCCAACCGTTGCCGACGCCCGCTCGTGCCATCAGCCGTCACCGCCTCGATGCGCGCCTGGCCACAGCCTTCCGGAGCGCCGGCGGGAAGCTGCACACCCGGTCCCGGCGGGAGCCACCCGCCGCCACGCCGGGCATCGTGCGCGCGACCGGACGCGAGCGCCGGCAATCCCCCTGGGTGGGACTCAAATGCCATGCGCGCGGGCTCGATCCGCACCGCGATCTCGAAATGCATCTCGGCCACCTGGCCTACGTCGGCCTCTGCCCGGTCGAAGACGGCTGGACCAATGTCTGCGGCCTGTTTCACCGCCAGGTCGTGCGCGGCGGTCGCGATCCGGCGGTCGTCTGGCCCGCCACGCTCGAACGCGCGCGGATGCCCGGGCTGGCCCGGCGGATGGCCGGGGCCGAGATTCGGGACGGATCGTTTTGTTCAATCGCCGGCTTCGGGTTCGATGCGCGACCGATCGCGGCCACGCGTCCGCCCGGCGAACTCCGGCTCGGCGACGCCGCGGCGATGATCCCGCCCTTCACCGGCAACGGCATGACGATCGCGTGCCTGAGTGCGGCGGCCGCGGTGGCTCCGCTGCTCGCCTGGAGTCGCCGCGAGCTCGATTGGAACGAGGCCGTGGCGCAAGCGCAGGCTGAGATGGAGGCAACGGTCCGCGTGCGCCTGCGCACCGCCGCCCTGCTGCACCCCTTCCTCCTGCAACCCGCCGCTCGGCGCTGCTTCGAGTGGGCGTCCCGACTGCGTCTGGTGCCCTTCCGCCGCTTCTATCATCTGTTGCACTGATCCCACGCCCTGCTTCGCCTCGCCCGCTCCCGACCTGGTCATGTACCTCCACGCCCTCGCCACCGCCCTGCCCCCCACCGGCTACACTCAACGGGAGTGCTGGGAGCTGGCGCAACGCTCACCGGAACTGGCGCGTCTGTCGCGGCGCAGCCGGCTCACCCTGCGCACCGTGCTTTGCGGTGATTCCGGCGTGGAGCGGCGACACTTCGCCCTGCCCGACCTCGAAAAGGTTTTTGAACGCTCGCCCGATGAGCTGAACGAGGCGTTTCGCGCCGAAGCGCCGCGGCTCGGTCGTGATGCCCTGCGCCAGGCGCTGGCCGGGGCCGACATCGCGGTGTCGGAGATCGACGTGCTGATCGTCTGCACCTGCACGGGCTATCTTTGCCCGGGGGTTTCAAGCTACGTCGCCGATCACCTGGGTATGCGCAGCGATGCGCAACTCCTCGATCTGGCCGGGCTGGGCTGCGCCGCCGCACTGCCGATGTTGCGCACCGCCGCCGCCGCGCTCGCCGCCGAACCTTCGGCGATCGTCGCCTGCGTCGCGGTGGAGATCTGCTCCACCGCCTTTTACCTTGATGATGATCCGGGCGTGATCCTGAGCGCCTGCCTGTTCGGCGACGGCGCCGCCGCGACCATCTGGCGGGCCACGCCCGGTCCCACGCGCCTGCGTTGCCACAGCTTCGAAAGCCTGCACCAGCCTGAACACCGCGATGAGATCCGCTTCGAAATGCGCCAGGGAAAACTCCGCAACCTGCTCGCGCCGACGGTGCCCGAACTCGCCGCCGACGCAGTGGCGATGCTGCACGATGTCACCACCACCGATCATCGCGCCACGCCGATCGAACGCATCATCAACCACGGCGGCGGGCGGGACGTCATCGACGCGCTGGCCCGACGTTTTCCCGACCACGACTTCGGCCCCAGCCGGCACATCCTCCAGCGATGTGGCAACATGAGCAGCCCGTCCGTGCTGTTCGGCCTGGAATACGCCCTGCGGTCCGAGTTCCCCAATCCTGGCGCGGACTGGTGGCTGACCAGCTTCGGCGCCGGCTTCACCGCGCACGGCTGTCGCCTGAGCCGGGAACTCTGATGAGATCGTCTCCGCGGGGGGGCGGGAACCGCGCCATCGCCCGCCGGTTTACGCCCCTTGCCATGAATGATCGCAGCACGCCTCCTCCCGAGTCCTCGCCGGCGGTCAGCGCCTTCGACGCCACCGGCGCCCGCCAACACGAGCGCATCCGCCAGCGCGCTCACTCGCTCTGGCTCGACCACGGCCGACCCGACGGACGCAACGAAGAATTCTGGCTCGAGGCGACCCGCGAAATCCTCGAGGAAGACGAAGATCGCTCGCCCACGCCCAAAGCATCCGAACTGCCTCCCGCCATTCCCACCCCGCGCCAGGATCGCACCAAATGAGCCCGTAGGGGGTCGGCTTCCGCCCCTCCGGCTCCTCAGCCCTCCGTCAGCCTTGCCATAGGTTCACCCGCCTGGGGCGGGCGGGCAAACCAGCGGCACGCCGACCGGCGGCGGCCCTGCGAGGTAAAATGCGGGCTGACGGTTTCGCGCCCCTTCGCGTCTTTCGCGGTTCCATAACAACTCCTGCGCAGCGGTCCCCGCATGCTGACTTCGCCCCGCCGGGACGTGCCCCGCCACCTCGCTCCGCCGGGCGCTTGATTTTCCGGAAAACCCTCCAAAACTTCCGGCCCTTCCATTTTTGGCGCCCGCTGCGCGGTACGCCTCCCTTCCTGAATCGAGAATCCAAAATCGAAAATCCCAAATCCAGCCATGCCCGAAACCCACGAGTTCCAAGCCGAAATCAAGCAGCTGCTCGATATCGTCGTCCACTCGCTCTACACCGAGAAGGAGATCTTCATCCGCGAATTGGTCTCCAACGCGTCCGACGCCCTCGAAAAGCTGCGCCACACCCAGCTCACCGAGAAGGACATCTTCGAAGGCGAGAAGGCGCTGGAGATCAACCTCACCACCGACGACAAGGCCCACACCCTGACCATCCAGGACACCGGCATCGGCATGACCCATGACGAGCTGGTCAAGAACCTCGGCACCATCGCCCACTCCGGTTCCAAGGCCTTCCTCCAGGCCCTCAAGGACGGCGGCGCCAAGAACGACAACCTCATCGGCCAGTTCGGCGTCGGCTTCTACTCGGCCTTCATGGTCGCCAAGTCCGTCAAGGTCTACTCGCGCTCCTGGCAGTCCGCCGAGTCCGGGCACGTCTGGATCAGCGACGGCTCGGGCTCCTATACGATCGAGGAGGCCGCCGACCTTTCCCGCGGCACCAAAATCGTGATCGAACTCAACGACGACTCGCACGACTACGCCACCGCCTCGCGCGTGAAGAGCATCCTCGAACGCTACAGCGCCTTCGTCACCTTCCCGATCAACCTCAACGGCGAACGCGTCAACAAGGTCTCCGCCCTCTGGCTGCGCAACAAGAGCGAGATCACCGACGAGGAGTACACCGAGTTCTACAAGTTCCAGGCCCACGCCTACGACGAGCCGCGGCTGAAGCTGCACTTCTCCGCCGATGCGCCGCTCGCGATCAACTCCATCCTCTTCGTCCCCAGGAACAATCCCGAGAAGTTCGGCATGACCCGCGCCGATCCGGCCGTGTCCCTCTACTGCCGCAAGGTCCTCATCGATCCCTCGCCCAAGGACCTGCTGCCCGAGTGGGCCCGCTTCCTCAAGGGCGTCATCGACAGCGAGGACCTCCCCCTCAACATCTCGCGCGAGACGATGCAGGACCGCGCCCTCATCGACAAACTCGGCAAGGTCGTCATCAAGCGCTTCCTCAAGTTCCTCGCCGACGAAGCCAAAAACAAGCCCGACGACTTCGACAAGTTCTACCGCGAGTTCGGCTACTTCATCAAGGAGGGCGCCGCCACCGACTTCACCCACAAGGAGCAGCTCTCGAAGCTCCTCCGCTTCGAGTCCTCCCTCACCGACAAGGGCAAGCACACCTCCCTCACCGACTACGTGTCGCGCCTGGGCGAGGAGCAGAAAGAGATCTATTTCCTCATCGGCCCGAGCCGCGAAGCGATCGAGCGCGGTCCCTACCTCGAAGGCTTCAAGGCCCGCAACCTCGAGGTGCTCTTCTGCTACGAAGCGGTCGACGACTACGTCATGCGCCACCTCGGCGAGTTCGACGGCAAGAAACTCGTCGCCGCCGACTCGGCCGACGTGAAGCTGGCCGAGAAGGAAGCCGAAGGCGAAGCCCTCTCCAAGGACGACATGGCCGCCCTCGCCAAGTGGCTCAAGGAAACCCTCGGCGACCGCGTCAACGAAGTGAAGGGCTCCGACCGCCTCGTCGACTCCCCCGCCGCCGTGCTCAACGCCGACAGCTTCATGACCCCGCAGATGCGCGCCATGATGAAGGCCATGCAGAAGGACGGGGAGGAAGGCGCCGCGCCGCCCCCGCTCAAGGTCAACCTCGAGCTCAACCCGCGCCACGCCGTGATCAAGAAGCTCGCCGCCGGCAAGGACACCGACGCCCAGAAGAGCGCGCTCGTCGCCGAGCAGCTCTTCGACAACGCCATGCTCGCCGCCGGCCTCCTCGAAGATCCGTCCACGATGGTGCAACGGCTGTATAAATTGCTTGAACAGGTCTGAGCCCGGGAAACTGATCGTTCTCGTTCTCATTCTCGTCTCTTTCCAGCGCGCCCCCCAGGGCGCGCTTTTTGTTTTCTGGCCGTATCGCGAGCATTTCCAACGGGACAAGCGGCGAGATTCCCCTCAGAACAAAATACGAATCTGGCCTGATTCCCGTTCTCTGTTCACCCGCGACTCGCTCCCGCGCCCATGACCCCGACCTCCTTTCACATCGCCAGATCCGGCCAGCAATCCGGCCCACATTCCCTCGCCGTCGTGCGACAGATGATCGCCCGCGGTGAACTCACTCCCACCGACAAATGTTGGCAAACAACCTGGGACTCCTGGCGTGAGGTGGGCGAGGTGTTTTCCCCGGCCGGGGAGTTGCGCCCGCCCTTCGACCTACCCACGCGCCCGCCGCCCAGGACGTCGGGCAAGGCCATCGCCAGCATACTCTTGGGCGCCGCCGGTTTTCTCGTTCTCGTCACGTCCATTCCGGCCATTATTTTCGGCCACATCGCCCGCAGCGAAATCAGGCGCCCGGGCTCCTCCCTGAGCGGCGGCGGACTGGCTCTCGCAGGTCTGATCATGGGCTATTCGCTCGTGGCCCTGTTCTTGATCGGTTTCATCGCCGCCTTGGCGATTCCCGCCTTTCAACGGGTGCGGACCACCGCCCAGGAGACCGCCATTCGAAACAACCTCATTCGGTTCAGCACGGCTGCCGATGAACGATTGCGCGATCCGGCCGTCGACCAAGTAACTTTCACCGATCTCGTCGGCCCCGGTCGTGCACTGGAGTCTCTCACCCCTGTTGCCGGCGAGGACTACACGTCGCTGGTGGTCGACGATACGACCGAGTCACTGGAAGTGGTCACGCGCCGCGGCCGATACGTCGAATACGTCACCCCCGACGGACAGATTCGTCGCAACCTGCGACTCCTCATTGCGGCCGCCGACCAATTCATGCTGGAAACCCGGTCGGACCATGCCACCTACGATGTCCTCGTCGGCCCCCGCAACTACGTAAAACAGATGCCCCCGGTGCAGGGAGAGGACTACACGTCGCTCGTGATTCGCGCCGACACCAGAAAGCTCTCGGTCACCACGGCCGACGGTCGGGAACTCTCCGTCTACCGCCAGGGCGCACAGTTCACTTTGTAGGGCCGGCGAGCGGCGGCCCTGCAATTGCGAGGCGTGCAGCTTGCGATCGGCGTGGGAAATAGGTGGGCTGGCCCCCAATACCGAACCGGGACGACCGCGACACGCGGGATCCAACACCCGTTAACGGACCAACGATCTCCCCGCCCGGACGACTTGCGACACCTCCACGTCCCCGCCAAAAAGGCCAGCGCCCCGCCCCACGCCCGCCCCGGCGCCCGAAACAGATGGCTCCCTCACGTCTGACTTCGGACTTCAGCCTTCTTACTTCCCCCATGTCCCCCTTCCTCGCCTTCCTGCCCATCATCGTGGTGGGCGTGTTTCTCGTGGGCTTGCGCTGGCCCGCCAGCAAGGCCATGCCGCTCTCCTACCTGGTCGCCGTCGGCCTCGCCCTCTGGCATTGGCAGGTCCCCGGCGCCCAGGTCGCCGCCGCCTCCATGCGCGGCGTCGTCATCTGCCTTACCCTCCTCTACATCATCTTCGGCGCCGTGCTGCTGCTCAACACGCTGCGCGAAAGCGGCGGCCTGGCCACGATCCGCCATGGCTTCACCGCCATCACGCCCGATCGCCGGGTGCAGGTCATCATCATCGCCTGGCTTTTCGGTGCCTTCATCGAAGGCTCGGCCGGCTTCGGTACTCCTGCCGCCGTCGCCGTGCCCCTGCTGGTCGGGCTCGGCTTTCCGCCCATGGCGGCCGTGCTCGCCGGCATGATCATCCAGAGCACGCCCGTGTCATTCGGCGCCGTCGGCACACCCATTCTTGTCGGCGTCAACACGGGTCTCGGCGGCGCCCCGCAGGTCGAGACATTCCTCGCCGCCCACGGCATGAGCCAGCCTGAACTCCTGGCCTTCATCGCGCCCAAAGTCGCCGTGCTGCACGCCGTTCCCGGCACGCTCATTCCCCTGCTGGTGGTAACGATCATGACCCGTTTCTTCGGCGCCCGCCGCAGCTATCGCGACGGCCTGGCTATCTGGAAATTCGCCGTCTTCGCCGCCCTGGCCATGACGGTGCCCTACGTGGCCATTGCCTTCCTGCTCGGCCCCGAATTCCCCACCCTCCTCGGCTCCCTTATCGGTCTCGCCATCGTCGTTCCTGCCGCCCGCCGTCGCTTTCTGCTGCCCGCAGGCGACCCCTGGGACTTCCCGCCCGCCACCGGCTGGCTGGCGGAATGGCGCGGCACCGCCGATCTGCACGTGGAGGAACCCGCCCGCAAACTTCCGCTCTGGCTCGCCTGGCTGCCCTACCTGCTCATCGCCGCCCTGCTCGTCGCCACCCGTCTGCCTTCCCTCGGCCTCAAACCGCTGCTCACCGGGGTCGCCTTCGGATCGAAAGGGCTCTTCGGCACCGCAGTCGGCTTCGACGTCCAGCCGCTTTACCTGCCCGGTACGATCTTCGTGCTGGTGAGCCTCGTCACCATCGGACTGCACCGGATGCCTGCCGCCGCCTTCCAGCGCGCTCTCGGGCAATCGGGCCGCATGATCGGATCGGCCTCCGCCGCCCTCATCTTTGCGGTGCCCATGGTGCAGGTGTTCATCAACTCCGCGGGCGGCGCCGCTGGCCTGCCCTCCATGCCGGTCGAACTCGCCGGCGGAGTAGCCTCCGTCGCCGGATCTGCCTGGCCACTCTTTGCGCCGGCCGTCGGCGGCATCGGCGCCTTTGTCGCCGGCAGCAACACGATCAGCAACATGATGTTCGCCCTCTTTCAATTCGAGGTGGGCCAGCGCATCGGCGCCGATCCCACCTGGGTCGTCGCCCTGCAGGCCGTCGGTGGCGCCGCCGGCAACGTCATCTGCGTGCACAACGTCGTGGCCGCCTCGGCCGTGGTCGGCCTGGTCGGCCGTGAGGGCGAGGTCATCCGCAAAACCGCCGTCGTCTTCCTCTACTACGTCGTCGTCGCCGGCACCCTCGGCATCTTCCTGGCGTAATGAATTTGTTGTTACAGGAGGAAACTGAGCCGTCAGCCTGCAATTGTTTACAGAAGGCAACAAAGAGAACAAAGCCACTCCACCGCTCCTTGGTTACCTTCGTTTCCATCTGAAAGAAAAACTCCGTCCTTCATGACCATCCCTCCCGAACTCGATCCCGCTGAACGCATCCTCATGGGCCCGGGCCCGTCGACCGTGCCCGACCGCATCCTGCGCGCCATGAGCGCACCGACCCTGGGCCATCTCGATCCGCAATACATCGGTTACATGGACGAGACCTGCGCCATGCTGCGCGAGGTGTTCCGGACCACCAACGCCCTCACCTTTCCGGTCTCCGGCACCGGCATGGCCGGCATGGAAGCCATTGCCTCCAACCTCATCGAACGCGGTGACGAGGCCATCGTTTGCATCAACGGCGTGTTCGGCCTGCGGATGCGCGACATCCTCGAACGCTGCGGCGCCACGGTTCATTCCATCGAAGTTCCGTGGGGCGAGTCCTTCCCCGACCAAACCATCGCCGACGCCGTCGCCGCTCATCCCGCGGCCAAGCTGCTCACCATCGTCCATGCCGAAACCTCCACCGGGGCCCTCCAGCCCCTCGAAGGCATTTCGAAAATCGTGCATGCCGCCGGCATGCTCTTGGTGGTCGACACCGTCACCTCCCTCGGCGGACACGAACTCGCGGTCGATGACTGGCAAATCGATGCCGTGTTCTCCGGCACGCAAAAATGCCTGTCCTGCCCGCCGGGTCTCTCCCCCGTCTCCTTCTCGCCGCGTGCGCTCGAGGTCATGGATACCCGTAAGACCAAGGTGCAGAGCTGGTATCTGGATGTGTCGATGCTGCGCAACTACTACACCGGCGGTGGCAGCGGCGGCCGCGCCTATCACCACACCGCCCCGATCAACATGATCTATGCCCTCCGCGAGGCGCTCCGCATCATCCTCGAAGAAGGTCTGCCCGCCCGCATCGAGCGCCATCGACTCATGCACCAGGAACTGCGCGCCGGCCTCGAAGCCCTGGGCCTGTCCTACATACCCCAAAACTCCCTTCACACCCTCAACTGCGTACGGGTGCCCGATGGAGTCGACGAGTCCGCCGTGCGCAAAAAGCTGCTCGCCGAATACGGGATCGAGATCGGCGCCGGTCTCGGCGTCTTCGCCGGCAAGGCCTGGCGCATCGGCCTCATGGGCCACTCCGCCACCCGCCGCAACATCCAGCTCCTCCTCGCCGCTCTCAAGGAGAGCCTGCAATAGGAGTATTGGCCCACGAAACACACGAAAGGACACAAAAGCCGGACCACGTCAGCGCTTGGATTTTCGTGTCTTTTCGTGTGTTTCGTGGGCTCTCAATTGAGGCTGACGGCCTTCCCTTCATATCGTGGGCAACCCACCTCCAGTCGACCTCGCCTCCCTCGCCGCCCTGCTTCCCGCGGGTCGCGTCCGTACCGATGCCGCGCAACTCGCTTCGTTTGAGTCGGACGCCCTCACGGCCTTCCGCACCCCGCCGCTGGCCGCGGTGTATCCGACTTCCCAGGACGAGGTGATCACCACAGTCCGCTGGTGCGCCGCCCACCGCGTGCCCTTTGTCGCCCGCGGCAGTGGCACCAGCCTCTCCGGCGGTTCGCTGCCGGTGGCGAACGGCATTGTCATCGCGCTCAACCAGCTCACCCGCATCATCGAGATCGATCCCGTCGATCGCGTCGCCGTGGTCGAACCCGGCGTGATCAACCTGCAGGTCAGCGAGGCCGCCGCGCTGCATGGGCTGCACTACGCCCCCGATCCCTCCAGCCAGATCATCTGCACCATCGGCGGCAACGTCGCCTTCAACTCCGGCGGCGCCCACTGCCTCAAGTACGGCATGACGGCCAATCATGTGCTCGGCCTCAAGGCGGTGCTCGCGACCGGCGAGGTGGTGACCTTCGGCGGACGCAGCCGCGACCATGTCGGCCCTGATTTCACGGGCCTGTTCTGCGGTTCCGAGGGCCTCTTCGGCATCGCCCTCGAAATCACCCTCAACCTGCTCCCGAAGCCCGAGCAGTTCCACACGGTGCTCGCCGGCTACCGCTCGCTCGAAGCCGCCGGCGACGCCGTCGCTGCAGTGATCGAAAGCGGCCTCCTGCCCGGCGCCCTGGAGATCATGGACGCCCTCGCCATCGAGGCGGCTGAAGCGGCCGTGCACTGCGACTACCCAAACGCGGCCGCCGCCGTGCTCATCGTCGAACTCGAGGGACCGGCCGAAAAACTCGCCGCCGAACGCGTCCACCTCGACGCCCTGTTCGCCCAGACGAACGCCTTCGAAACCCGCGTCGCCCGCGACGCCGCCGAGCGCGCCAAGATCTGGCGCGGTCGCAAATCCGCCTTTTCCGCCGTCGGCCGGCTGAGTCCCGACTTCATCGTGCAGGACGGCGTCGTGCCCCGCGCCCGGCTCGGCGAAGCCTTGCGCCGCATCGATATCATGGCACGGGAGGCCGACATCCGCGTGGCCAATGTCTTTCATGCCGGCGACGGCAACCTGCACCCGCTCATCCTCTACAACGGCGCCGAACCCGGCGCGCTGGAACGCGCCGAGGAACTCGCCGCGCGCATCCTCCGCCTCTGCCTCGCCATGGGCGGCTCCCTCACCGGCGAACACGGTATCGGCGTCGAGAAGAAGGCCTTCCTGCCCGAGATGTTCGACGCCGACACGCTGGACTGTTTCACCGCCATCCGTCATGCCTTCGACCCGCACGAAATCTCCAACCCCGGCAAGATGTTCCCCGGCGGTGAAGCCCCGAGCCTCACTCGCCACGGCGCCCATCCGCTCGAACAGGCCGGCCTCCTCTCCCGTGAATAGCAGGCTCGTTTTTACAGGAGGAAACCAACCTGAGGCTGGCAAGCAGCGGTGAACGGAGCCGTCAGCCCGAGGGTTTTTACAGAAGGAAACAAAGAGAACCAAGCCCCGGCAGCACGGCGTTTCGCTCTTCGACTCCTTTCCCAATTCGAACTCGCTTCTAACCTTCGTTCCCTTCGTTTCCTTCTGTAAAAAATCCCCCCCGTGGACGCCCCGCGCAATCTCGCCGAACTCACCGATCTCGTGCGCACCACGCCGCGGGTGCTGGCGGTGGGCGCGCGCACCAAGCCGCGACTCTCGGCGGCCACCAACGCCACCCTCGTCGACATGAGGTCGCTCGCCGGCATCGTTGAGTATCAGCCATCCGAATACACCCTCACCGTCCGCGCCGGCACGCCGCTGGCCGAGATCAACGCCGCCCTCGCAGCCCACGGCCAATACCTGCCCTTTGATCCCCCCTTCGCCGCTGCTGGCGCCACCATCGGCGGCACGGTCGCCGCCAATCTTTCCGGCCCGGGACGGTTTCGCTACGGCGGCATCCGCGACTTCATTCTCGGCGTCACCTGCATCGACGGCACCGGCCGCGTCATTCGCGCCGGCGGCAAGGTCGTCAAGAACGCCGCCGGCTTCGACCTGCCGAAGTTCCTGGTCGGCAGCCTCGGTCGCCTCGGCATCATAACCGAGCTTACCTTCAAGGTCTTCCCGCGCCCCGCCGCCACCTGCACTCGTCGGCTCACGTTCGATAGCCATGAAGACGCGATCGCTCAGCTCGCCGCCCTGGCCCGCTCCCGCTTCGAACCCGACGCCCTCGACTACCTTCCGACCGAGCGCACCCTGCTGGTGCGCCTCGCCGGACCGGTCGAATCCATTGCCCAATTCGCCCGCGAAGTCGGCGGCGAACCAATCGATGAACGTGTCTGGCAGACGCTTCCATCGTTCGATGCGCCAGTCGCGCTGAAAGCCTCGACCTGCCCCAGAGCATTCCTCAATGCCTTATCCTTCATCGCCGACTCACCGGACTTTCAGGTCCACCTTAGCGGCGGAGGCTCCACGGCATGGATCGGCGCCTCGACCGCACCGACTCAGGCGCTGAACAAGTTCGCGCACGCCATGGACACCCCCACCCTCGTTCTGCGTGGCGACACACCATCGCTCTGGCTTGGCCCGCAATCGGGTCGTCTCATCGACGTCGCGCTCTCCCGCGTATTCGATCCTTACGCCCGCTTCCCGCCCGCCACGTGAACAGCGTCCCCGATGCCACTGAACGGCGCCATGTCCACGCTCACCCGTATATTTCGCAGTGTAGGGCTGCCGCTTGTCGCCACGCCTCTCGCTGACGATTGGCTGAGAGGCAGGTGCGGCATGCCGGCGAGCGGCAGCCCTACAATTGCAGTGTGTAAAGGTTTCCCCTCGGAGCATCCCCTCGACCGGCAACTTTCGTGTCCTTCGTGTTTTTCGTGGTGCAACTGCCTTCCCGTGTGTTCCGTGGGTTGATCGAATTGCTCCCATAATGCAGCACGCCATCGCACCCGACTCCCACGGTCCCCTCACCGCTCCCATGGCCGATGCCGTGAGCAAGTGCGTGCACTGCGGCTTCTGTCTCGCCGCCTGTCCAACTTACCGCGAGATCGGTACCGAGACCGATTCGCCGCGCGGGCGCATCGTGCTCATGAAGGAGGTGCTCGAGGGCACGCTCTCCGTCGCTGATGCCGCGCCTCATGTCGACGCCTGTCTCGGTTGCCTGGCCTGCGAACCGGCCTGTCCATCCGGCGTGCCTTACCGAGATCTCGTCAGCGCCTACCGCGCCACCACCCAGCCTCAGCGCCGGCGCTCCTTCGGCGAAAAGCTGCGCCGCGCGCTTGTCTCCGCCACCATCCCACATCCGGGGCGCTTCCAGCTCGCGGCCCGCGCCGGCCGCCTCGCCAAACCCCTCGCCAGCGCCCTGCCCCGGGCCCTGCGCCCGATGCTCGCACTCATCCCCGAGGAGCCGCTCCCCCCGCTCGTCGTCTATCCGCCAAGCATTCCACCGCCCGCGGGCGCGCCGCCTCGCGGCCGCGTCGCCCTGTTACTCGGTTGCGCGCAGCAGGTGCTCGATGCCGACATCAACGACGCGACCATTGAGGTACTCAACCGCAATGGCATCGAGGTCGTGGTGCCGGAAACGCAGGCCTGTTGCGGCGCGCTCAGCTGGCACGTCGGCGATCTGCCCGCCGCCCAGAAATTTGCAATCAGGAATCTGGCCGCCTTCCCGGCCGACGTGGATGCCGTCATCACCAACGCCGCCGGCTGCGGCTCGGGAATCCACGAGTATCCGCTCATTCTGAAAGGCACCCAGGCCGAAGCCGCCGCCATCGCCTTTGCCGAGCGCACCTGCGACATCAGCGTCTTCCTCGCCCGACTCGGCACCGACTTCGCGCCGGTCCCGGCTCCTTCCCGTCCCCTACGCATTGCCTACCACGACGCCTGCCACCTTTCCAACGCCCAAGGCGTCACCGCGCAACCGCGCGACCTGTTGCGCGCCATTCCCGGAGTCGAGGTGCTCGAGGTTCCCGACGGCGCCACCTGCTGCGGCTCCGCCGGCACCTACAACATCGACCAGCCCGAGATCGCCGCCGCGCTCGGCGCCCAGAAAGCGAAACACCTGCGCAGCACCGGCGCCGACCTTATCGCCACGGGCAACATCGGCTGCCTCACACAGATCAAGACCCACCTCGCGAAGTACGGCGGTCCGGACCTGCCCATCCGCCATACCATCCAAATCCTCCGCGACGCCTACGCCGGCCGACTTTGAGCCGCGACGACGGTTGAACCGGAGGTGACCGCGGCTGCATGGATCCGGTTGAGAGGACAATCAGGCGGGTCGCCCGGTCCCCCGGCCATGCCTGCATGCTGCAAGCCAGCGGGTCGGTGGGCATTGCAGCCTGCACGCCGCCCGGGCGGACCTTCGCCCCCCGCGGGCGCTCCGGATGATCTGGCACGGACACTGCGCGTTTCTCTGCCTCAAACGCTGATCCATTCCCCCGTAAAAACCGTTATTGTAGCCATGAAATCACTACACATCTTTCGTTTAGGTCTGATTCTTCTCACCATCGGCACCGCCTCCCGCCTCTGCGCGCAGGAGCCGCAGAACTCCGCCAAGCATCCCGATGGGATCGTGAGCGTGGAGTTCGCGGAGATGGCGGAGTTCACCGACTTCGGCCGCAGCCCCCAGCCCCATGCGGCCGGGCAGGAGGCCCTGGCCGAAGAGCTGCGAGCCGAGATCAAGCGCATCGCTCCGCGCTACATCCCGGAGAATCGGCATCTCGAACTCCGTTTTCTCGACATCGACATGGCCGGTGAATTCGAACCCAACATTGCTCCGGGTGAAAACGAAGTGCGGGTGGTGCGCGGCGTGCAAACCCCGAGCTTTTTGGTCGAGTATGCGGTCAAGACACCGGACGGCGAGGTCGTGAGCAAAGGCCAGCGACGCATCTCCGATCCGGACTTCCAATACATCATCAACTTCCGCACGGGCGATTCGCTCTTCTACGAGATCGAACTCGCGCGCGAGTTGATCTACGACATCTCGCGCTCGATTTCCTGAGCCCGGGTCATCTTACCGCTTCAAAAAATGCCGCTTCGTCGGCGCCATCGGATGATGCCGCGGTCGGCCGCGGCGCTGGCCGACGCTGCTCCGGTAGCCGGCGAAGGAGTGGTTGCTCCATCGGCGGCACCGCGCCGGCGGATTCCTCCATCCGCAATCCCACCAGTTGGGCCAGCTGGTGCGAGGCCTCGCGCAGTTCCGCGGACTGTGCGTTGAGTTCCTCCGCCGCGCTGGCCGTTTCCTCGGCGTTGGCCGCGCCGGTCTGCGTGACGCTGTCCATTTGCGTGATGGCCTGACTCACCTGGCCCAGCCCGGTGGTCTGCTCCGAGGATGCGTTCGCCACCTCGATCACCAGCGCGTCGACCTCACGGACGCGGGTGACGATATCGTACAGCGCGGAAACGACCCGTCCCGACAAATCAACCCCCTGCCGGCTCCGTTTCGTCGCATCTTCGATCTTCTCGGCGGTGTCGCGCGCCGCGGCGGCCGAGCGGTGGGCGAGGGCCCGCACCTCATCGGCCACCACCGCGAAGCCGGCCCCCGCCTCGCCAGCGCGGGCCGCCTCGACGGCGGCGTTGAGCGCCAGGATGTTGGTTTGAAAGGCGATTTCGTCGATCGTCTTGATGATACGACCGATCTCCTCCGACGATTGCTGAATTTCCTGCATGGCCGCTTCCAGCCGCTGCATCTCGGCGACCCCGTCTTCCGCGGAACGCCGGGCCTGGTTGGCCGCGTCCTTGCTGGAGGCGGCATGCTCGCTGTTGCGCTTGGTCATGCTGACGAGTTCCTCGACCGATGAGCTGATCTCCTCAAGGGACGCCGCCTGCTCGCTGGCCCCCTCGGCCAGACTCTGGCTGGATCCCGAGACCTGGGTGGCAGCGGTGGCCACCTGCATCGCCCCTTGGTTGATCGACCCGGCGATGGCCGTAACCAAACGGTTGATACTCCGCACCGTGAACCAGGCCAGGCCCACGCCCACCAAACCTGCAATGACTGCGCCGGCGATCGAACTGGTGGCGACCGCCCGCAGGCCAAACGCACTGGAATCGGCGTAGTCCCGGGTGCGTTCGAGGGATCGCTGCAGAACACTCTCGATGACCGCATCAAAACGATCGGCCGCCTCCGTCCGACGCCGTTCAAGGTCGGCCATCTCCTTGAAGTTCGCCACCACGTCGATGACCCCCGCGCGGTAGGAGGTCACCGCTTCCCTCACCTCGGCCAGGGCCTGCCGATCCGCCGCGATCCGCGTCAATGCCGCCAGTTCGTCGCACTTCGCGAGGATCACTTCGAAGGACGGCAACGCGGCCTCGACTGCCGCTTCATCCCGCAGCGCCTGGCTTTTGTAGTTGGCGATCCGGACTTGATTGCCCAGTTCCACCACCTCCCCCGCGAGTTTGAGCTTTCCGCGACGCTCCAGCAGCGCCTCGGCCGCGGCACCCGACTCGATCTCGCCCACCAGCAGTTGGTTCTGGCTGCCCAGGTAGGCATTGAGCGACTGTACGAAGGTTGCTGCCACGGCGTCCGACCGCTGCCGGATCTCCGTTAGTTTTTGATGCGCGACTTCGGTTTCCTGCAAGCCCTGCTGATAATCGGACAAGGCATCCTGCGCCTCGGCGACTCCCTGGGCCAGCACCGTGAGTTCCGGACGCCGGGCGGCCAGGCTTCCCGCTTCGACCAGGGTCGTCTGCAGTTTTACCAGCGCCTCCCGGGCGGCGCCGAGAAACCGCGCGTCACCACTGAGTCCATACGAACGCGCCGCCCGGCTCATGATGGCCGCGTCGCGCCCCAGCGCGGTCGATACGTTGACCTGGGGAACGATCGCATCCGACAGCACGGTGGCTCCTGCCGCGGAGCTATACATGCGCCAGACTGCGACACCACCGAGGATGCCGCAGAGTGTGAGAAGAAGCGCATAGCCGAAGCCGATGCGCTGGGCGAGGGAACGAGGACGCTTGATATTCATGGTGATCGCACCGTTTTTTCGTCACCCGTCCTCGGCCCCATTAACCCATTAATGACAGGAAAATCACCCAGCTCATATATTGCGCCCGGCTGCGCGGTTCTTGCCTTGGACACCCGCCGTGTCAGCGCCGCGCCAGCGCCGCAACCTCGCTCGTACTCCGGTCACTGGCACGCCAGGTCGATGCCGCTGCCAACAGGTCGGACAGGCGCTTGCGGCGCACCTCGTCACCGGCACAAAGGTGATCGAGCAGGAGCCGCCGCACGGCATCGTCGGCCTCCAGCAATGTCCGCAGGATACGGTCGTCGGAAATCGTCGGCGATCCTCGAGTGAGGCTGCCGGTTTGGGCGAAGGGACTCGAGGTGAGGTGCATCGTCGCAACAAGCGCGAAATGGGCGCGGAAAGGGCCACACCCCGGGATAGACGATGAACGGGGTGTCCCCTGTCCTCCTCCTCGAGCGGCCCGCTGTGGTCGGAGCGGGATTGTGCTCGCGTGGAGACTGCCCTCATTATCACCCCATGCATCCCAACCCCCTGCGTGTCGCGCTGCTTGGCGCGCTGCTTTCGACTTCATGGTCCGCCTCGGCCCAGGTTCCGGCGGCCTCGGCCGCGACGCCCTCTCCCCGCGTCGTGCACGAGGTATGGGACGCCCGGTGGATTGCGCCGCCCGACACGGTCGCCCGCGCCTACGGCGTGTATCATTTCCGCAAGCACATCCGGCTCGATACCGCGCCCGCGCGCTTCCTCGTGCACGTGTCGGCCGACAACCGTTACCGCCTTTTCGTCAACGGGACGCCGGTCCATGTCGGTCCCGCCCGGGGCGACCTGCAACACTGGCGCTTCGACTCGCTCGACCTCGCCCCACTGCTGCGCGCCGGCGACAACCTGCTCGCTGCCCAGGTGTGGAATTTCGGCGAGCATGCGCCCGTGGCGCAACTCTCCGACCAGACCGCCTTCATCCTGCAGGGCGACGGCGAACTCGAGGCGGTGGCCAACACCGATGCCACGTGGATCACGTCGACGAATTCCGCCTACTCGCCCCTCGGCAACATGGGTGGACGGCTCTGGACCTACATCGTCGTGGGCCCCGGCGACGAGGTCGATGGCGCGCGCTATCCCTGGGGCTGGTCGGAGCCGGCGTTCGATGATTCCACCTGGGCTCCCGCCGCCACGCTGCGCACCGGCCACCCGCGCGGCACCAGTACCGACGGCATCTGGCTGCTCGTGCCGCGGCAGATTCCGTTGATGGAGTCCCGAGCCATTCGACTGCGCACGGTCCGGCGGACCACGGGAATCGACGCTGTGTCCGACGCCTTTCTGGCCGGCCAGGATCCGGTCGAGATTCCCGCCCACACCACCGCCACCCTCCTGCTCGACCAAGGCGAACACACGACCGGTTGGCCGGAGCTGCGCGTAAGCGACGGCCGCGGCGCCCGCGTGCAGCTCACCTACGCCGAGTCGCTCTACGAGGGCGAACCCGGTCCCGGGTCCAAACGCAAGGGAGATCGTGATGCCGTCGAGGGCAAACATATGATTGGTTTCTTTGACGTGTTTCATCCGGATGGCGGCGACAACCGCGTGTTTCGTCCGCTGCGTTGGCGCACCTGGCGCTACCTGCAGATCGACGTCGAAACCGCCGACGCACCGCTCACGCTCGAGGACCTGAGCGCGGAATTCACCGCCTACCCGCTGGTCGAGCGGGCGCAGTTCAACAGTCCCGACGCGGAACTCGCGCGCATCTGGAAGATCGCGTGGCGCACGATGCGCACCGGCACCCACGACATTTTTACCGACAGTCCCTACTACGAACAGCTGAGCTACGTGGGCGACACGCGCATCGAAGCACTCGTGAGCGTACTGGTGGGCGGCGACGACCGTCTCATGCGCAAGGCGATCGAAGCCTTCGATGAAAGCCGCAACGCCAACGGGCTCACGTCGTCCCGCTGGCCCGACTCGCGCCACCAGATCATCCCGCCCTACTCGCTCGTATGGATCAGCATGGTGCACGACTACTGGATGCTGCGCGACGACCCCGCGTTCCTGCAGGCGCGCCTGGCCGGCGTGCGCGAGGTGCTGCGCTATTACGCCGAACACAGCGATCCGACCACCGGCTCCTACACCGGACGTAGGTGGTGGAACTACATCGATTGGATTCCGGCCTGGGGCGATGATCCGGTCACGGGTCTCGGCGGCGTGCCGCCGCGCGACGCCGGCGGATCCTCCGCCATTCTCGACCTGCATCACGTCTACACCCTGCAACAGGCGGCGGAGTTGTTCGCGGCCTTCGGTGCGGAGGCTGACGCCGCGGCTTGCCGGGAGCGGGCCGAACGCATTCGTCGCCATGTCTTGGATACCTGCTGGAACGCCGAGCGCGGCCTGGTGGCCGACACCTCGGACCAGACTACCTTCAGCCAACATGCCAATGCCTACCTCATCCTCACCGCCGCCCCCGATGATCCCGAGATCGTCGGGGTGGCGCGCCGCATGTTGCAGGAACCGGACCTCGCCCAGGCGACGTTCTACTTCAGTTTCTACACGCATGCGGCGCTGGCCCGCGCCGGCTTGGCCAACGACTACCTGAACTGGCTCGAACCCTGGCGGGGCGTACTCGCGAATGGTCTCACCACCGTGCCGGAAACGCCGGGACCGGCGTCGCGATCGGATTCCCATGCCTGGGGATCGCATCCCATGCTGGGCCTGCTGGGCACGGTCCTGGGCATCAACCCGGCCGAGCCAGGTTTCAAATCCGTACGCATCGCGCCGCACCTGGGCTCGCTGCCTCGCGCGTCCGGCCGGGTGCCGCACCCACTGGGCGACATCGAGGTGTCGCTGGAGGCAGCGGAACACAAGGGTATCAAAGCCGTCATTACGCTCCCGCCGGGACTCGGCGGCACGTTTGAATGGAACGGGCAACAAATCCCCCTCTCGCCCGGTCGCCAGAGCATCGTGCGCTGACCGCCTCCGGCGGCCCCTGCCTCACCATCCATGTGACACAGACATTCCTGTCTGTGCGCCCTGCCTCGCCGCACCACTCCACCGCCCCCAAACGGACCGGATGTCCGTTCTCCCGCACCTCGCCGCAGGCTCGGAGCCCTGGGCAGGCAAGCCGGCGAGCGGCGGCCCTGCACCCCGTCTGAACTTCAGCCTTTTGCCACCGGCCGCGTCGGGTCCGCCACCCACTCGCTCCATGATCCGGCGTAGAGTCGCGACCCCGGCAGTCCGGCGAGTTCCATGGCCAGCAGGTTGACACAGGCCGTAATGCCGGAACCGCACTGGTGAATCACCTGTTCCGGCGGGTGGTCCGCGATCCGGGCCTCCCAGGCCGCCCGCAGCTCCGCCGGCGGCCGGAAGGTGAGATCCTCCTTGAGGTTGGCTTTGAAAAAACAATTCACCGCGCCCGGGATGTGGCCGGCGACCGGATCGATCGGCTCCTCCTCGCCCCGGTAGCGTTCGGGCGCCCGGGCGTCAACCACCAGACCGTCACCGGCCAGCACCGTCGCGGCGTCGACCCACCGGTCGTCGACCGGCCGGGCCTGCACGTCACCGGGCTCGGGATGTGGCTCCTCGGTCGACAAGGGCCGGCCCTCGGCAATCCATTTCTGCCATCCCCCGTCCAGCAGCGCCGCCCGGGCATGGCCGATCCAGCGCGCCAGCCACCAGAGCCGAGCGGCGTATTGGCCGCCGACCTGATCATAACCCACGATCGTCGTGTCGGCCGTCACGCCGGCCCGGACCAGAAAAGCGGCGAAGGCGGCCGGATCCGGCAGGGGATGCCGCCCGTTGGATCCGGTGGGACGGCTGGAAAGGTCCGTGTCCACGCCGGCAAATCGCGCGCCGGGAAGGTGGCCGGCCTCATACATCGCGCGACCCGCGGGCGGGTCGCCCAAATCGTGGCGGCAGTCGAACACAACGATGGTCGGATCCCGTTCCTGCAGGCGCTGGTGAAGTTCGGCGGTACTGATGAGCATGCCGCAGGTGTGTCGGCTCACGGCGGCAAGGCAAACGACATTCCCGTGCAAGCAGGCTCGCCAAGCCCGGCCCGACCGCGCAAACCTGCGCGCCATGTCCGATTCCGCCGCCGTCACGCCTCCCGTTCTTACGCCCGCCGATCCCTGCCCCTGCTGCTCGGGGCGCACCTTCGGCGACTGCTGCGCGCCCGTGCTCGAGGGCAGCCGCCCCGCCGCGACCGCCGAGGAGCTGATGCGATCACGCTACACCGCGCACGTGCTGCACGACTTCCCGTATCTGCATCGCACCTACACCGGGTCCGCCGACACACCTTACGTTGAGGAAGAGTACGGCAACGCCGTGAAATGGACGAAGCTGGAGGTGCACAGCCACGAGCCGAACGTACGACCCGATGTGTCCCATGTCGATTTCTCGGCCCATTTCGAAGAGCGCGGGCAAAAGGGCGTGATGCACGAAAAGTCGGAGTTCCGCCGCATCGACGGGCAATGGATCTTCACCAAGCCGTTGCGCGAAGGCCCGGCGCCGGTGGTCAACACCGCCAAGGTCGGCCGCAACGATCCCTGCCCCTGCGGCTCGGGCAAGAAATACAAAAAATGCTGCGGCGCCTGAGCGTCCGCAGCATGGTGATCCGGGCGAGGCGGGCGCTCAGCCCGCCGCCTCTCCCGCTTTACGCGCGGCCAACGCGGTTTCGATCTCGTCCATCTTGCGGGCATCGAGCGGATAGGCCCAGATTGCCCACGCCTTGATGAGCGCGAAGACCGCCGGGATGAGCGAGAACATGAGCGTGATGCCGAGAATCGAGCGTTCCGTCTGCACCTCGTTGGCCACAAAGCCGAAATAGGCGAGCAAGGCGCTGGCCAGCGTCCCGGCGATCATGCTGCCCGTCTTGAGGGAGAAGAGAGAAGCCGAGTGGATCAGGCCGGTGGAGCGGCGACCGAACTTGTATTCTCCGTACGCCGCCACGTCGCCATACATCGACCAGATGATCGCGGCCGTCGGGCCGTAGACGAAGGTGCCGATCGTGTTTACCGCCACCATGAGCGCAAACTGGTCGGCCGGGATGAAGTAAAAGGCCGCCACGCTCAGCGCAGTGATCACGCACAGGGTCACGGCGAGGGGTTTCTTGTCAAAATTGCGCAGAAAGAAGCCGATGCAGATGATGCCCGCGACGTTGGAGAGTTTGGCCGCGCCCAGAAACAGCGAGGCCTGGTCGAAGATCCACCAATACTTCTCGTCGCTCACGCCCACGACATACTTGAAGTAGTGGATGGTGACGGAATCCCGCATCACGAGGAAGGTGGTCGAAGCCACGGCCCCGTAAAACAGCATCACCCACGGCTTGTTGCGGAACAGCTCCCCCAACTCCTCCTTGAGGTTGTGCTGCTGGTTCGCCGGGGGCTGCACCCGCTCCCTGGTGGTCGCAAAGGTGATAAGGAACAGCACAATCGAAACCACCGCGAAGAGCGCCATGGTGAATTGAAAGCCGCGGATTTCGTCGCCACCGCCGAGTCCCTCAACCAGGGGACGCACGAAAAGCGAAATGAGAAACCCGCCGCCAAAGGCGCAGACGAAGCGGAAATTCGACGCGATGGTGCGCGCCCGCGAGGACGGGCTCAGCACGCCCATGAGCGAGCAATACGGCACGTTGATCGCCGTGTAGATGAGCATCATCGCCGAGTAGGTGATGTAGGCGTAGACGAGCTTGCCCGCCCCCTCCAGTGAGGGGTTGGCGAAGATCAAGTATCCGCAAATGCCGTACGGGATGGCCATCCACAGCAGGTAGGGCCGGTATTTGCCCCAGCGGGTTTTGGTGCGATCCGCCACGGCCCCCATCGCCGGATCGGTGAACGCATCGATCAGACGGGTGAAGAAGAACATCGCGGCGGCCGCCGCCGGCTCGATGCCGAAGACATCCGTGTAATAATACAGCAGAAAGATGCCGAAGGTCTGGAAGAAGAAGTTCGACGCCATGTCGCCCAGGCCGAAGCCCAGGTTTTCGGTGAAAGACAGACGGTCGCCCTTGGCGGACGCAGTTTGGGGTTGGGGCATGGCGCGACCGTAGGGTTCGACTGGAGACGAACAAGCGCGAAAGCGCGGGACCGCTTGCTCCATGATAAACAGGCTCGGCGCGGGACGCGCCACCCGTTTCCCGCCGAGCGGTCAAGTCCTTCAATCGCGAGGCCACGGAAAGCGCGGCCGGCCGGATGTAAGCGGATGCTCCTCCCGGCGGCCGTCGATGTAGACGGCCACCCACTCCGCCAGGCGTTGGCCGAGGCGGCGGCAGGCCTCCATTTCGCGATCGGCCCGCGGCTCCCCGGCCACGGTGGCGCCGTAATGGAGCGTAAAACCCTGGGCCACGTAGTCGGTCACGCCGAAGACCAGGAACCCGTAGTTCATGAGGAT
Source organism: uncultured Opitutus sp. (assembly GCA_965652375.1). GTDB lineage: Bacteria > Verrucomicrobiota > Verrucomicrobiia > Opitutales > Opitutaceae > Actomonas. Next base: position 83,525 of record CBFGUO010000013.1, read on the forward strand.
GGTGTTGAGCGTTTGACAGGTAAGCTCCGCGCCGCCGCTCCAGCCGCCCTGGGTGGCAAAAGCGCAGCCGATGCGTCCGTCGATTTCGGCCCAGGCGGGCTGTACCTCGACGTCCCAGAATCGTTTCATTTCCCACGGCACCGTGCCCATGTTGGTGGGCGCGCCAAGGGCGATACCGTCGCACCACGTCACGTCTTCGAGCCGCGCCTCACCAACGCTGCGCAGCCGCACTTCGGTGCCGGCGATACGCCGGGCGCCTTCGGCCACGAGATCGGCCATCTTCGCCGTGTTGCCGCTCGCGGAATGAAAGAGAACCAGCACCTTGCCCATGCGGCGACGCTGGCAGGCAGTGGCCGACCAGCAAGGCGCGAGGCGCTGCACGTTTGCTGCAACAATTGCCCGGGCGACGCTGTCTGCCGGGGATCATGAGTCGTTCCGGCCTCTCCCCGTTTGTCCGTCGCGCGCTGCCGGGCCTGCGCCACCACTGGCGCGCCTGGCGCGGCTACATCCTGTTCTTTTGTTTCGTCTGGGTCCCCCTGCGTTCCTCCGTCATCGACTACAGCCCCGTGCCTTCCGGCTCGATGAATCCCACCATTCTCGAGGGCGACGTGGTGTGGATCGACAAGCTCGCCTACAGCCTGCGCTTGCCGCTCACCCGGATCCACCTCGCCGATTGGGCCGAACCCGCGCGCGGCGACATCGTGGTGGTGATTTCGCCGGCCGCAGACCGCACCCGCCTGGTGAAACGCGTCGTGGGCGTGCCCGGCGATACCCTCGAAATGATTGGACGACAACTGTGGCTCAACGGCCAGCCGGTGAACTACTCCCCGCCGCAGGCCGACTACACCGAGCAGATCGATCGCGACCTGCGCCCGCACGCCTTGTTCGCCGAAGAGGATCTCGGCAACGGCCGCACGCACGCGGTGATGGGACTGCGCCTGACCCGCCCTCCGGCAGACTGGGGACCGCTCACCGTGCCGGAGGACCAGCTCTTTGTCATGGGTGACTCCCGCGACAACAGCGCCGACTCACGCGCCTTCGGCTTCGCGCGGCGCGAGGATGTGCTCGGCCGGGCGAAAGGCATCCTGGTCTCGCTCGACCTCAACGATACCTACCTGCCCCGCTGGAACCGCACCTTTCGATCCCTCCGCTGAACCGCCAGGCAGGTGAGGTCGCCTTAAACCAGATCGACGGGAACCCGGTCCCCGGACCGCATCGCCTGGTAGATTGCCTCGATGATCACCATGTCGCGCAAGCCCATGGCACCACTCACCTTGGACTCCCGGTCTTCCTTCACACAACGGGCAAAGTCGTCCATCTGCGCCGCCTGCTGATTGAGAGGCGGAAACGAGAGGTCGCCCGCGGTGGAGGTGGCGGCGCGCAGGCCACCGTAACCAAAGGCCGGGCCCACCTGATACCATCCCTGCGGCGCGACCGCGCGGAACGCGTTGCCGCGGTCGTTGTAGCTGGTGCGACCGCGCAGAACCGCGCCGTCGGACCATTCCATCGTCCATTCGAGGGTTTCCTCCACGTCGGCAAAGAAGTCGGGCCGCTGCTTCGGCAGCGCCCGCGCCGTCACGGCGATGGGCGGGACCTCCGCCTTGGCCATGAGCGCCTCCTGGATCACGTAGACCCCGAGATCCATGAGCGGTCCACCGCCCGCGAGTGCATGTTCGGCGCGCCACTGCGGCCGGTTCATCACAAAACTGAAGTTGCCTGTCAGTTCCTGAAAAGGTCCGTACTCGCGGGTCCGGGCGAGCTCGCGCAGCACCTCATGATAGGGATCGAAGTGCAGGCGATAGCCGATCGACAGTTTCACGCCCTGTTTTTCGCAGACCGAGATAACCTCCGCCGCCTCGTCGACCGAGACGGTGAACGGCTTCTCGCAAATGACGTGTTTGCCCGCCTGGGCGGCCTTGATGGAGTGCTCGGCATGCAGGGCGTTGGGCGTGACGACGTAGACGATGTCGATGTCCGGATTGTCGGCCAGGCGGTCCATCGTGTCGTATCCATAAATCGACGACTCCGGAAAACCGTAGTCCGCCGCCCAGCGGCGTCCCTTGGCCGGATCTCCGGTCACCACGCCGGCCAACCGGCAGTGCTGGGTCTGCCGGAGCGCCGGCCCCAACTGCCCGGTCGAATAGGAGCCGAGTCCCACCAGGGCGACCCCGAGCTTGCGCATTTCGCCGGCGGCTCGCAGGGGACGGGGCAGCGCCAGGGCCGCTGCGACCAACGATGCGGAGTGAAGGAAGGAACGGCGGGAAAAACAGGGAGACGCGGAGCGGGGCATGGCGGAAATTTCAGGACTTCCCGGCCCCGGGTGGCGACCTTTTTGCGCCCGGCCGGCTGCCGACCGTTCAGCGTGGCGCGCCGGCGCCGACTCGCCGCGCCCGCTCGTTCAAGGACGTTCGAGTCCCAGCTTGTCGAGCTTCTTGTAGGCGATGGCGCGGACGTAGGGGTGATTGGGATTACGCTCCACAAAATCCTGATGATAGTCCTCCGCCGGATAGAACGTGCCCAGCATCACGATTTCCGTGGCGATCGGCTTGTCGAACTTGGCTCGGGCCGCGTCCCGCGACGCCCGGGCCGCCGCCAGCTGCTCCTCATCATGCGCCAGGATGATGCTGCGATACTGGGGGCCGAAATCCGGCCAGACGCCGCGCGGATCGGTCGCATCGTGCGTCTTCCAAAAATAATCGATCAGCTCACGGTAACTCGTCTTTGCGGGATCGAAGGTGATCTGAACCACCTCGGCGTGCCCGGTACGCCCCGCGCTGACCTCCTTGTAACTCGGATTCTTTTCCTCACCGCCGGCATAACCGGAGACGACGTCGGTCACGCCCGGCAATTGCTCGTAGATCGCCTCGACGCACCAGAAGCATCCGGCCCCGACGGTGGCTTTTTGCAGTTCGGCGGCGACGCCGGGCAATGCCACGGCCAGGAGGAGAAGCAGACGGAGGATCGATCGGTTCATGGAGGAGAGGATACACCAGCCTGCCCGGCTATTCCCCGCGGGCGAGCTTCCATGCGGGTCGCCGTTCACGGCATAGGAATATACCGGCGGTGCTGTCGGGACCGGGTTTGAACAGGTCAAATCCTCGTTGACAACTCCACCGGTCGATTGGTTTTCTCACGCCTTTTTCCGTTATGAGCACTTCCGAAGAAACCCAGCGCAGCCTTACACCCGAGGAGATTCCCTTCTCCACGCCCCAGGCGCTCAAGCAGTATACGACCGACACCGGCAAGATTCTGCCCCGCAAGTATACCCGCCTCTCGGCCAAGCAGCAGCGGCGCATCACCAAGACGGTCAAGCGCGCGCGCAATCTGCTTTTCGCGCAATAAGCGACCTTCAACTCCCTTACGAAAGCCGGCGCTTCCAGGCTCCGGTTTTTTTATGCCCTGAAATGCAGACCCGGACGTTCCGGCCCACGCCCCGCAACCTCCGCTTCCTTGCAAACCGCCTGCAAGCGGACGAACTCGTCGCGGTTCCGTCGGAGACCGTGTATGGGCTGGCCGGCAACGGCCTCTCCACCGCTGCCTGCGCCCGAATCTTTGCGGCCAAGAGCCGACCGAAGCATGATCCGCTGATCCTGCATCTTTCCTCTGCGGCCGACGCGGCGGTACTCTGCCACTGGAATGAGGCGGCCGAATCGGTGGCGCGGGCGTTCTGGCCGGGCCCGTTGACGATCGTGCTGCCGAAGCGGGAGCGGGTGCCGGATCTCGCGACCTCGGGCCTGCCCAGCGTCGCCCTGCGCGTCCCCAGCCACCCGGTCCTGCGGGAGCTTTTGGCGCTGTGCCAATTGCCGCTGGCGGCGCCGAGCGCGAATCCGTTCGGCTACATCAGCCCCACCTCGGCCCAGCACGTTCGGGACAGCCTCAGCGGTCGCATTCCCTACATCCTGGACGGCGGTCCCTGTCCGGTGGGCATCGAATCGACCATTCTCGATCTGCGTGATCCCGCCGCCCCGCGCATCCTGCGTCCCGGCATCATCCCGGCGGCGGATCTGAGCCGAGTGCTCGGCCTGCCTGTTCCTGCCGTCGAGGGCGCTGGGCAGGAAACCGTCGCACCGGGGATGCTCGACAAACACTACAGCCCGCGAACGCCACTGGAGATCGTTGCGGAACGTCCGGTCGTGCTGGCGCCCGACAGCGCGTTTGTCGCCTTCACGGCTGGGCCGGCGGTGGATCAGCCGCATTCATTCGTGCTCAGTCCCGACGGACAGGGAGCCACCGCAGCCCGCAACCTTTACGCCCTCCTCCGCCGCTTGGACGGCAGCGGCTACCGGCGGATCCAGATTCAGGCGCCGCCAGCTGACGCCGCCCATCTCGAGGCCCTGCTGGATCGGCTGACCCGAGCCGCCAAAAAATAGAGGCGGACGAGTCGTCCGCCTCCTGCTGTCACGCCTGGCTCAGTCGCGCTCGGGCGTGTCGTCCTTTTGGGACATCACGACGTAGTAGTCCTTGTAGGACTTGTCGTAATACTGCGCGTAGTAATAGCCGGAGACCGCCAGGTTGAGACCGTTCAGCACGGCACCGAAGACCGGCACATTGCTCTCGAGGAGCTTCTTGGCGGCATACTGGGCGGCTTTGCGGCGCACCTTGTTGAAGAAGATGGTGAACACGGAACCATCCACCAGGGGCAGGATGATCATGGCGTCACTCACCGCGGCCAGGGGCGGGGTGTCGACAAAGACCCGGTCGTAGCGTTTGCGCAGCTCCGATATCATCGCTTCGAAATTGCGGGAGTTCAGGACATGCGTCGGGTTCTTGGCGCGGCCGCCGGTCGGCACGACATCGAGACCCGGGAACACGTCTTTGATGATGACGTCATCGACACTGGCTTCGCCGCCCACCACGTCGATGACCCCCTTCACGTTCTCGATCTGGAGCGTCTTGTGGATGTTGGGCTTGCGCAGGTCACAGTCCACAATGATCACCTTTTCGCCGTGCGCAGCGAAGGTGAGGGCGAGGTTGGTCGTGGTGAAGGACTTGCCTTCGCCGGGGATCGTACTGGTGGTGAGAAAACACTTCGCGTTCTTCGACTCCTCCTTCAAACGCAGCGAAGAATGCATCGTCAGGAAGGCTTCGGAAACCTGCCGGTCCGCATTGTTCACCACCACCTGCGCCTTTTCCACCGGATCAAGCTTCTTGATCTGCGGAATCACGCCGATGAGCGGCACGCCGATGACTGACTCGATGTCGAACGAGCTCTTCACCCGGTCATCGATGAAGGCCACGAAGAAGGCAAATCCCAGGCCGAGGCCCAGGCCCCCCACCACGCCGAGGCCGAGGTTGAGGATGAAATTCGGCGAGACGTAGTTTCCTTCCCTGGCCGGCTGCGCTTTGTCGATGATGCGCGCGTTTTGGTTGTCCATCGTGGAGCCCAGATCGGTCTCGCGCATGCGGGCGATGATGTGATCGTGCAGCTGCTTGTTGATGAGGTATTCGCGCTCCTTTTTGTCGTAATCGACCGCCGCCCGGCTGAGGGCGAGGGATTCGAGCTCCTGCTTGTCCAACTCGGCCTTCGCCTCGGCCAGGCTTCGTTTGGCGGCATCGTACTGGGATCTGACTTGATTGATCATTCCCTTGATCGCGCTCTCGAACTCGGCGTTGGTCTGCTCGAGCTTTCGCTGCGCTTCAATCATCCGCGGGTGCTTCGCGCGGTACCGCTCCTGCAGTTCGGCGATGGCGATGTTTTCGGCCGCGATCTGCTGCTTAAGCGAGGCAATGTGCGGGTCGCTCGCGACGAACGGCAATTCGGCGATCTGGCGCAGGTTGCCGTCGCGTTCGAGCAGCTGGTTGTAGCGCACCTCGATCTCACTCAGCTGGGTGGAAACGGTCGTCACGTGCATGCCCAGCGCTTTGAGGCGGTCGGTCACAATGTCGCGACGCTCGTCCAGCGAGACCATGTTGTTCTTCTCGCGGTAAGCCTGGAGGTCGCGCGCGAGTTCGTTGACCTTTTCCCCCTGCTGTTCAGCGCGAATGCGCAGTTCATCCACCGCCTTGAGCGTCTCATCGATGCGTTGGCGGCTGTTGAAACTGATGAACTCGTCGGTGAAGTAGTTGGCCACCTTCGCGGCGATGATGCGGTCCGGATGACGATACTGCACGGCGATCACCAGGCTGAGCCGTTGTGGGACGATCTTGCGGTTCTGCGCCAGAATGCCGTGCGGCGTCAGCGGGACGGTTTCCTCTCCGGTCTCGTAAGGCGCGAGGAACTGGGCAAGTTCATCGCCCGTGAGGCGGTCGGCGACCTTCTCGATCAAGTTCATGCTCTCGAGGAGCTTGACCTGGGTGTTCAGATCCTCGGCACCACGAATCTGGGTATCCACCACGTCTTCGACCTGCATCACGGTCGGATCATCCCGCAGCAACTGTACGGTAGCCGTGGCTTCGTAGATCTTGGTCGCGCTGGTCGTGTAAACCAGCGCCGAGGAAAAGACGACGAGGAAGACGACGATGATATACCAGATCCGCTCACGGAGGATCAGGACGTAGTCCTGGAAACTCCGATGAGCCGTTCCATCCGCCTCACCGTAGCCCGACGACCCATACCCCGAATAACCGCCGTAGCCATAGCTGTAATCACCGCGACCCGGCCCAACTTCCTTCTCAGAAGAACTCATGAATTCCGATTCCTATAAAAGACGTTCCGGAACGAAGATCAGATCGTCCGTTTGCAGAACCCACAGTTCGGTGGACTCGCCTTGAATGATGTGGTCGGTGTTGATGACGTGATTTACCACCGAGCCGTCCTCCTGCTTGCGCGTGAGCCGCACCTTGCGCCGGTCGGCCAGCCGGTCGAAACCGCCGGCGCGCGAGATGGCGTCCAGGAGCGTCAGCCCTTCTTCGCGAGGAAACTCCACCTCACCGGGTTTGCCCACGGAGCCGAGCACATTGACCGTCCGCCGGGCATACTCCTGCACGACGATGTTAATCTGCGGGTTCACGAGGTAATCACGGTTGTAAAGCTCGGCGATGAGCCCTTCGGCTTCCCGGATGGTCAGACCCTTCAGATCGACGCGCCCGATGAGTGGAAGTGAGACGGCGGAGTCGCGCGAAATCCGGACCTCCCGATCCATGTCCTCCTCCTGAAAGACCCGCACGCGAAGCAGATCGAGCGGCTGCAGGATGTAGTCGTTGGACCCGCTGACCGACGGGGGGGCGGACCCCAGCTCAGGCGACTCGTTCTGGGCCAACAACTTCCCGCCGAGGACAACCAACACCAGGAGGAAACGACAGGTTAAACTATTCATCGGGAAAAAAAAGAAGAAGACCCGGCGGGGCCTTCTTCCAAGCTAACAGGTTTGTTTAAGATCGAGCCGCAATATCAACCGTTAATACCGGAGCTGCGCCATCAGGGAGAAGACCGTGTTGTCGAAGTCGCCACCGGCCAAGGAGCTGTCGTTGTCCTTATAGTTGAACGTGCCGCGGAGCTTGAAGTACTCGTTGAAGATGTAGTTCCCGCTGATGCTGCCTTCCATGTAGGTGTCGGTGCCGCGGGTGAAGTAATCGATCCGGCGGAGGGCGATGCGGGAATCCAGGGCAAACTCCGGCGAGATGTTGGAGGTGAAGCCAACGAAGGCATCCAGGTTTTCCTGGGATTCGCCGGCGCCGGAGGTACCGAAGTCATTGCCCACGCCGAAGGTGAGGCTGGTCTTCTCGGAGTAGAGGTAACGGAAGTCGGACTTCATACCGAAGGTGGTCCGGTCGACCCCGTTCTTGAGACTGCGATCCGTCACACCCACGCGGAGGAAGCCGCTGAGCTTGGGGGTGAACTCGCCGCGGGCGCCGATGGCGTAGAACCAGTCCTCCGCATCGGAAGTGACTGTCTCGGTATCGACGTCGCGGTAGCGGACGCTGAAGCTCATGTCCACCTTGGGCGTGAGCTCGTAAAAGTACCGCAGGGGAATCTCGGTGCGGATACGATCGGTGAAGGTGGCTTGCTCGTAGTCAGTGTCGGTGTAGTCGAAGCCGAAGAGGAACGAGGACTTGGCGGTCATCTCCATCTCGTGCTCAACACCGGCGTTGAAGACATCGCGGCGCGACAGGATCGGGGAACGTTGATCCACCGAGTTCTGATTCAGCTGGCGGTAGGAGGCCTTGCCGGTGGTGGACGATTTTTCGTCCTTGTGGCGGATATTGAAGGTCACGTCGGACAACTCGGAATCCAAGTCGGAGTTGTCGCTGTAGCGGCTGATCGTCTCGGTGTAGGAGAGCGCGCCACTCACGAGAGCATTCTTGCCGAACTCGTACGACAGACCGGGCGCGAAAACGATGATCGTGTCATCCCGCACCGGATTGGTCGGACCGCCCGGACCGGGCGGATCGTAGTTGCTGCCCAGCGTGACGTTGTCGTTGATTTCGACTCCGGCTCGGGCCGTGAGAAACAGCTCGGCGCTGCTTCCGATGGCCATGAAGGGGGCAGCAAGCGCTGAACTCCCAATAAACGCAGACGCGACGACTGCTGAAAGGGTAGTCTTGTTCATAGTGGTCTGATAGGTGATTAGGTAGCCGGATTAAGAGATGGCGGTCTCGGAAATTAAAGGTAAATCGTTCGCATTCGCGCGCCTGGGAGGGCGAGACGAAGGAGAAGGACCGGATGAAGGCAATTCAGAAGAGGACTTCATCCGCTGCGCTTCAGGCGTCAATTGCAAAAAACTTGAGAAGTGTCTCCCTGGCGGCAGATTCCGTGCCAACCCATGGGCTCTCCTCACCGCGTCGAATCCCAGAAACTCGGGCCTGCCGTGAAGGTGCTGCGGGGATGGAAAACCACCCTGCCCGTCCTCATTCTTCGCGTCGGCGATTCGCGCCGTTTTCGCGTCGTCCCCGGCAAGGCTTTCCTCTGGCTGCTCGGGGCGATCCCCGTCGTTTATTTCGCCGCGGCGGGTGCCCTTTTTCTCAACGATCGCTTTCGCCACGGGCTGCAGGAGGTGACGCTGTGGGACCGCCTCTACCCGCCCCGGTGGCCCCACTACCGCATCGCCCGCGGCAACAGCTTCATCCACCACGCCCAAGATGCTTTCGCCCGCGGCGATCTGGCGTCCGCCGCTCACCTGCTTCGGGCCGGCTTGGCCCGCAGCCCGTCTCATACCGCCGGTCGGGAGCTACTGGCCGACATCTACGCCTTCGCCCAGCGGCCCGATCTCGCCGAAGCCGTTTTGATCGGCGGCCTCCGCGCCGATTCGCCGGAGCCACCCCCGTCGGACTACCTGCACCGGACCGTTGGGTTCCTGTTTCAACGCCAACGCGATGACGTCATCATCGAGCTGACCGCGCGCCTGCTGTCGACCGGCCAGCTTGCACCGCCCGAACGCACCTGGCTGGCGCTGGCCCGCGCCAACGCCTTCCGTTTTCGGGGCAATTTTGATCAGGCCGAGTCCACCCTGCAGACCTACGGGCTTCAGCACACCCTCGAGGGACGCATCCTGAACGCCCGCCTCGAGTGGGAGCGCGGTTTCGCCGAACTGGCGCTGGCACTCATCGAGCAACTGGCCGTCGAGGCGCCCGAAAGCGGCGAGGTCTATCACCTGCGGGTGGCGTGGCTGGCGGAGTCGGGCCAAACGGCCCGGGCGCGTCATGTCAGTCTGCTGCGGCGCCTCGATCGGCCGGACGAACTGGCGCCACGCCTCGATCTGCTTTTCGAACTTGATCGCATCGATGACGACGAAGCCGTCGCCGCCGAAAGCGAATCGCTGCTGCAGTCCTTTCCGGTCGGCGAACAGCCGGTCCTGCTCCTGGGCGATTTCGCCGCCAATACCGGACGGCCGGCCATCGCCGATCTCGCCTGCACTGCCGCCGAACGCCGCGGTCTCCCGGCCAGCGCCCTCGCGCTCATGCGCGTCGAGGCCCGCATTGTCGCCGGGCAATACGCCGCCGCGCTTGAACTTTCCAACCGCCTGCTCGCTGCTCACCCCGACTGGGAGTCCGCCCTCGCGCCGATATTCAACGGGCTCCGAGCGATCGCCCATTTTGCCCTCGGCGATCGGGGGTCGGCCGACCTTTACCTGAACAATGTTCTCAACCAGGGAAACCTGCGGGCCGAGAACCTGGTGGCCGTATCCCAACGCCTCGTCGCCGTCGGTGCGACGGCCCAAGCGCGACGCGTGCTGAAACGGGCGGTCGAGCTCGACGCGTTGAACCAGCCCGCCCTGGCGTCGCTCATCGAGTTCGAACTGGACGCCCCGGACGCCCCGGAGTTGAGCGCCCATCTGGCCCGGCTGCTGGAAATGCGCCGGCCCCCGCCCGCCCTCCTTCGCCGCGCCTATGCGACGCTGGGGCGCGACCAACATCTCTTCCTGCCCGGCCGCGAGGAACTCCTCGCTCGCGTGCTCCAGTCCCTGAACGGCACCTCCCGCACCGGCCCATGAGTCTCACGCCCGGTCTCCCGCCGGCCCGAGGAACCGTTGCAGCAATTCGAGAAAACGGCTGTTCTGTTCCGCGGTGCCGACTGTCACCCGCACCCAGCCGGGCAGACCGTAGGGACCGACCGGACGCACGATCATGCCGGCTCGCTGCATCGTCTCGAAACACCGCCGCCCATCGCCCACCTCCACCAGGATGAAGTTGGCGACCGAGGGCACATACCGCGCGCCCAGGGCCTCGAGGCCCTGCTCCAACTGGCGCAACCCTTCGCGATTGGAGGCGCGACAACGCTCCACCCAGCCCGCATCCCGCAACGCCGCCAAGGCCCCGGCCTGCGCGATCGCGTTCACGTTGAAGGGCTGCCGGACCCGCTGCAGCATCGCGGCGAACTCCGGAGTCGTCAGGCCGTAGCCCACCCGCAGTCCCGCCAGACCGTGGATTTTCGAAAAGGTCCGCAACACCACGACCGGGCGCTCGCCGCCCAACAAGTCCGACCATTCCGGCACTTCATCCAGGTACTCCGCATACGCTTCATCGAGCACCACGACCACCCGCTGCGGCAGCCGCGCGATCCACGCCCGCACCTCCTCCGCCGCATTCAAGGTACCCGTGGGGTTGTTGGGACAGGGCAGAAAAACCAGTTTCGTCCGCTCCGTGATCGCCCGCTCCATCGCGACCAGATCGTGCCGGTGATCCACCAGCGGCACCTCCACGGGCGTAGCCCCGAACAACAGCGTCACCAACTTGTACACGATGAATGCCGGTGTCCCCATCACCGCTTCGTCCCCCGGCCGCAGAAACACATGCCCCAGCAGTTCCAGCAGTTCGTTCGAGCCGTTGCCCACCACCACTTGGGCCGCCGACACCCCGTGATGGGCACCCAGGGCTTCGCGCAGCGCCACGCATCCACCGTCCGGATACAGTTCGCAATCCTCCAGCGCCTGCCGCATCGCCTCGATCGCCCGCGGCGAGGCGCCGAGCGGATTCTCGTTCGAGGCGAGTTTGATGATCCCCGCCGGATCCAGGCCGAGCTCGCGGGCCACGTCCTCGATGGGACGGCCCGGTTCGTAGACCGGCTGGGTCAGCACACTGGGATTCACGAGGTCGCGCAGATTCATCGGCGCGAAACCAACACCATTCAGCACCGCCACAAAAGCCAAATACGACGCGTCCTTTGCGCCCCGCCCGGCCCGGATATTTCACACTGTAGGGCTGCCGCTTGCCGGCATGCCGCACCTGCCTCTCAGCCCACCGTCAGCCAGCGGCATGTCGCCAAGCGGCAGACCTACAACGACGGGGTGTGAGTAATTTACGATCGAAGTGTGAACTATGCGCCCTAGGTGCGGCTCGGTACGCGCACCACGGCCATGCCCGCCGCTTCCGCCGCCCGCACGCCCGGTTCGGCATCCTCGAACACGACGCAGTTCTCCGGCGCCACGCCCATCCGCCGGGCGGCCTCCAGGAACATGTCGGGCGCCGGCTTCCCGCGGCCGGGCGCCACGTCCTCCGGCGTCACGACGATCTCGAACAGGCTGTCCAACCCCGACGCCCGCAGCGCGGGATGCGCGATCACGGGCGCACCCCCGGTCGCGATCGCCACCGGTGCCGTCTCCGCGACCCGACGGGCGAAGGCCACCACCGGCTCGATCACCGTCACCTCCGCCAGGCAATCCAGGTACAGCATCTCCTTGCGATGCGCCACCGCCTCGGCGTCGATCGTCAGCCCGTAGTGTGCCGCGGTGAGCGCCGCCACCCGCACCGTCGGCACGCCGCCGAGGCTGTAGAAAAAGTCTTCGTCCAGCTGCCCCGGCATGCCCACCTCGCGCATGGCGAGGTCCCACGCGCGGTAGTGCACCGGCATGGAGTCGATGAGCGTGCCGTCGAGGTCGAAGATGTAGCCGCCGAAGGTGCGGGAGGGAAAATCAATCTGCATAGCCCTCCAGCCAAGAGTCGCCGACCACGGTCATGCAACCCTTGGCGCAAACAAAGCGGCCGCCGTCACCAGAAGATCACGTAGAAAATCACGGTGAGCACGCACACGCCGATACCGGCCAGCTTGGCTCCCTGCGAGGTCTTCAGCTCGATGGCCGCGTTGGTCGGCATCACGACCGGCTCCGCCAGCGGCTTCAACTTCGTCAGAATCGCCCCAACGGCGAGCACCAGGAAGAAGCACAGGGCCATGCGGTCGAGGAAAGCCATCTCGTCCGAATACCACCAGCCCTTCGCAACCAGCCACGGACCGAGCGCCCACTTGAAGGCGCCGTAGGCGACCGCATTGATCGCGATGCCCAGCCAGCCGAAATAGCGCGGCGTACGCGGCGAGAAGAAGCCGAAGATGAACACGCCGAGGATACCCGGCGAGATGAAGCCCTGAAACTCCTGGATGTAGGCAAAAATGGAGGTGAGCTTGTTGAGCTGCGGCGCCAGCAGGGCCGCCAGCACCACGAAGATCATCACGAAGATCTTGCCCGTGCGCACCAGTTTCTCCTCCGAGGTTTCACCGGTGGCTTTCGCATACAGATCGATCGTCGCGATCGTCGACGCGGAATTGAGCATCGAGGCCAGCGAGCTGATCACCGCACCCGCCAGCGCCGCCAGCACGAACCAGGAGATGAGCGGAATCGGCTTCACCAACTCGCGCACCAGCACCGGAAACGCGCTGTCGTAATCGTAGCCCCCGCCCGGCAGCGCCATCTGTGCGCTGAACAGGTTGAAGGCCAGGATGCCCGGGATCACCACCACGAAGGGAATCAGCAGCTTGAGAAAAGCCGCGAACACGATGCCCTTCTGACCTTCGGCCAGTGACTTCGCGCCGAGCGTACGCTGCACGATGTATTGATTGAGGCCCCAATAGAAAAAGTTGGGAATCCAGAGGCCGACGAGCAGCGCCGTCCACGGAATGTCCGAGTCCTCCACCGGCCGCACCATGTGCACCTTGCCACCGGAGAGGTTGGGCCCGTTGCGCACCTCGGCTTCGCCGTCCTGGCCGTCATTGAGCAGCATGAAACGCTCCCACGGACCCGCCGTCTGCAGGTCCTCCACGGTCGCCGACGAGTTCTGCACCTTCGTCAGGATCAGCTCCTCCGCCGGCTTTTCCGCCAGGGTGTTGAAGGCCAGCACCGCCACGATGAGGCCGCCCACGATCAGCGCCGAGCCCCAGACGAGATCGGTCCAGGCGCAGGCCCGCAGACCGCCGATGTAGACATACACCGCCGCGAAGATCGCGATGCCCCAGCAGCAGGCCGTCAGGCTGTTGAGCACCGGCACGTCGTGATAGTACTCCGACACGAACTTCGCGCCCGAAAAGATCACCGATGCCGTCGTCACGAACACCAGAGTCACGATCGCCGGAATCGCCATCACCATGCGGGAGAGCGTGCCGTAGCGATACTCCAGAAACTCCGGAATGGTGTAGAGACCGACCTTCAGGAACTTCGGCAGGAACCAGAAGGCCACCACCACCAGCGTGATCGCCGCCATCCATTCGTAGGATGCGATCGCCATGCCCAGCCAGTTGGCCGACGAGCCCGACATGCCCACGAACTGCTCCGTGGAAATATTGGCTGCGATGAGCGAAAAGCCCACCAGCCACCACGTCAGCCCGCGCCCGGCGAGAAAGTAGCCGCTGGCCCCCGAATGCGAGGCGGCATCCTTGCTTTTCCAGATGCCCAGCCAGATGACGCCGACGACGGCAGAAACGAACAATACGACTTCGATTAGGTGCATGAGAGGGGAAAAACCAAGTGGATCAGGGTGGCGGGGCCGCCGGGGGCCCGGTCAATCCGGGGCGGCTCCTCCGATCGGGTGAATCACGCGGTCGCGAAACGAAACGAGGTGACCGAGCGATAGGATTCGCCGGGACGCAACACCGTATCCGGAAACTCAGGACGGTTCGGTGAATCCGGGAAATGCTGCGTCTCCAGGCAGAAACCCGCACGCGGTTGATAGACCGCTCCGTCCTTGCCTGCGTCGCCGGGTTTGATGAACGCCCCGCTGTAGAACTGCACGCCCGGCTCCGTCGTCCACACCTCCAGCACCCGGCCGCTCATCGGCTCCATCACCTTCGCCGCCAGCTGCCGCGTGCCGTCCGCTTCGTCGAAGGCCCAGCAATGGTCGTAGCCCTGCCCGATCGCGATCTGCGGATGCGAGTCATCGATGCGCGCGCCGATCGGCCGCGGCGCCCGGAAGTCGAAGGGCGTGCCCGCCACCTCCGCCACCTCGCCGGTCGGGATCTGCCCCTCGTCGACCGGCAGGTAACGCGACGCCCGCTGCATCTGCAGAATGTGCCCGGTGATCGCCCCGGAACCGGCGAGGTTGAAATAGGTGTGCTGCGTGAGATTGACCGGCGTCGCCGCATCCGTCGTCGCCCCGTAGGTCACCTCCAGCGTGTTCTCCGCCTTGAGCAGGTAGGTCACCGTCGCCTCAAGATTGCCGGGATAACCCGCCTCGCCAGCCGGACTCGTCAGCTTCAGCGTCAACCGCGCGTTTTCGCCCTCGGCCGCGACGTCCGCCCGCCACACCCGACGATCGAATCCCTTGGGGCCGCCGTGAAGATGACACGGAATGCCGCCCGGCGCGTTGTTGGTCGGCAGGGTGTACGTCTCGCCATCCAGCGTAAACTGGCCGCCGGCGATGCGATTGCCGTAACGCCCCACCACCGCGCCGAAATAGCTGCCGCCCGCCTCATACGCCGCCAGCGTGTCGTAGCCGAGCACCACGTCGCCCAACGCCCCGTCCCGGTCCGGCGCCAGCCAGCGCACGATTGTCGCCCCGTAGTTGGTGATGTCCAGCCGCATGCCCTTTCCGTTCGTCAGGGTGAAGAGTTCGGCGGACTCACCGCCCTTGGTCTCACCAAAAGGTTGCCGGGAAACCGTGGCCCAGTTGCTGGCTCCGGTCAGGTCGAGGGGATTCGACGACATTGCGTGTAAAGGGGTTGGACGATTGAAGGCGGACGCCGGACTCAATGGCATCTGCCTCGCCAGCACAAGAACGGCTTACGTTCAGCAGCTAATTGGCCGCGCCGCCTTCGCCCGCCAGCATCACTGTCACCGCCTCCTCCAGCGTCCGCGCCACCTGTTTACGGTCGCCTTCCGCTGCGCTCACCGCCCCCCACCTTACTTCCGCCCTCACCCATTCGAGGGCGGCAAAACTCAATACGTGCGGCGCCAGCGGCATGGTGCCCCACCAGGCGACCTTCACCCGCGCATCCTGCCCGGCCGGCACTCCATAGCGCAGCGCCACCGGACACACCGGCCACGCTTCCCGCACCGCCGGCGCCAGCATGGACGAGCGAAACGTCCGCACCGCCGTCCCGTCCGTACTCGTGCCCTCCAAAAACACCACCAGGTTCACCCCTTCCGCCATCACGGGCGACAACTGCTGCCCCACCCGCACGACGTCCGCCCGCACTTCGCGGCGCAGGAACAGGGTCCCCCCCCGTCGCGCAAACCAGCCAAACAGTGGCCACCCCTGCACCTCCGCCTTGGCGACGAACACCGTCGGCGCCAGTGACGCCAGCACGACGATGTCCAGATAACTCACGTGGTTCGGCGCCAACATGACGCCGTGCGGCGGCTCGATCCGGCTCGAGTCCACCTCCACCCGCAAGGCCCGCAGCGCCCGCTGACACGCCCGTTGCAGCCACCGCGCCCGTCCCGCCACGCTCGCCCGCTCCGCCCGCGCCATGACCATGAAATCCACGGCGCTACCTGCCGCCCCGAGCAACATCCGCCCGATCCGCCAGCACCCGCGCCACGACCAGCGCCAGGGAATGGGAGGAGACGGGGGCTGCGATCCGACAGGGGCCATGCGGATCGCCCATCACGGCGATTCCGCCTCTTCAGGCGAGGTATTTTCGCAGCACCCGCAGCGGCAGCGATTCGAGGTCGAGCCAGGTCAGAAACACGATCGTGCCAAACTCGCGGTCGAGCGAGGGCTCGCCGCAGATCCGCGCCCCCAGCGCCAGGTAGGCCGCCATCAGCTTCGGCACCTTCAAGGGCTCCCCCGCCGGCACCCCGCAACGCCAGGCCGGCAGCGGCAGGGTGCGCCAGCGTTCCTCGACCAGCGCCCGTTTGGCCAGCTGTTCGTAGGTGCCCATGCCACCCGCGGCGTCCTGCGAGGTGATGGAACTGCACCCCACCAGATAACGGGCTCCGTGCGCCCGGGCGTAGCGCGCGATGCCTTTCCACAACAGGCCCAACACGGTCTGATTGCGATGTCCCTCCGCCACGCAGGCGCGACCCAATTCGAGAATCTGCGGCCGCGCCGGCTCCATCGGCGTGAGATCAAACTCCGTCGCACTGTAATAGCCGTGATGCCGCGCCGCGCTCGCCCCGGTCTGCATGCGATACGTGCCCACCACCGCCCCGGTCTCGCGATCGCTCACCAGCAGGTGATCGCACACCGCGTCGAACTGATCCTGGTCGCGGCCCGTTGCATACGACTCCACGAGGCCTTCGTGCAGTTCCAGATTGAACACCGCAAAACGCAGCCGCTGCGCCGCCTCGATGTCCGCCGGCGTGCTCGCCAGGCGCATCCGGTAGCGATCGGTTTCCGCGTCGAGCGGGAGCGGCGAGATCGGGGCGGGCGTGATCATGCGTTACGATGCTCGCGCAGCACTTGCCGCAGTTCTTTCCAAGTCCACACCCGCGCCCCCGCCCGCCGATTGGCCGCCCCGATCTCGAAGGCCAGCCGCCATTGCCGGCACAAGGTCCGCCAGCCATGCCACACCGGATGCCGCGGATCATACATGCTCGTCGCCTCCGAGGTGACACCGTTCAACTCGATCACCTTGAACCGTCCCGCCCGCATCGCCTCGACCGATTCCGCACGCAGATCATAGCGGCCAAAATGAAATCCGTCGTAGCGCCGGCTCACCGCATCCACCGCCGCCGTCAGCTCCGGCGTCACCTGATCCCCGCCATCCAGGAACAAGGCGCCGCGGCAATGCGTGCCCAGTTCGCTCAAGGCCACCGGCTCGCCCACCGCCGGCACCTCGTTCAGCCGGCCCGCAAACTGCCGCAGAAAGAACCGCGCCATCCCGACCGCCCGCGCATCGCTCAGGATCAACCGTTCCAACGTACTCCGCCCGTCGCCGGTCACGTGCACCAGGCGCTTGTCGGTGATCGCAAAAATCTCCCCGCGCTGCGCCCCGGGCCGCCGCACGTAAAACACCCCCCACTCGATCCCCGGCACATACGCCTGCGCGATCACCGACCCGGCTTCGCCGCGCAGCGCCGCTCCCACCGCCGCCGCATCACGCGCGATCACCACCCCGCTGCCGCGCTCACCGCGGTCCGGTTTCAATACGATCGGAAAACCCAGCCCGTGCTCCGCCATGAAACACCGCACCGCTGCGGCGCGCACCGCCTCCGGCCCCGGTTCGATGAGCATCCAGGTGGCGACCGCGTCACCCGCGCCCGCCAGCCCGCGCAGGATCGCCGCCTTGGAAAACCCCACCACCCCGCCGGCCGCAGGCATGCCCGGATTGACCGCCGTGAACAACATCGCTCCGCGATGCCGCACCGCCAGCCAGAGACAATACAGCACCACCGGCGGATAAATCGCCCACACCGGCCAATACTCCCAATGCGTCCACCGCGTCCACGTCGACACCGCCAGCCGCCACCGCCGCCAGCCGGGGGTTACGCCGCACTCGCTCCCGCCCGCGGCCGATGCCGCCCGGGGCTCCAGCTCACTCGTCGCGCAGTCTGGGCCAGTTTGCATTCGCACGCTTGATGTTGCCGGGAATGTCCTCCTCCCAGGTTTTCTGCACCTGGGCGGAGTAGTTGAGGTAAAGCCGCCCGTCCACGATGCGCCAGGCCTCCGGATCGATCGGTGCCGTCTTGCCCTCCGCCACCGCCCAAGCACAGAAGCCACCATATTGCGGCGCATAGTTTTCCGGATCGGCCGCAAACCGGTCACGGTTCTCCGCGCTCGCGAAACGCCAGGTCGCCCCGCGCCATTCGTATTCGAAATCACGGTCGCCTTCAACCGGCTTGCCTTCGGCGAAATAGGCCACGGCGTCGTAGCCCTTGATCGCGAGCCCGCGCCAGTTGGTGTACACTTCATCCGCCCGCGTCAGGCCGGCAAGCAGCAGGCCCACGCTCAGGACCAGCAGCGATCGCATCGTTCGCGTCGTCATTGGAATTTCCCTCCGATCACGGGCAGCGTCCGACGGTGCACCCACAGCACAAAGGCGCCGCACACCCACACCACGATCGCCAGCGCAAAAAGCGATCCGCCGTCGTCGTTCACCACCACACCCAGCCGGGTGAGATGAAAGAGGATCGCGCCGCTCATCACGCCGACGGCCAGCGCCGCGCCCACCGCCGTCCCACCGGGCACGAACAGCAGCACGCTGGCCGCCAGTTCGACGACACCCGAGCCGATCCGTCCCCACGGCTCCTGGCCGACCGCGCTGAAAATCGCCACCGAGTCGGGATGGGCGCTGAACTTGAAATACAGGGTCTGCAGCAGGATCACCGCCGCCACGACCCGCGCCACCCAGCTCGTCACCGTCAGGCGCTTCGACATTTCCACGTTCGTCTTCATGCGGGGTTTGAGAGCCGGCGGCGGGACGCACTATTCCGGCATCGCCGATGAAAGCTCGAGCTGACGCGGCAAACGCCACTGCCGCCGACCGCCCGCCACGCGCGGGGTGCCCGGCCAGTTCTGCGGCTCGTAGTCGAAGATGATCCACTCCGGCCCCACCCGCACCCGGCTGATGCTGCGTGTCGCCGCGTCCGCGCGGCTCATGTTGACCGATTCCGCCGCCGCCTCCGTGTCGTGGGAATGATGATACGCCGTGATCGCCGCCGGATCTCCGCAACCCGGAAAGGCCCGCCGTCGCTCCGCGGCGACCCGGATGGAATCGAAGGAGGACGAGGTCATCGTCACCGGCACGCGCGCGTCGTGGGTGAGACGGCTGCTGACCCCGTCCCAATGCAGTCGCGCCACGCGGCCCGCCGCATCCACCACCACCAAATCGAACGGCGGAGTGCGTTCCAGCACGGCCGCCCGCACCGCCGCGATCGCCTCCCGCGCCGAACGGGCGTCGGCCGCCAGCGGCGCCAGCCGGCCCCGGCTCTCCCGCGCACGGCCTGCCGGCGGCGTCCACGACGAGACGTAGTCATTGAGCAGCGCCGCCGTGAGCCCGTGCTGGTTCACCATCAGCCAGGTGCCGCCGCTGTCGGGATCGGTCGGCGCCAGCCACAGCGTGCCCCTGGGGGTGCGATACTCCCGCGGCGCGAGTTCGGCGGCGCGCGTGTGCAGCTCGTCCCGGTTGAACCAAAGCGAATAGCCCTCGCGATCGGGCAGCCAGCTCAGCGTGCACATATCTTTTCGAAAGCCTGCCGGTACTTGAGCGTCGACGGCGCCAGGCCGAAATCGGCCGGCAGCGCCACCCCGCGCGCATGCGCGATCACCGCAATCAACGCGAAGTGGTGCACGGTGTGATTGACCAGAAACTCCAATTCGCGCGCCAGCGAGGTGACCAGCACGCCGCCTTCCGCGGTTTCGGCCGCCATGTGCAGGGTGCGATCCGCTTCGGTCCCGGCGGCGAGGGGCGCGAGACCCTGCTCGATCCGTCGCCACGCCGCGATCGCCTGTTCGGCACAGGTCTCGATCAAGGGATCGCGCGCCCGGTTTTCGTAGTCCAGTCGTCCGCTGCCCTCTCCCGACCAGGCCCCGAGCAAAGCTTGGTAGTGTTCAATGGCATGCCGAAAATGACCGCCCGCGCTCGAATTGAAACACCCGGCCACCGGCACGGTGTAATGGTCGTCGCCGAAACGGCTCACCGCCTCGATGCCCTGGGCAACGAGAACGAGATTGGCCTGGGCGGCGGCAGCAATGAGGGCGGTGGAAGCGGGAGGCACGGAGCGAGGCGAGTGCATTGCGCGGTCGGAGTCGAGCCGCAGAATTTTATTCCACGTCACAAAACCGTCACGTCCATCCAGCCGCGCCACCGTGACCATCGGCCTATTTCCTCGGGGCGTACGTTCTGCTAGGCTGCGCCGGTATGGGACTTCCGCACCGCGCCCCCGAAAAAAGTGATTACTACGGCATGCTGGCCTTCGCCGGCACCGGTCTCGGGGCGTTCCTGACCTATTCCTTCGCCCCGCGGATCGAGGGCGAAACGTGGCAACTCGTCATCACCTTCGTCTTCGGCGCCCTCTACATCCTGCTCGGTACGTTCTCCTATCATTTCGACGAGAAAAATCCACGCCGCCAGGCGATCCTTTACTGGGTTCAACTCACGCTGGTCCTGACGGTGATTTACGTCAGCCCGCTGCGCGGCTTCTTCGCCATCATCGCCCTGCCGCTGGCCAGCCAGGCGGTCTTCGTGTTCGGCTGGCAGTGGGCCCTCCTCGGCGGCATCGCCCTATACCTCTCCTCGTGCTCCCTCTTCTGGCTGCACTACGGAGTCGACAGTTTCAAACAGGCCCTCGTCTCCTACAGCCCGGCCTACCTGTTCACCCTGGTTTTCTCCTTCGTCACCAAGAGCGCCCTGCTGGCTCGCGAGCAAGCCGTCCAACTCACCGAAAAACTCGAGGCCGCCAATGAACAGCTCCGCGCCCAGGCCGCGCAGACCGAGGAACTCGCCACCACGCGCGAACGCAATCGCGTCGCCCGCGAAATCCATGACGGCGTCGGACACTACCTCACCGTCATCAACGTCCAGCTCGAAGCCGCCCGCGCCGTCGTCGACAAGGATCCCGTCAAGGCCGCATCCGCCATCGAAAAGGCCGCCCGCCTCAGCCGCGAAGCCCTCGACGATGTCCGCCGCTCCGTGGGCGCCCTCCGCACCGACGAACAACGCCCGCCGCTCGCCGACGCCATCCGCGCCCTCACCCGCGACGCCAGCCAGGTCCTCGATGTCGAGGTCACCGTGACCGGCACCCCGCGCGACCTTTCCTCGGCCGCCGAGCACGCCCTCTTCCGTGCGGCGCAGGAAGGCCTCACCAACGTGCGCAAACACGCCCGTGCCCGCCAGGCCCGCCTGCACCTCGATTTCACCGACACCGCTCGCATCCGCCTGCTCGTGCAGGACGATGGTCACGGCTGCTCGAACGCCGACATTCCGTCCACCGCCAACACCGGTTTCGGCCTGCGCGGCATGCGCGAACGCATCGGCCTGCTCGGCGGCCAGGTGCTGGCCGGCCCCCGACCCGACGGCGGCTTCTCCCTCTCCGTCGAACTGCCCGCATGAACGCCCGGCCCGTCTCGCCCATCCGCCTCCTCCTCGTCGACGACCAGGCGCTCTTCCGCGAGGGCCTGCGCATCCTGCTCGAACAACGCAACCACCTCGAGATCGTAGCCGAGGCCGCCGACGGCGAACAGGCGCTCGCCGCCGCCCGCGTTCACCGACCCGACATCGTTCTCATGGATCTGCGCATGCCGCGGCTCAATGGCGTCGAAGCCACCCGCCGCCTCATCGCCGAGATGCCCCACATCCGCGTGATCGTGCTGACCACCTTCGAGGACGACGAAGAGGTCTACGCCGCCCTCAGTGCCGGCGCCGTCGGCTACCTGCTCAAAGCCTCCCCTTCCGATCGCGTCGTCGAAGCCATCGAACTCACCGCCGCCGGCCAGTCCTTCATCGAACCCTCGGTCACCGCCAAGCTCCTCCATCACTTTTCGCGGCTCGCCAGCCAGGAAACCCGCCGCGCCGCGCCCCAGCCGCTCACCGAGCCGCTCTCCTCCCGCGAACTCGATGTGCTCAGCCATCTCGCCACCGGCCACAGCAACAAGGAAATTGCCTCCCGCCTCGGCATCGCCGAAGGCACGGTCAAGAACCACATGAGCAACGTCCTCGGTAAACTCGGCGTCCTCGACCGCACCCAGGCCGCTCTCCGCGCACGGGAACTGGGGCTGATCTAAAGGCCAATCTTTCTCTTTATTCTTTATCTTTATCTTTCTCCTCGTGCGCCGGAATGCGCCTGCCCCGTTCCCATCGGGGATAAAGAAGAAAGTGAAAGAATAAAGAATCCGCTGTCGCCGCCACCGCCCCAACCCGAGGCACCATGACCTTCGGCCATGACCTCCGGCCCATGCGCCCTGCTCCGTCACGGTCCATTATGCGGCCCCATGAACGCCGCCGTCCTGCACGACCTGCACACCGCCCTGCGCCAGCTCCGCCGCGCCCCCGCCTTCACCACCCTCGCCACGCTGCTGCTCGCCGTCGGCCTCGGCGCCACCATCACGGCGTATTCACTTTTCCATTCCATCATCCTCCAGCCGCTTCCCTACCCGCAGCCGGAACAACTCGTCATCCTGCGCGCGCTCAACCCCGCCAAGGCCATTGATCAGGAAGGCGTCTCCGCCACCGACCTGCGCGACTTTCAGGATCGCACCACCAGCTTCAGCGCCCTCGGCGGCTATCGCCCCAACTTCGCGGCCTTCACCCCGGCCACCGGCGACCCGGCCCAATGGGTCACCTGCCTCGTCACCGGCGGCCTCTTCGACGCCCTGCGTCCCGAGCCGCAACTCGGCCGCCTTTTCGCCGCCGACGAGTTCTCCTTCTCGGCCCCGCGCACCGTCATCCTCAGCGATGCCGCCTGGGAACGGTACTTCAACCGCCGTGCCGATATTCTGAATACGACCATCGTCCTCGACGACGTGCCTCACACGGTGGTCGGCGTCATGCCGGCCACCTTCCGCGAACCCCCTTTCGTCGACGCCTGGCTGCCCTTTCCCGCCGAGTCGCCCGAATACTTCGCCCGCGACTCCCGCTACTGGTCCGCCATCGGCCGACTCGCCCCCGGCGCCACCCCCGCCGGTGCCGCTGCCGAGATCGAGACCCTTTCCCGCGACCTCGCCCGCGAATACCCCGATTCCAACCGGGACTGGAGCGCCACCACCCGTTCGCTGCTCGCGCAGCGCGTCACCGCCCTGCGCGCCGGCCTGCTGCTCCTTCTCGCTACCGTGGGTCTCGTCCTGCTCATCGTCTGCGCCAATCTCGCCAACCTTCTCCTCGCCCGCGCCCTCGCCAAGCTGCCGGAACTCGGCATCCGCCTCGCTCTCGGCGCCACCGCATCCCGCCTCGCCCGCGTCGTGGCCGCCGAGAGCCTGCTGCTCGCGCTCGGCGGCGGACTCCTGGGTACGGGCCTCGCTGCCATCGCCCTGCCCGCCGTCGCCCGTCACATTCCACCGGCCCTCCTGCCTCGTGCCCATGAGGTCGCACTGCAACCGGCCGCCATCGGCGTCGGCCTCGCCGCCGCACTCCTCTGCGCCTCGCTCTGCGCGATTCTGCCGGCCTGGAGCCTCGCTCGCGCCGACGTCAATCAGTGGCTCAAGGAGGGCGCGTCGCGCGGAGCCACCCACCCCGCCACCCGTCGCTGGCAGGCGGTACTGGTTTCCGGTCAGATCGCCCTCACCGTCGCGGTGCTCGCGGCCGCGCTCCTGCTCATGCGCAGCCTCGCGCGCCTCCAGGCCGTGCCCCCCGGGTTCGATGCGGGCAACGTCCTGCTCGTCCGCCTCGCGCCGCCCCAAACCCGCTACGAAACCAACGTCGACCTCGCCCGCTATTACACGCGCCTCATCGACGAGGTGAAGCGCGTTCCCGGCGTCCGCTCGGCCGCAGTCAACGCCAGCAGCCCCCTTACCGGCATCACCCTCACCTACCCGAGCTGGCGCGAGGGCACGGCCACCGACGCCGCCTCGGCCCTCGACGCCGTTTATGCACCGGTCAGCCCCGACTTTTTCAGCACCCTGCGCCTCCCCCTGCAGCGCGGCCGCCTGTTCGATGAACACGACAACGCCGGGGGCGCCCCCGTCGCGATCATCAACGAAACCTATGCGCGACGCCTCTTTCCCGACCGGAACCCCCTCGGCCAACGCATCATGATCATCCCGTGGATGGGTCCGATCTACCGCGAGATCGTCGGCGTTGTCGCCGACACCCGGCAAAGTGCGCTCGCCGATCCCCCGCCGCCGCAGGTCTACGTGCCGCAGACCCAGATGCCGTGGTTCTTCTCCACCCTGCTGGTGCGCGTCGACCGCTCGTCCGCGGCGCCCGCGGTTCGTACCGCCCTCCGCGCCGCCGACCCCACCCTGCCCGTCGATCTCCAACCCCTCGAAGAGGCCATCGCCCAAGGCACCACCCTGCAACGTCTGCAAACCTGGCTCCTCGGCGGCTTCGCCCTGTTCGCCCTCTCCCTTTCTGCCTTCGGCCTCTACGCCAGCCTCCGCTTCACCCTTGCCCTCACCTTACCCGAGATCGGCATCCGCCTCGCCCTCGGCGCCACCCCGACCGGCATTCGCCGCCTCATCCTGGCCCGGGTCGGGCGCCTCGTCGCCGGGGGACTCACTGCCGGACTCCTCCTGTCCCTGCCGCTGACCCACACCTTGCGCAGCCAACTCTACGGCATCGGCACCGCCGATCCGCTCACCTACCTCGCCCTCCTCGCCACCCTCGCCATCACCGCTCTGCTCACCGCCCTTCCCCTCGCCCACCGCGCCGCCCGCACGCCCCCCACCACCATCCTCCATTCCTCCTGAACCTCCTCCGGACTTGTCACCCAATAGGTGACAAATCCCCCAACCCACCACCCCCATGCTCCGCTCCCTCCTCCTCCTCGTCCTCACCTCCTCGCTCCTCACCGCCGCCGATTCCCTGCGCCAGCAGGCCGCCGCCGCCCTCGCCGACGGCGACGCCAAACAGGCGGTCGCACTCTACGAAAAGGCGCTCGAAGCCGCCCCCGCCGACGCTTCTCTTCACACCGACTACGCCGCCGCCCTCGCTGTGCGCATCGGGCAGGTAAACTTCATGGCGCAGGGTTTCGTCGCCGCAAAGATGCTCCAGGCCTACGAGCGCTCCGTCGAAATCGATCCCAACCACCTCACCGGCTGGATCGGCCTGTGCCGCTACTACCTCAATGCTCCGCCCATCGCCGGCGGCAGCGCCGACAAGGCCGAACGCTACGCCCGCAAGGTCCATGCCCGCGTACCTTGGCTCGGTGAGGTCGAACTCGGTCTCGTCGCCGAAAAACGCGGCAACAAGGAGGCCGCCGCCACCCATTTCCGCACCGCCCTCGCCGACCACCCCGACCACGCCGAAGCCATTGCCGGCCTGCAGCGCGTCACCGCCCCGCCCGCGACTGAATAAGGGACGACATACCCCTTTCCTCAGTCGACCACGACCACCGCTTCGCCCGTCGGCTCCTCCTCCGGCACCTTGTTCCGCACCACCAGCACCGCGGCGACGAACAGGCCCAACGAAACCAGCACGAACCAGTCGCCGTGCCGCACATAAAAACTCTGCCGGCCGATCCATCGCACATCGCGCTGTAGGTCCACGGTCGCCGAGCCGCGGAAGTAGATGGAACCCTCCACGTCCTCAACTTTGGTCGACACCACCGTCCGCACTTTGCCGTCGGCGCCCGTCCGTTGAACCTTGCGCAATACCGCCCGCACCACGCCGAACTCATCGATCCAGCCGCTCCAACCCGCGTTGCCGATCCGCAGCACCGGCCGGCGCGTCTCCACCGCCCGCAGCACGCTGTGCGCCGCGTGCTGTTCGGCCGCGCCGCCGCGTCCGAACCAGCCGTTGTTGGTCAACACCACCAACAGGTCGGCCCCCGCCCGCACGCTCGCCCGGGCGAGGTCCGGATACGTGTCCTCGTAGCAGATCAGCGGTCCCGCCGCCAAAGTCACCTCGTTGGCATTGAACAACAGCGGCCGCGGCGAGTCGCCTTCCTCAAAGTCACCCGGCAAGGGCACGACTTTGTCGAGCCAACCCAACACCGGTCGTAAGGGCACGTATTCGCCAAACGGCACCAGGTGGCGCTTCCGATAATACTCCGCCTCCACTCCCAGCACGGGATCCACCATGAACGCGCCGTTGTACCAGTGCTCCTCGCCGTCCACCCCCGTGGCGGCCGGTTCCCTGGCGATCGAACCGAGCAACAACGGTGCCTCGGCCTCCCGGGCCACGTTTTCCACGAAATCCTGCACCGTGGGATCCCCCCGCACCGCCCACGGCGTCACCGCCTCCGGCCAGAGAATCAGATCCGGATTGCGCCGCGCCACCGTGGCCGTCGCCTGCTGCAGCGTCTCCACGATCGCCGGCCCTTGGCTCGGATCCCACTTCACCTCCTGCGGCACATCGGGCTGCACGAAGCCGATTTTCCCCACGTCCTGGTGGAAATGATAACGGTTCACCGACTCCGAGACGTGCACGCTCAGGCACACGAGCAGACCAAACACCGCCAGGAAAAACTCCTGACTGCGCTTCCTCAGTCCCTTCAGCTCCTTCTCGAAAAACAGGCGGTGCCCATACGCCGCGAAGCCCAGATTCATCAGCACCAGCACGAAGGAGATGCCCATGGCACCCGAGTAGGACGCGATCTGCAGAATCGAGGACCGCTCCCACTGACTCGCCGCCAATGGCAGCCACGGAAACCCGGTCAACAGCCACGTGCGGGTCCACTCCACGATCACCCACGCCCCCGCCAAC
The DNA here is from genome assembly GCA_965652375.1 of uncultured Opitutus sp. Taxonomy (GTDB): domain Bacteria; phylum Verrucomicrobiota; class Verrucomicrobiia; order Opitutales; family Opitutaceae; genus Actomonas. The sequence goes on from CBFGUO010000013.1 coordinate 110,346, forward strand.
CCCAGCACCCCCAGCAACCGCACCATCGTCGGCTGCCCGCGCAGTCGTGGCACCAGCCACCACACCGCGAGGAACCACGACCCAACCCAGGCTCCCACGATCGGCGGCAAGACCACCCAGCCCGCCCAGGTGGCATGATGCAGCCACCACAACAGGATGTACCACGCCACCACCTGTGCGCCGATCGTCACGGCCGCAAACAACCGCAGCCCCGGCCGCCGGTAGGCCCACAGGATCGCCGGGGCCAGGCACGCGTAAGCCGCCTCCGGCGCCTCGAAGGGCGGAAACGCCACCACCGTCAACAGCACCATGAGCGCAAACACCCCGGCCGGCGCCAACCAATGGCCGTGACGGTCCCAAAACGGCGGCGTCGGATTATCGTATTCAGGAAACAGCGGGATGTCGGGCTCGGCGGTGTTCAAAACGGTCTAGTATTCGCTTACCTACGCCGCTGCACGCGCGGAGCGCAACCGCAGGCTTATCGCTTGCTGCCTTGTTGCTCCCCGCAAACACTGCCGCTCCCTACCCTGCCCGTTCCCTTCCTCCATGAGATCCCTGCTTTCCTCCGCCCTGGTGGCCGTCGGCGCCACGCTCGCGCTGTTCCTCGTTCTGACCTTCACGCTCCCCGACAACGCCTGGTTCCGCGCCTTCCTTTTCGAGCGCAGCTTCGTGCAGTGGCTCAGCATCGCGATGTTTATCTTCGGGGCCGATATTCTCATCCGCAAAACCCGCCGCCTGTCCCGCGAGCAGGCCGATCTCAGCGGCGCGCAATGGCAGGACTATCCCGATGCCGCCGGCACCTGGGTCCGCCGGCGCATCGCCGCGGTCGCCAAGATGGCCGCCAGCCACTCGCCATCCTTCTGCCGCGACGCCGCCCGCGACCTCTCCGATGAAGACAACCAGGCGCTCAACGAAAGCTATGTGCTCCCGTCCGACGTCATCGGCCTGCTTCCGCTCGCCGGCTTCTTCGGCACCGTGCTCGGCCTCTCCGGCGGCCTCTACAACAACTTCGTCCTCCAGGGCGAGGACAGCACCGACTCCTTCGCCAATGCCATCGGCACGGCCTTCGACACCACGCTGCTCGCGCTCGCCCTCACCATCGCCCTCTCCATTGCCCAAAGCCTCCTGCGCCGCTCCGAACAATCGCTGCTCGTAAAACTCGACCGCTTTGTCGAGGACCAGCTCCTCGGCCTCGACGCCACCGGTACCTCTCCCGTTCCCGCCTCCAACGATCCCCGCGTCTGGCTGGACGAACTCGGCATCGATCCCGCCGAACTCATCGGCTACTTCCGCGCCAAACTCGGCGGCATCGCTGCCGACCTCTCCGCCCTCGGCGCCACCAACGAAAAACTCACCGCCGCCATCGCCGGCCTCGACGCCACCACCGCGAAGCTCGCCGCCCAATCCGCCGAACCGCCGCCCGCCCCGCCCGACCTCTCGCCGCAACTCGCCGCCCTCGTGGCCGCCTCCGAACAGGCCGCCACCGCCGCCCGCGAACAACTCGTCAAACTGGCCGCCCTCGAAGCCCAGGCGACGACTCTCGCCGCCCAATCCGAAGCCGCCCAGACCGCCGACGCCGCCGCGCGCGAAAAACAACTCGCCGCCCTGGCCGAGATCGCGGCCGGCCTCGAATCGGCCCGCCAGCAGGCAGCCACCGCCCAGACCAGCCTGCGGGAAACCATCACGACCGGCCAAACCGGACTGCGCGACGCCATCACGACAACCCATGGCGATCTTCGCGACGCCCTGCTCGCCGCCACCCGCGACCTCCGCGACACCACCGAGTCCGGCCACGACGAACTCGGCAAAATCGTCGCCACCGCCGCCGAGGACGTCGCCGCCCAACTGAAGCTGGCCGCCACCGCCCAGCAGGACGCCCTCGCGGCTCTTCAGGAGCAGGCCGATGCCGCTCACCGCCACACCCACGACCTGCTCAACCGTCCCAAGTCCTTCACCGTCACCGAACGTCCGGCTGCCCCGTCACCGCATGACCCGAAGGCGTAAGCACCGCGCCGCCCACCCCGGCACGCCCACCCCCGCCCAGCCCGAGATCGGCCTGGTCTCGATCCCGCTGCTCTGCTGCCTGCTCGGCGCCGCCCTCTTCGTCTATGAATTCGGCGGCAATAAGCCCACCCTCACCAACGAATTTCTCGCGCTCGAAGAGGCCGTCGCCGCCAGCGCCTTCGACGCCTACCGCCTCGACGAACGCGAACGCGAGGCCGCCGAAAAACTCCGCCGCCTCCAGAACGCCGCCCGCCTGGCCCGCCTCCAGGACGAGATCGCCGCCCTGCTCGCGCGCCACCGCACGCTCGAAGCCCAGCAGCAGGATCTCGATCGACTCGAAAAACTCCTCGCCGACATCGCCGCCGCCCGCCAACGCCTCGCCGAACTCGACCGCGCCGAGGATCGCGCCCGCGCCGCCCGCTCGTCCCTGTTCGGCGGATACACCGGCCAATACGTGCTCATCGAATGCCTGGCCGGCGAAATCATCGTCCACCCGGCCAACCGCCGCATCCCGATCAGCCAGCTCTACGAACACCGCGACTGGCTGCTCGGCGAGATCGACCGCCTCGGTTACGTGGCCATCGCCGTGCGCCCCGGCGGCTGGGTCCGCGACTCCTTCGCCGAGATCAAACCCCTCGTGCAAAACCACATCACCGACCGCCGCGCCGCCGACGGCCGCAGCATCGCCCACACCGATTTCCCGCTCGAAGAAGACGCCCCCATCGCACCCTACCTGCCGCCAACCTCCGACACCTGACCTCCGACCTCCGACATCCGACATCCGACATCTGACCTCTGACCTCCGACCTCTGACATCCGACCTCCGACATCGCCGCCCCCATGGCCGTCCCGCAAAAATTCCGTAACCTCATCTGCATGGCGGATCTCTTCTTCGCCCTCAGCGCGAGCCTGTTCCTGCTCGCCGCCATGGAGGGCAAGACGCTCGACCAGGAACAGCCCATCGTGGACCGTGATCCGGATCCGGCCGTCATCGAGGAGGCCGTACGCCAACTCGAGCGCGACACCCACAAGGTCGAGGCTCAGCTTCGCGCCCTCGAAAACCTCGCCGATCGCCTCAATCTGCAACCCGAGGAGCCACCCGCACCATGAAACGCCGCCGGGTCCAGACCTTCGCCGCCTTTGCGCTCTCCACCGGCCTGCTGGTCGCCGCCGACGAACCCGCGGCCCGTCCGCGCGCCGAGATCTACGCCGACCTCCTGCAGCGCCACACCCGCGCCGACACCGCCCTGCAATCCGCCCGCACCGGCGTGGACCGCATCGAAGCGCTGCTCGCCCGCTTTGATCTCTCCGACGAAAACCTCGCGCGTCTGATCAACGAAGCCACCGCCGAACGGAACCGCCTCAACCTCAGCGTTGAGGAACTCGAGCAATTGATACGTCGGCTGCAGGACCTGCTTCAACTCGACATCGATGCCCTCGCCGCCGCCCTCGAACGTGCCCGGGCCGAACGCGAGCGGCTGCGCGACGAGGCCGAGCAGCGCAAGGCGGAGCTCGCGCGCCTCACTGAGGACAGCGAACTGCAGCGCGCCATCTCCCTCGACGGGCTCGCCGCCCGCCCCTTCCTGCTCACCGGCGACCGCATCGCGCCCTTCAGCGAACCCTACTTCAGTGCCCAGCTCATCAAGGTGCGCCTGGCCGATCGCCGCGTGGTCGAGCGTCCCCGCTACACCCGCGAAAGCGACGCCGGCACCATCGCCGCCGCGGTCGCCCCGGGCGGCGTCCTGCACGACCTCGTGAACTCGCCGGATTTCGATCGCGAGAAATCCTATGTCGCCCTCTGGGTCTGCGCCGACGCCATCGCCGGGTATCACACGGTCGTCGATTTTCTCAAACACCACCGCGTCCGTTACACCTGGCTGCCCGACGTCGACTCCCCCTGGACCGCCCTCGATGACACCCAACCCCTCGGCACCTGGGGCTACGGCGGCTGAGGCGTAACCTCGTGCTTGTAGGGCTGCCGCTTGTCGGCACGCCGCAGTGGAGTGGTGTCGAATCGTGAGACCGAGAGGCAGGTGCGGCATGCCGGCAAGCGGCAGCCCTACACGGAGAAACTCACCGGCCAAGTCCCTTCCCGGCTCCCTCGTTCTCGAAACCGCCGTCTACCCGCCCATCCCCGCCAGCACCCGCTTCACCACCGGCCGCACCCGTCGGGCCAGCGCCGGGTTGGCGTAGGCCGCCCACGCCACCGGGCTGGTCGTATCGAGCGGATCCCGCAGGCGTCCGCCGGTAGGCCGTTCCACCACCCCGCCGGCTTCGCGCAGGATCAGTTCGGTGCACAAGTCATACGGATGACTGCTGAGCGCCTCGGCACCCATGCCCAGCGCCGCAAACGCCTGCGGGCGCAGGTCGAGCACCATCAGATCGTGACCATACAACAACTCCGCCAGCTGGCCGCCGCAGGAGATGTATTGGTCTTCAAAAATCGCCGGCGTCGCTTCGCCCGCCTTCAATTCGCCCAACTCCCGCCACAGGCGTTCCTCGAACTCGCTGAGCCACACCTTGGCCCCGGGAAAAAAACGCGAGACGGTCGCGAAGCCGTGCTGAAAATCCGTAGCCGTCGAGCGTGCCAGGTTCAGCCGCGACCAGCGGCCGGTGCGCACGTCGAGCGAGCGCGACACCACGCGACCCGACCCCGCCACCGCGCTGAACTGGTCGACCCGCCACTGCTTCGACACCGGCAATTCGCTCATCGCCGCCACCACGATGTCGCCCAGGTGGCTGCGTCGTCCGCGCTGCGGCGCCAGTCCGGCCAGGGCCCAGGCACTGCGCTTGTCGTGCATGAGGCCGCGGGTGCCGTCGACCGGATCGATGATCAGTTTCCACCGCGTCTCCCGCAGCGGCGTGCCGCGCGGAAAGGCGCAGGCTTCGTCGAGCCCCTCCATCACCAACTCCACCGGCCATTCGCGCGGCCAGTGTTGGTCCAGCCAGGCCAGCAGCGCCTCCTCCGACAGCCGGTCGACCTGGTAGATCGTATCAGCTGCCGTCACCGCCGCCACCCGGGCGAAGCGCCGCTGCTGCCGGGCCCGCGCCGCCAGGAGGGTTTCACGGATCGTGTCCTGCAGGTGGCACAACAGCCGCCGGGCGCGTTCGAGGGGGCGGGATTCGGTCGACATGCCGAGCAGTCTGTTCCCGGTTTGGGCGGAGGTAAAGGGCGACTCTGTTGTTGGACGGATGGTGGCATCGACTCCGCCATTGACCGCGCCGGGCGCGCCCGCCATCGCTGTTCCCCCTATGGCTACCCCTGAAAACCGCCGGGCACACTGGCGCGCCAACCTGCGCCTGCTCGCCTCCCTCCTCGTTCTGTGGGCTTCCGTCTCCTTCGGCTGTGGTATCTTCCTCGCGGATACCTTGGACAACATCCGGATCGGCGGCTTCAAGCTCGGTTTCTGGATGGCGCAACAGGGCTCCATCTACGTCTTTGTCGCCATCATCGCCTACTACGTCTGGCGCATGAACAAACTGGATCGCCAATACGACGTCCACGAGGACTGAGCCGCCGATCTTTCTCTTTCTTCTTGTCCGCCGAAGCCTCGGCGAAGGCGGATCCCTCCCCTCCTTCCATCCCTCACCCATGTCCGTTACCCTTTGGACCTACCTCATCGTAGGCCTCTCCTTCGCCCTCTACCTCTACATCGCCTACCGTTCGCGCGCGGGATCCACCAAGGAGTTCTACGTCTCCGGGGGCGGCGTGAAACCGATCCACAACGGTATGGCCACCGCGGCCGACTGGATGAGCGCCGCGTCATTCATCTCCATGGCCGGGATCATCTCATTCATGGGCCGCGACGGCGGCGTCTATCTCATGGGTTGGACCGGCGGCTACGTCCTGCTCGCGCTGTTGCTGGCTCCCTACCTGCGCAAGTTCGGCAAGTTCACGGTACCGGACTTCGTGGGTGACCGTTATTATTCGCAGACCGCCCGCATGGTCGCCGTGCTGTGCGCCATCATGGTCTCCTTCACCTACGTCGCCGGTCAGATGCGCGGAGTGGGTATCGTGTTTTCGCGCTTTCTCGAGGTCGACATCACCATGGGCGTCATCATCGGCACGACCATTGTTTTCGTCTATGCCGTCCTCGGCGGCATGAAGGGCATCACCTACACGCAGGTCGCCCAGTACTGCGTGCTCATCTTTGCCTACATGGTGCCGGCGATCTTCATCGCCATCATGATGACCGGCACCCCCATCCCCCAACTCGGCTTCGGCAGCGAACTGGGTGACTCCGGGGTGAGCCTGCTCGACAAGCTTGACGGCCTGAGCACCGACCTCGGCTTCGCCGCCTACACCGAAGGCGTACGTCCGGTCATCGATGTGGCCGCCATCACGCTCGCCCTCATGGTCGGCACCGCCGGCCTGCCCCATGTCATCGTGCGCTTTTATACCGTGCCCAGCGTTTCGGGCGCCCGTCTCTCGGCCTTCTGGGCCCTGCTCTTCATCGCCATTCTCTACACCACCGCCCCGGCCGTCGCGGCCTTCGCGCGCACCAACCTGCTGCAGACCGTGGACAACGCGACCTACAGTGAAATGCCCGGCTGGTTCAAGAACTGGGAGAAGACCGGACTGCTGGAGTTCGAGGACAAGAACGGCGACGGCCGCATCCAGTATTACAATGACAAGAACACCGCCCCGGACTTCCAGGCCATGGTCGCCGCCAAGGGCTGGGCCGGCAACGAACTCACCATCGACCGCGACATCATCGTGCTCGCCAACCCCGAGATCGCCCGCCTGCCCAACTGGGTCATCGGCCTCGTCGCCGCCGGCGCCCTCGCCGCTGCACTATCGACCGCCGCCGGCCTGCTGCTCGTGATTTCGACCGCCTTCGCCCACGACCTCGTCAAACGCTGCGTCAACCCCGACATCACCGAGAAAGGCGAGCTGGTCTGCGCCCGCGTCGCCGCGGCCGCCGCCGTCATCATCGCCGCCTACTTCGGCATCAACCCGCCCGGCTTCGTCGCCCAGGTCGTGGCCTTCGCCTTCGGCCTCGCCGCCGCCTCCTTCTTCCCCGCCATCCTCATGGGCATCTTCCAGAAAAAGATGAACCGTGAAGGCGCGGTCACCGGCATGGTCGTCGGCATCATTTTCACCGCCGCCTACATCATCTACTTCAAGTTCGTCGCACCGGAGAAAAACACGGCCGAGCACTGGCTCTGGGGCATCTCCCCCGAGGGCATCGGCACCGTCGGTATGGTCCTCAACTTCATCGTCGCGCAGCTCATCGCCCGCTTCACCCCCGAGCCTCCCGCCGAGGTCCAGGAAGAGGTCGAACACATCCGCGTCCCCCGCCAACTGGCGCGGTAGGACGAGTGCTTTCACAGGAGGCCGCAGAGGAGAACAGAGCCCGCAGCCTGAAGCAATTTACAGAAGGCAACGAAGAGAACGAAGGTTTCGGTAGGAAGGCTTCGTGCCCTTTGTTTCCTTCTGTTGGAAACCCTGTTTGCCTCTCGGCTCTGTGTTGCGCTGCGGCCTCCTGTAAAAAGTAAATCCGCTCAGATCGCTACTCCCGCCCCGCGATCCACGCCGCCACATCGTCGCGCACGATTTCCAGCGGGGCGCTGGCGCCGCGGAGGATGACGTTGTGAAAGGCCGGCAGGCTGAACGACTCGCCCAGCCTCGCCTCCGCCTCCCGCCGTAACCGCAGGATCGTGAGCTGGCCGATCTTGTAGGAGGTCGCCTGGCCCGCAAAGACCACGTAACGCTCCGCCTCCGACACCGAGATGCCGTAGTCGATGACTCGCTGCCGCGACCAGCCAAAGGCGTGCAGCCCTGTATCCACCACCAACCTACGCGCGCGCAGGAGATCGCTGTGCAGGTAACCGAGCCGCCCGATCGAGTCGCCCTCATACCAGCTTTCGTCGTCGGCCAGCCACTCCGCATACAGCGCCCAGCCTTCGGAATACGCGGAGTTCGTGCCGAAGATGCGATTGGCCCACCACTTGGGCAGGTCCGCCATCTCCTGCTGCAACGCCAGTTGAAAATGATGACCCGGCACCGCCTCATGATAGGCGAGCGACCGCCGGCTGATGATGCGGAACTCCGGTCCCGGCAGCGGCACCCAGAAGATGCCGGGCACGGATCCGTCCGCCGCCGGCACCGAGTAATGCGCCGCCGCGTTGGCCTCCGAAAAGGGCGGCTCCCGCTTCACCACCACCGGCGCCCGCGGCATCATGTCGAACAAGGGCTGCGACCGCACCACGGCGTCTTCGACCATGTCGACATATTCCCGCAACAACCGCGGCCGCGGATCCGGCTCCGCCGGCTGCAGGCGTTTTTCCAATTGGCGATAACGCCGCTCGATGCCGCCGTCCGCCAAACCCTGGTCGCGCAGGATTTCGTCCATCTGCGCCTCGATCCGCTCCACCTCCGCCAAGCCGATTTCATGGATCTCGCGCGGCGTCAGATCACCGTTGGTGTAGTGCCTCAACCGTGAGCGATAGGCGTCATCGCCGCCCGGCAGACGATGGAGCCCGGCGGCACTGGTCGACTGCGCCAACTGCGCCTCCAACAAACGCGCGGCGCGCCGAAAGGCCGGATAGACGCTTGTTTCGACGTGGCCCACGACTGCCTTCAGCAGTGCCTCGCGCTCGGCCGGACCGACTCCTTTGATCGCATCCAGACGCTCGGCCAATGATGTTGCCAGCAGGTTGTCGGCGGGACTCGGCTCCACGAAACGCTCCATCTGTTCGATCGTCGCCCGCAGAATGAAATCCGGCAGCAACAGGCCCTTGGCTTCGCGCCGCTCCATTTCGACGCGTGCATCATCGATGAGCGCGCCGAACTGCCCAACCCGCGCCACATAATTCTCCGCATCCCGCCGGTGTCGGATCGGCATCGAACTCGCCATATACCCCACCAGGTAGCGCTGCACGCCCGTGAACTGGTTGAGCGGAAAATGATAGTCGGCGAACTGCGCCTCGCGCACGTGGTCCGCCAGCAGCCATTCCATCACCCGTTTCGCCCGCCGGGTCGTTTCCGGCGCGTCCGTCGCGTCCATGGCCCGCAGTTCCGCCAGCCCGCGCGCCGCCAACGCCGCCCGCTCCGCCAGATACTCCGCCGTCACGGGCGTGAGCCGGCCGTCGAGTTCGTCCTGCAAGGCTCCCTCGAAATACTGCGTGCGGCTGGCCAGCACGGGATTGCCCCGCACCCATGCGGCGGCAAACGCCTCCATCGCGTCCTCAATCGGGTGCGCCACCGCCACCAGGGCGGTCAGCCAAAGCAGGGCTATCGCTTTCATGCCCGCACGCTGCGTCGGATTCCCCCCAAGTCGAGCCACCCCATTCTCGACATGCCCCGTCGCCATGCTTTCTCCTGCGGACTTGGACGCTTCCACACCCAATGGCCAGATCGCCGCGGGATCCGATGGCTGGATCTCCGGCACCGCGCACGACCCTGCCCGCCCGGGCGAGGCCGTGACGGTACACCTCACCCTCGGTTCCACGTGGCACGCCGCCGTGCCCACCGACGCCGCCACCGGCACCTTCCGCCTCCGGGCCCCCGCCCAGGCCTTCGCCGCGGGCACCCCGCTGCCGGTCGCCGCCACAGTCGACGATCATGCCCTCGGCGGTTCCGGCTCACTCGTGGAGCCGCCGCTTCCGCTCGAACTGGTCGCCGGCGATATCGTCAACAACTGCAACCTGCGCTGCCCCTTCTGCCTCACCGACTACGCGCTCACCCGCGGCACCAAGCAGATGCCGGCCGAGACCTTCGCCCACGCCCTCGCCCTCGCGCCGCTCGTGCCGGAGAGCGCCTTCTGGCTGTCGTGCATGCACGAGCCCTCGCTCAATCCCGCCTTCGGTGCCTTTCTCCGGCTCGTCCCGCCCGCGCTGCGCCGCAAGGTGAGCTTCACCACCAACTTCGCCAAAAAACTCGACGACGAACTCCTGCAAACCATCGCCGCCTGTGGCGCCCACAGCGTGCGCATCTCGATCGATTCCCACGACCCGACGCTTTTCGGCCAACTGCGCAAGGGCGCACGCTACGAGGTCTTCCTCGACAACCTCACCCGCTACGCCGCCATCATGCGCGATACGCCGGGCGCGCCGCTGCTGCACATCATCACGATGGCCTTCAAGGACAACCTCGCCGAGCTGCCCGAACTCGTGCGCTGGTGCCACGAGGAGGTCGGCGCCCGTTTCCACGAGGTGCGCTTCATGTATTACCTGCCCCACGTCGCCCACTGGGGTGCAGAGCACATCATGTCGCTCGCCGAATGGGAGCAGTTGAAACGCGACCTCCAGGCCCTGCCCATGGGCCACACCCTCGCCTTCGGCGAACCGGAACCCGACGCGCACCGTAAGTTTGCCGAGCTGCCCGGACTCGACACCTACCAGTCCATGCCCGCCGTCTTTGGCGGCGATGTGACGACCGAGACCTACCTCCGCGTCGATCCACTCGAAACCGGCCACCCCGTACCCGATGAACCGCTGCGCCTGCGCCTGCGCTGGGACGGCCTCATCATGGCCGAGCAACTCCCCGAGGATGCCTTCCGCGTCAACATGCTCCACCTCGAGGATGTCACCGGCTACTTCCACCGCCTCCGCGCCGCCGCCCCCCTCCGCCCCGACTCACCCTGGAAAATGACTTCTTAACCACGGATGGACACGGATGGGCTCCACTACCGTTCCGCCTCTACCTCAACACCCGAAACAAAACCTGTTTCAGTGCGTAGCCGGTAGGCGAAGCCATTCGTGTCCATTCGTGGTTAAAAAGACTCCCTGCCTCTTGGGTTTTCCTATTCGCGCTTCAATTCGCGCAGCATCAAATCGCGCAGGGCCTGTGCCGGGGCCTTGCCTTCGATGAGCGCGGCGTACACTTCGGCCATGATCGGAGCCTCGATGCCCTGCTGTTGGCAGAGGCCGTGAAACGACTCCGTCGTCTTGTAGCCTTCCACCACCGTCTTGCGGTGCGCCAGGAGTGACTCGATCGACGCCCCCCGCCCGATCTGTTCGCCAAACTGCCGGTTGCGACTCCAGTCGCCATGGCAGGTGGCGACGAGATCGCCGAAGCCGCTCAGACCGTAAAACGTCTCCCGCTGCGCACCCAGCGCCACCCCCACCCGCACCATCTCGGCGAGCGCCCGCGTGAGCATCGCCGCCCGCGTGTTGTCACCCAACCCGAGCCCGTCGCAGATGCCCGCCGCGATCGCATAAATATTCTTCAGACACCCGCCAAACTCCACCCCCGCCACGTCGTCGCTGAGGTAAACCCGCAGGCTGGCCCCGCTGATTTCCGTCTGCACCGCCTCGAGCAGGCCCGCCGACGCCGTCGCCGCCAGCACCATCGCCGCCGGCAGGCCCTGCGCCACTTCCGCCGCATTGGTCGGCCCCGTCAACGAGCCGACCGCCACCCCCGGCAGGACCTGCGCGATCACCTCCGAGGGCCGCAAATGCGTCTCCAGCTCGAGACCCTTCGCCAAGCTCAGCACCAGTTTCAACTGCGTCGCCAGACCCAGCGCATCGCGCACCCGCGCCGCCGTCTCCCGCAGGGCCTGCGCCGGGCAAGCCAGCAGCACCACCTCGGCCTCCATCAGCACCGGCACCAGTTCGTGACCGATCTGCAGGCTGGGCGGCAAGGTCAGCCCCGGCAGGTAATCGGCGTTCTCCCGCGCCGACGACAAGGCCAGGGCCTGCTCGAAACGCCGCGGCACCAGCGTCACCGTATGCTGCATCTTCGCCAAATGGATTGCCATGGCCGTCCCCCACGCGCCTGCACCGATGACCGCAAAGTTCATGCCCCCACCACAGGGGCCACCCCGCCCCCGGAAGCAAGGCCAAAGGCACCCCGTTTCCGTAGCCGCTCCCTCGGACCTCCACGCAGTCACCACTTCACCACTACGCCCGAACGACTCCCTTGCGTTTGCCGAACGTCCCTGGGCGCGGGCACTGTTTGGATGAAGTCCCGTGCCTTATATCGTCCGACCGCTCCCGCCGCTGGCCACGATGCGACTGCGCGGCGTCGGTCGGCGCGCCAAGATCCGGGCGTTCACTCCCCCTGCCCATGAAACCGTCTGTTCGCCTGTTCCGGTTCGCGAGCGGTCTGATCCTCGCGAGCGGCCTTGGCACCGCCCAAATCGCCTCCAGCGATTTTTCATCCTCCACCAATTGGAGTTCCCCCGCCGTCCTCGAAGGCAATGGTTCGTTCACCTTCAGCTCCGGCGTACTGGGTTTCACCGTCGATTCGCCGGCCGGCTCCGGCACCTACGACACGATCTTTACCCAATGGCTTTCCGGCACCGCCTCGCCCACGAGCAGTTGGACCGCCACGATCTACGCCCATCTCGATTCAATGGTCCTGAGCGGCACCCAATCGATCAACCTCAACTTCATCGTCGCGACCACCGCCGAACTACCGGGCGGCTCCAATGGCTCCAACATCGACCAGTGCGACATCGCCCTCGACCGCTACTCCAACGGCGTCTCGAGCTTCAGCGGCGTCGAAACCTCCTTCAACGCCTACGTCGGCGGCGAAAATTTCCGGCCCTCCTCCACCTACTTCAACAGTGGTGCGACCGACGTGACGCTTCGCTTCGACTACGATCACCTCACGGGCGTGCTCGCCACCTCCTTCGATTCCGATGGCAGCGGCGCCGCCCTGCCCACGCAGGTCGAGTCCTACAACTTGCTGTCCGGGGAGACCAGCTGGGGCCTGACCGAAGGCGACACCTTCAGCTTCCTGCTCGTCGGCTCCGCGCAGGATCTGATCGTCAACCCAGGCATCGCCACCTTCGACAACTTCCTCGTCGTCGAAACCAGCGCCGTGCCCGAACCGGCCACCACCGCCCTCTGGCTCGGCGCCGTCGTCCTCGCCGTCGTGATCGCCCGCCGACGGCTGCGCCGGTCAGGCTGATCCCCCAAAACCGCCCACGCCTTGACGCCCGCCAGTGGCCCGCAATGGTGCCGGGCGCGCATCCCGCGCGCCCGTTCCATGAACGCCCGGCCTCCGTCCCCGCCATCGTCGACCCGCTCGCACCGCTGGGCCCGACGCGAGTCGCTCCTGCTGGGCGCCCTTCTCATCGCCCCGTCCGCCGCCCTCGGGCAGCTCGGCGCGACCATCCATTGGAAGTGGCTGACGCTGTTTTTCGGCACCCTCAATCTGTTGACCTTCCTGTTCTACCGTCTCGACAAACGACGTGCCGAGGCCGGCGGCGACCGCGTCGCCGAATCCACGTTGCATCTGCTGGAGTTGGCCGGGGGCTGGCCGTCTGCTTACGTCGCCCAACGCCTTCTGCGTCACAAATCCGCCAAGCGCCGCTACCGCGCCGTGTTCTGGTTCATCGTCGCACTGCACCAAATCGTCGCGGCGGACTATGTCCTGGGCTGGCCGCTCACGCGCCGCGTCCTGCTCGCCCTTGGTTGAACCACCGGGAGCGTGCTCATGCTCCCGGAAACCGCCGCGCCCGCACTGCGGCCGCGTAGTCGCCCAGGCCCTGCCGAAACACCGCGCCTGCATCGGCAAACGTCTGCACGAAGCCCGGCACGTAACCCGGCGTGAGCCCGAGCACGTCGGTGAACACCAGGATCTGCCCGTCGCAATCCGGCCCGGCTCCGATTCCGATCACCGGAATCTCCACCGCCGCCGTCACGAGCTTCGCCGCCTCCGGCTTCACCATCTCCAGCAACAACGCAAAACACCCGGCCGCCTCCAACGCCTGCGCATCCGCCACCAGCGCCGCCGTCTCCGCATCGTTGATACCGAATTTTTTGTAGCGGCCGAGCTGCTTCACCTGCTGCGGCATGAGGCCGATGTGACCCCACACCGGCACGCCCGCCTCCACCAGCCGCGCAACCTTCGGCGCCAGCTTGCGACCGCCCTCGATCTTCACCGCATCGACCCCCGCCTCCTGCATGAGCCGCTGACAGCCCATCAACACCCGCCGAAAGTCGAAGTGCGCCTCGCCAAACGGCACGTCCGCCGCGATCAACGCCGGCGGGTTCGCCCGCACCACCGCCGCGCTGTGGTGCACCATCATGTCGAGCGTCACCGGCA